>NZ_CP024903.1:3091350-3400486 GCF_003330765.1 Burkholderia pyrrocinia | reverse complement strand
CGCAACGACTTCGCGGCACGTCGCAGACGACCTGCGACAGCGCCGTCAACGCGTCGAGCGTCGGCTCGATGGGCGTACTGCGCGCATACGGCGAGCGCTCCATCACCGCGCGGGCGAGCACGGTGTTCAGCGCGGCAGGCCGTAGACGACGAACGGCGCAGATACGCCGTCCGCAGGCGGCACGGCATAGCGAAAACACCGGACCGAAGTTTGCATCGTCGTACATGTCGACCGTGACATCGACGACTTTCGTACCGGCCGGCTCAACGGCCTGCTCGCCCTGCAGGCCAAAATGGGACAGCCAGCGCAGCGCGGCTTCGCCGGCCAGTTCATGCTGGCCGGCTTCGACCATCCGGCGCGCGTCGGCCTGCGCGGATGCAACGCACTCGGGCCGGTTGCAGCGGCGTACCCTCGGGCGTCTGCATCAGCAGTTGCCGCCCGAGGCTGTAGTCGACGAGACGCGCATACGCGCGCGCGAGCCGCTGCGGCGTCGTGTGCACGGGAATACCGTTCGCGTGCAGCGCATCGCGCGTTCGCCGCGTCGACCGCGCCGAAGAAACACGCGAGGATGCCGCGATGCGCGTACTGCCGCGATTCGATCAGCGTGCGCGCAACCGAATCGGCCGGCGCGCTGTGGGAAGTCGAATGGACGACGAAACAGCGCGCCCGTTTGCGGGAACGGTGCGAGCGCCTTGATCGCCGCGGCAAAGTGCTCGGGGCGCGCATCGTCGCCCAGCGTCAGCGGATTGCCGGGCACCGCGAGATGCGGCAGCGCGGCCGACACGGCCGACGTTGCCGCGGGCGACCAGTCGGCCAGCACGACGCGCACCTCGGCGACCGCATCGACCGCGAGTTTCGCGACGCCCGCATCGCTCGTCACGAGCGTCGCCGCGCCACGTGCCGTGACGCGGCCGACGCCGAGCGTCTCGATCTCGTCGAGCAGATCGTCGAGCGCATCGACGCGCACCATCCCCGGCGCGCTGGAACGCCGCCGTATAAAGCGCGTCGCCTGGATCGGCGCGCCCGGTGCGCAACGCGAGCACCGGCTTGTTGCGTGCGGCCGCCGCGCGCGGCCGACATGAACTTGCGCGCAGCGCGCACGGTATCGAGTTCGAGCAGGATCGCGCGCGTGCCGGGATCGCTCGCAAGATAGTCGAGCACGTCACCCGCATCGACGTCGGACTCGCTGCCGAGCGCGACGACATGCGAAAAGCCGAGACCCCGCGCATCGGCCCAGCCGAGCACCGCGTTCGTCAGCGCATTCGACTGCGACACCCACGCGACGCCGCCCGATCGCGCCGTATAGGCCGGCGCGCCGAAATGCGCATGCCGTGCGGGCGACAGCACGCCGAGGCTGCCGGGCCCGACGATACGGAGCACGAACGGCTTCGCCGCCTTGAGCGTGCGATCGAGCGCGGCGCGATCGGCATCCGTGCGCGCCTCGCCGACAATCACCGCGACACGCGTGCCGAGTTCGCCGAGCTTGCGCACGATGCCGGCCCAGGTCGCAGGCGGCGTGCAGATCACGGCAACCGACGGCGGTGCGGGCAGCCTGTCGACATCGGAGACGACCGCATGCCCGTTCAACTCGCGATATTTCGGATTGACGGGCCACACAGGCCCCTGGAACGCACCGCCGAGCACGCGCGACCACACCATCGCGCCGATACTGCCCGCGCGCGATGACGCGCCGACGACCGCGACGGACTTGGGCTGGAACAACGCATCGAGATGGCGAACGGTCACATCGGCTCCCTGCGGTAACGAAAGACGACCCGATCGGCATGCGGCCGGACAGGCCGTGCGCCGATCGACGCGAACCCCAAGCATAGGCGAAGCGCATGCGGCTGCCTATATGCCGAACGGCTGACTATCCGACGGGCGTCAACGCTCGCACCATGGACCTGCAACACAAGCGCGGCCCGGCATCGTCGCACGCCGGCCGCACACATTCGCATAGCACGCACGGCGCAGGCAACGCGGCGCGACGCTGCGGCCGCTTCCTCAAAGGTGAGGATTTACAGGAGCCATGGTGAGTATCTTCGGGAACGGCACGACGCAACGCGCAAACACGCGAAAGGTGATGGGAATCCGCGGCGCGCGTGCACCGCGGAAATTGCGAATGCCAATGCACATGCATTGCGCAATTGCACGGTTGTTTACCGGAATTCGCCGCGATATGAAGCCGGATCGCGGCGAATTCGCAAAACGGGACCCGTTAATCGCGCTGCATTGCACTTCAATTCGTCAGCGGGAATCGCGTGGCGGCGGCACAAAAACAAAACGGTGCGACGGCCGCATGGCCGTTCGCACCGTCAGTCAGCACACGAAAGGTGAGGATTTTCGGGAGTCAGTCCTTGATCAGGAAACGCCCGCGATTCTTGCCGAGCCACGCCGGCGCCCGCCCGCGGCCGCTCCAGGTTTCGCCCGTCTTCGGGTTCAGGTATTTCGGCGGCAACGTACGCTTCGGCTTCACGGCAGCGGCAGCCCCCGGCGGACGAAAACCGAGCTCTTCCGGCGTAATGTCGTATTCGTCGATTTTCGCGCGGATATCGGCAATCGCATCGGCAATCGCTTTTTCGCGTTCCTTGTCGATCTTTTGCTGAAGCCGTTCGAGCTGCACGCTCAGTTGCCTGTAGGTCGCCATATGGATGGGACTCCGTGAGTGTTATTCGTGAAAAATAGGTGACTCTAAGCAAACAGAAAAGCGCTTCGCCCGATCGTGGTTTCCTCAGCCGGTCATTTCGGGATCAATAACCGCTTTTCTTCTTGCATGCGAAGAGAAGGTTGCGCGTGGCGTCATCGGTCGATTGCTGGAGCACTTCGAAATCCCCGTTGCAGATGGCTCGGGCATTGTCCGTGCAATTGCTCCAGTCGCTGCCGGTGCATTGCACCTGCGTAGTCGGACGCCCGTCTGAAGTGAACAGCGGCGCGCTGCCACCGCACCCGCCGAGCCCTGCAACCAGAGCCAACAATCCGGCCGCCCGAGGCCACCGACAGACCGACGCAAGCATGTGTTTCATTGTTGTTCCCGTCAACCTTTTTTTGAATGTCGCGAGTATGCCATGCGCGGCCCGCCAGCCGTCAGTTCGGCGTGCGGCCAGGTTGCCCGCGCGCCTTGTACGGCAAGCTCCGGCGCGGATCGTCGGTGATGCGAACGAAAACCTGCTCGACGTCCGGAAGCGCCTCGAGTTCGCGTTGCAGCGCCTGGCGATCGAACGCCGGATCCGCGCATCCTTCGACATAAATGAAGCGCCGCTGCACGGTGATCCACAGGCTCGTGCCATGCAGGTGATCGGAGCCTGCGAAGTGCGCCTTCGCAGCGTCGGCGATCGGCGCGTCGTACATATACGAGTTCGGCTTCGTGCAGCGGTGGGCGAGCCAGCAGGTGGTGCCGCGTTCGGCGCGGTAATGCGCGTCGTCCGTCATCTCGGCCCGGGTCATCCACGGGCCGAGCGGCAACGGGCATTCGGCCAGGTCCCGCGACAGCGCGACGAACGGATCGTTGTACCAGTTGCGTCGCGCCTCGGGCGCGTCCGCGTCGCCGGACTGCGCGAGCGCGGTGGTCGCCAGCAACATGGTCAGCCACCCTGCGATGCCGATCCGCTTCATCGTGATCTCCTGTTCGATGCTTCACGTCCGACCGCATCGGCATCGCCGATCGGCCTACCGGTCGATTCCCAGCGCCGCCAGCTTCTTGTACAGCGTCGCGCGGCCAATCCCGATGCGCGCGGCCGCTTCGACGACCTTCCCGTCACAGGCCGCCAGCGCATCGATCAGGAACTGGCGCTCCCACGCCGCCAAGGCATCGGCATACAAAGCGACTGGCGCATCGCCCGCGCGCCGCTCGACCGCCGATGCGTCAACCCGCTGCGCCAGCAATGCGCCGTCCGTCGATACGCGCACCGGCCCGAGGAACGGCGCAAGCGCACGCGCATCGATCACCGAGCGATCGGACAGCATCAGCGCGCGTTCGAGCGTATTGCGCAACTCGCGCACGTTGCCCGGCCACGGATACGCGCACAGCATCCGCAGCGCATCGTCGGTCAGCTCGCAGTGCGCGGCGCGTCCGTGCTGGGCGGCCAGCTCCTCGAGCGTCGCGTACACGAGCGCCGCGATGTCGGACGCCCGGTCGCGCAACGGCGGCGCGTGGATCGTCAGCACGTTCAGCCGGTAATAGAGATCCGCGCGAAAACGCCCGGCCGCCACGAGCGCCGGCAGGTCGGCCGACGTCGCGGCGATGATCCGGACGTCCGCGCGCACGATCCGGTTCGAGCCGACCGGCTCGAACTCCTTGTCCTGCAGCACACGCAGCAGCTTGCCCTGCAACGGCAGCGGCATGTCGCCGATCTCGTCGAGAAACAGCGTGCCGCGATCGGCCAGCTCGAACTTGCCCACGCGCCCCTTGCGATCGGCGCCCGTGTACGCGCCGGGTGCCGCGCCGAAGAATTCGGTTTCGAGCAGCGTGTCGGGAATCGCCGCGACGTTGACGGTCACGAGCGGCTGGAGCGCACGCGCCGACGCCGCGTGGATCGCGTGCGCGAGCAACTCTTTGCCGGTGCCCGTCTCGCCGAGCAGCAGCACCGGCGAATCGACCTGCGCGGCTCGCCGCGCCTGACGCTTGGTTTCGAGGCTTGCGGCACTCGTGCCGACGAAGCTAGCAAACGTGTATTTCGCGCGGCGCGCCTGCGCAAGCGAACGCTGCGTCGCGATCAATTGCTGCTGAAGCTGTACGTAGCGGGAAAAGATCGGCGTGAGCGTCTTCAACTGGTCGAACAGCGCGAAGCCGATCGCGCCGACCGTCTCGCCGGCCTCGTTCTTCAGCGGCAGGCGCGTGACGACGAGCGGCTCGCGGCCCGTCTCCATGATGTCGAGCAGGATCGGCTGCCCGGTCGACACGACCTCGCGCATCAGGCTGTTCGGTATCACGGTCTCGCAGTCGAGACCGACGGCCTGCTGCGGATCGGCGAAACCGAAGCGCGCTGCGTAACGCTCGTTCATCCACACGACACGCGCGTCGCGATCGACGACCACCGTACCCGCGCTCGAATCCTCGAAGGTCCGGAACAGCGACTCGGCGGCACGCCGCAGCACGTCGCCGTAATTGACGGGCAGGCGGACCCAGTCGTTCATCATCGTGTCGTCGTCTCCGTGTATCCTCGGCCGGATGTCTCCGGAACGAGACGGATTATCTCATTCTGGAGACACGCCGCAACGCCTTGTCGGGGAAAGCCCTGTACGATTTCACGGGCTGGCCGAACGGCCATATCGTCTCCCGATGGAGACGTTTTCTGTAGAATCGTCAGACATAGGCCGGCGCGGGCCCGCCGGCCTCCGGCGGACCCATGTCCGGCGGCGCAATCCGGCCGATGGCACGAAACCTGCACGAACCTGAGCCGGTCCGCGACGCATCGCGCGATCGAACAACAATCAAAGCCATTAGGAGACTCCCTTGTCTTTCGTGATCGTCCTCGCCGCGCTGGCGTTCCTGATGTTCGCCGCGTATCGCGGCTACAGCGTGATCCTGTTCGCGCCGATCGCCGCGCTCGGCGCGGTGCTCCTGACCGAACCCGCCGCCGTCGCACCGGTCTTCTCCGGCATCTTCATGGAGAAGATGGTCGGCTTCGTCAAACTGTATTTCCCGGTATTCATGCTCGGCGCAGTGTTCGGCAAGGTGATCGAACTGTCCGGGTTCTCCGAGTCGATCGTCCATGCGGCGATCCGCTACATCGGCCGCTCGCGCGCGAATGCGGTGATCGTCGCGGTGTGCGCGCTGCTCACCTATGGCGGCGTGTCGCTGTTCGTCGTGGTGTTCGCGGTCTATCCGTTCGCGGCCGAACTCTATCGCCAGAGCAACATCCCGAAGCGGCTGATGCCCGGCGCGATCGCGCTCGGCGCGTTTTCGTTCACGATGGATTCGCTGCCCGGCACGCCGCAGATCCAGAACATCATCCCGACCACGTTCTTCAAGACGACCGCCTGGGCCGCGCCGGCGCTCGGCACGATCGGCTCGCTGTTCATCATCGTCGTCGGCCTCAGTTATCTCGAATGGCGCCGCCGCTCGGCGATGGCGAAGGGCGAAGGCTACGGCACGTCGCTCGTCAACGAGCCGGAGCGCGTCGAGACGACGTCGCTGCCGCATCCCGCGCTCGCGATCCTGCCGCTGGCCCTCGTCGGCGTGTCGAACTTCACGTTCACGAAGCTGATCCCGCAGTGGTACGGCGCCGCGTCGTACACGGTCGCGCCGGACGTGCTGCCGGGCGTGCACACGCCGGTGACGACGTCGATCAAGACCGTCGTTGCGATCTGGTCGGTCGAGGCCGCGCTGCTGCTCGGCATCGTGCTGGTCGTCCTGACCGCGTTCAAACGCGTCAGCGACCACTTTGCGGCCGGCTCGAAGGCCGCCGTCGGCGGCGCGCTGCTCGCCGCGATGAACACCGCGTCGGAATACGGCTTCGGCGGCGTGATCGCCGCGCTGCCGGGCTTCCTCGTCGTCGGCGATGCGCTGAAGAGCATTCCGAACCCGCTCGTCAACGCGGCCGTGTCGGTCAGTTCGCTCGCGGGGATCACCGGCTCGGCGTCGGGCGGCATGAGCATCGCGCTCGCCGCGATGTCGGACCTGTTCATCAAGGGCGCGCAGGCCGCCAACATTCCGCTGGACGTGCTGCACCGGGTCGTCGCGATGGCGAGCGGCGGCATGGACACGCTGCCGCACAACGGCGCGGTGATCACGCTGCTCGCGGTGACGGGCCTCACGCACCGCGAGTCGTATCGCGACATCTTCGCGGTTACCGTCATCAAGACGCTCGCGGTGTTCTTCGTGATCGCCGTGTACTACACGACGGGGCTCGTGTAAGCACCTGCACGAGACGGCGTTCCATACGCCGCCTCCCGGCCTGCCGCATCGCCGCAGCAGGCCGCTTCAAACCCGACCTGCCTTTCACGATCGGACCGCATGCGAACCGGAACGGATTCCGGAACTCGCATCCGGTCCGATTTCAATTCCCCGCTCGCCGGACCCGGTCGGCTCCGCACCACCGCGCGCGTGCGTCGCACCCGGGCCGCCGTGCCGCCATCCAGTATCGCCCGCCACCGCCCAACCATTGTTGCCCGCAACAAAACACTGCGTTGGGCGCGATCGCATTTTTCGCGCGCCCGCCCCGGCCTACACTGGTTCCAACGTCGCCCGGCGCTTCGACGAACGCAGCGCCGCGATTCACCGGAATCCTGGAGGTCCCGACCATGAAGCGCCTGATCCATGCCGTTGCCATTGCCCTGGCCGTGTCGGCCCCGCTCGCCGCGCAGGCGCAGTCGAACCAGCCGCTGACACGCGCGCAGGTCCGCGCCGAAGTCAAGGCGCTGAAGCAGGCCGGCTTCCAGTCGAGCGACTGGTTCTATCCGGCCAGCATCGTTTCCGCGGAAGCGAAGATTGCCCGTCAGCACGACGCCGGATACGGCAGCGATCGCGGCGCGTCGTCGGAGTCGGGCCAGTAATCGATCGTCCGGCCCGCTCGACGATGCGACCGCGCGTCGTTACGCCTTCACGGGCTGGATCAGTTTCGCGCACGCCACTGCCTGCGGATCGCCCGCGGGCAGCTTCCCGCATACGCCGTCGAACTGCTTCACGACCGACCTGACCGACGCATCGTGCGCGCCGCCGCCGCGCCAACGGTTCAACTGCGTGACGACCTTGGTCAACGCGCGCAGGTTCGCGCCGTAGAACGCGTCCCGGGTCTTGTCGGCCTGGGCGAGCACACTCGCGGCAATCCCTTCGATGCGCGCCGAATCGTCCGGCGCCAGTTCGACCGCATTCGCAAAATAGGTCGCGCCCCAGCGCAGCTTCGTCGCCGATCCGCTCGCCGAGTCGTACGCCTTGCGGTACCAGTCGAGCGCCGCGGCCTTGTCGCCGCGCGCCTTCGCATTCGCGGCCAGCCCGGACATGAAGTAGTACGGCGTGGACGAACGCGGCAACTCGGCCTTCAGCAACGCATCCGACTCGTCGTACAGCCCCGCGTCGGTCAGCGTGTCCGCGCCTTCGCTGACGAGCGCCTGCCGCTCGTACGCATTGGCGGCGCGCTGCACCGACGCGGCGATCTGCTGGCGCGCGGTGTCGGCCAGCGCCGGTGCAGCGAGCGGCGCGCCCTTGCGCGCGTCGCCGCGCGCGAGCAGTACGCGGCCGTGCAGCGCCATCAGCCGGTCGATCGACGACAGCGTGGTGTCGGTCGACAGGCGCGCGAGCGCCGTGTCGTACGCGCCGCGCAGCTTTGCGCGCTGCGCGTCGTCGCCGCCGAGATACGCGACCACGCGTGCGGGCGCCACGACCAGCACGTCCGAATCGGCGCGCGACATCGCGGGAGCGTGCAGCACCGTGCGCAGCGAATCGGCGAGCGCCGCCTTGTCGAGCGCGCCGGCCTGCGCCGGATCGTCCGACGCGGCGACCACCGCCGACTTCAGCGCGAATCGCGCCGAATCGGCCTTCGCGCCGGCCGCCCGCGCGCGTTGCGCGAGCGACTGCAGCGTCTCGGCGACGCGATCGGCCGGCACCGGCAGCGCGCCGTCGGTATCCCACGAATAGTCGGCCAGCAGGCGCCATTCGTCCGGCGTCAGCGACGCGCCGTTCTTCAGCGCGTTTGCGAGCGTCTGCCGCACCGGATGCGCGGCTGTCATCCCGAGCGACAGCGCCTGCATGTAGCGATCGAGATCGGCTTCGCCCGGCAGCCGCGTCACTTCGGTGCCGTCCGGGCGAAACAGGATCATCGTCGGATAGCCGTGCACCTTGAAACGCTCGCCGAGCTTCTGCGCGCTTTCGGTATCGCCGTCGAGATACACGGGCACGAAGAAAGACGAGCGGGTCTTGAAGGCCTGCTGGCTGAAGATCGTCGACTTCACCTGGTTGCACGACGGGCACCACACCGCGCCCCAGTAGAGCAACAGCGGCTTGCCGGTGCGCTTCGCCAGCGCGAACGCGGCATCGACGTCACCGTGCTGCCACGCGATGCCCGGCGGCAGATGCGCGCCTTCAGGCGATGCGCTCGACACCGCGGCGCCCGCAGGCGCGGCAGCGGCAAACGCCGCACCCGCGGCGGCGAACAGGCAGGCGGCAGTCAGATTCCGGAGAGCGGTTTTCATCGAGGCGGGTTCCGTTGAAAGAGACGGTTGCAGGAGGGTGCGGCGCGCGAAACGGTGACCATGAAGCGATGAAGCGCACCGACATGCGGCGTCGCACACGCCGGAATGCCGCGACGCATGGCGCGCGCATCGAAGCGAACAAAAGCGAACGCCTGCCGAAGCGACCGGCAAATCGCTCAACGATACGACGGGCGCAGCCGGCGGGAAACGAACGAATTCTCGATTGAATATGACGCGCGGCATCGTGGCCGCGCGATCCGTCGCACACGCGCCGGCCGGCCCTTCATTGCCGCTCTTTGATCCGCGCCATGTGAAACACGGACGCATGCACGCCGTCGCGCAATGCATAACCCGGCGCTTCGCCTTCGATCCGGAAACCGTGCTTCTCGTAGAGCGCGATCGCCGCGCGGTTGTCGGTAAACACGGTCAACTCGAGACGCGTGATGTTCAGCCAGTTTTCCGCGAGATCGATCGCAGCCGCGAGCAGGCGGCTGCCGACGCCGCGCCCGTGACGGGCCGCGTCGACCATCATGCCGAGCCCTGCCGCGTGGCGCCGGCGCGGATTCGGCTCGGGATGCAGGCCGAGATGGCCGACCACCGCGCCGTCGATTTCGGCGACGAGGCTCACGCCGCGCTCGCGCGCGCCTTCGAGCCGCTGCTGCCATTTTTCGAGCGACGGAAACGGAGGCTGCAAGGTATTCATGTACACCGCGGGATGCGCGGCGATCTGCCGGATCGCGTCGACGTCGTGCGCCTCGCTGTGCCGGATCCTGATGTCGGTCATGGGTGGGCCGGCTCCGAAAAGTCGCGCCAGCGGCGCGGACTGCGCACACGCGCAGCAACGTTTCGAGCTTATCCGATTTCACGCATTTGAAACATGGGCGCCACGTCGTCGCGCGATGCCGTTGTATCCGCAACGACACGCGATCGCGCTCCCGGGTCGCGAGTCGGAAAAATCTGACCGATCCGGCATGCAGTGATCGGTAATTCTTTACCCTCTTCCATCACGCGTCGCTTCCGGACGAATCGTTGCGCATGCAACGTCACGCCCACGACATGCGATGTCATTTCTTCATCACGTCGACGTCATGTCGTCTCCCTAGACTGGGCGCCGCCCAGGATCGCAACGACGGCCGATGCATCCGCGCGACACCGCGTGTCGGCCGCGACGCGCGCACCTCCGCCACGCACGGCCGACGCACTCGAACGCACACGCATCGCGGATGCGTCCCAGGGGGGACGACCCACGGGCGCATCCAGACGAAGTCACGAACGCTCCCACCATCACAGGATCCGAACGCCATGACGTCTCGCCGCAAATTCCTTCAGCAGACCGCCACTTCCGGCCTCGCCGCCGCCGCGCTGTCCGCGTTTCCGCCGAGCATCCGCCGCGCGCTCGCCATTCCCGCGTTTCACGAAACGGGGACCATCAAGGACGTCAAGCACGTCGTGCTGCTGATGATGGAGAACCGCGCATTCGACAGCTACTTCGGCACGTTCAAGGGCGTGCGCGGCTACGGCGACCGCTTCGCGGTGCCGTCGCCGAACGGCCGCGACGCGTTCTACCAGACGTACACGAAGTCGACGCCCGCCACGACCCTCACGCCGTATCACCTCGACGCAAGCCAGGGCAACGCGCAGCGCGCGGGCGGCACGCCGCACACGTGGGCCGATGCGCAGGCCGCGTGGGATCACGGCCGGATGAACCACTGGCCCGACGCGAAGACACCGCTGTCGATGGGCTATTTCGACGCGGCGGAAGTGCCGTTCCAGCGCGCGCTCGCCGATGCGTTCACGCTGTGCGACCACTACCACTGCGGGATGCACACGGGCACGATCGCGAACCGCCTGTTCTACTGGAGCGGCACCAATGGCCCGAACGGCATCAGCCCCGCCGACGGCAGCCGCGTGAAGCTCGCCGCGCTGAACAACCAGTTCAACGGCGGCAACGACATCGGCCCGTCGAGCCAGGGCTGGACCTGGACCACCTACGCCGACCGGCTGCAGCAGGCCGGCGTGAACTGGAAGGTCTACCAGAGCCTGATCGACAACTTCGGCTGCAACGAGATGATGAGCTTTCGCCACTGGCGCGCGGCGATCGAGCAGATGCCGGCCGCCGGCGCGTTCTACGATCCGGCGATCGACGATCCGTTGAGCCCGCTCGCGAAAGGGTTCGGCAACACGATGCCGTACGGCTTTCTCGAATCGTTCCGCGACGACATCCGCAACGGCAAGCTGCCCGAGGTGTCGTGGATCATCCCGCCGTCCGCGTACAGCGAACACCCGGGACCGTCGAGCCCCGCGCAGGGCGGCTGGTACGTGCAGGCCGTGCTCGATGCGCTGACGGCGAACCCGGAGGTGTGGAGCAAGACCGTGCTGCTGGTCAACTACGACGAGAACGACGGCTTCTTCGACCACATGCCGTCGCCGGCCGTGCCGTCGCGCAACGCCGACGGCACGCTCGCGGGCGGCCATACGCTGGCCGCCGCCGACGTCGCCGTCGAATACCACGACTTCACGCCGGCCACGTCGAGCCAGCCGGCGACCGACGGCCGCCCGTACGGCCCGGGCCCGCGCGTGCCGATGTGGGTCGTGTCGCCGTGGAGCCGCGGCGGCTGGGTCAACTCGCAGGTATTCGACCATACGTCGACGCTGCTCTTCCTCGAAAAGCGCTTCGGCGTCGCGGAACCGCAGATCAGTGCGTACCGCCGCGCGGTGTGCGGCGACCTGACGAGCGCGTTCAACTTCCGCGCGCCGAACAACGAACCGCTGCCGACGCTCGCGGGCCATACGACAAAAAGCCAGGTCGACGCGCTGAGCGCCGCGCAGCAGGCCGCGCCGAAGATCGTGCCGCCGGTCGCGCCCGCGCTGCCCGCGCAGGCCACCGGCGTGCGCCCGTCGCGCGCGTTGCCGTACGAGCTGCATGCGAGCGCGCGTGCCGATGCCGGCAACGGCACGGTCACGCTGAAGTTCGCGAACAGGGGCCGCGCCGCCGCCGTGTTTCACGTCTACGACAAGCTGCACCTCGAGCGCGTGCCGCAGCGCTATGTCGTCGAGCCGGGCAAGACGCTGCACGGCGACTGGGCCGCGCGCGCCGACAATGGCGGTAAATATGACCTGTGGGTGCTCGGCCCGAACGGCTATCACCGCCGCTTCACCGGCGACCTGAGCCGCCTGGCCGGCGCGCGCGCGCCCCATCCGGAAGTTCGCGTCGGCTATGCGGGCGCGAGCGGCAACCTCCACCTGCGGCTGCGCAACGACGGCGGCGGCACGGTGCGCTTCACGGTGAAGTCGAACCAGGTCTACGGGCCGCTGTCCGGCCGTGGCGGAAACGACGATCGCGGTCATGGCCACGGCAACGAAAACGGCAGCAGCCAGGGTCACCATTACGGCAATGGCAATGGCAATGGCAATGGCAATGGCAACGGCACGGGCACCACGTGGACCGTCACGGTACGCGCCGGCGACCAGTCCGAGCTGCACTGGCAGCTCGACTCGACCGGCCACTGGTACGACTTCGTCGTCACCGCGGACAGCGACGCGAGCTTCTCGCGCCGTGTGGCCGGCCGCGTCGAAACGGGCCGCCACTCGGTCAGCGACCCGGCGATGGGGCTTGCCGACCGCTTCTGACGCCACCACGGCGACGCGCGTTGCACCGCGTGTCGCCGCCCGCGCCGGCGCGGCCGCGAAGGTCGGCCAAACACCGGCCGCGGCCGCGCCCGATTCGGCTGAAACGCCCGCCCAGCGGGGCTCAAACATCAGAAGGATCGGTGGTGCAGCCCTCATTTCGCCTCACGAAAATGCTCCGTGTTGCGGCCCGTTCGCGTTAAACTCCGTCAAGCTGTATTCAACAAAGACCTCTTTGCCGCTACGGCATCCACGACACGAGGATAGGTTCGATGCGCACTACCGGCTCATCCGGGGCAATGACCCTGCTCACCGAACACGACCCGGCCGACGGCCGCGAACTGCGCTCGCTCCGGCTCGAAGCAACCGGCGACGGCAAGAGCGTGCTGCTGATCGAGATCGACGAACGCAAGCCCGGCATCCACCGCGAGGTCCGCTACGAGATCACGCCGGCCGAACTCATTGCGGCGATCCGCTCGCACGGCGCCGAGCTGCCCGGCGAAAACCACGGCGCCGCATCGCTCGTCCGTACGTCCTCCTGATTTCGAACGGTGAGCCGCGCTCAACGCGCCGGCTCACCAACATCCCCCTGCCGCCGTCAGGCGCTTTCCGTCATTCCCCGCCGCTGTCTTGAAAATGGCCGATAATCGGCCCATCTGCGTTTCCTGCCCACGCATTTCCTTTTCGGCTAGCCGCCATGCTCCGTGACCTCGTCGCCCAGTACGGGCCGCTTCTCGTCTTCGCCAACGTGCTCGCGGCGGCAATCGGCCTGCCGGTGCCCGCGATGCCGACGCTCGTGCTGTTCGGCGCGATGTCCGCGATGCATCCGGCGATGATCGGCTCGCAGCTCGTGACGGTGGTGGCGCTGTCGGTGCTCGGCGCGCTGATCGGCGACACCGTCTGGTACGTCGCCGGGCGGCGTTACGGCGGCACGACGCTGAAGACGATCTGCCGGCTGTCGCTGTCGCGCGATACCTGCGTGAGAAAGACCGAACGCTTCTTCGGCCGCTACGGCGTGCGCGTGCTCGCGGTCGCGCGCTTCATTCCCGGGCTGTCGCTCGTGTCGGTGCCGATGGCCGGCGCGCTCGGCACGCGCTATCGCACGTTCGTCGGCTACGACGCGCTCGGCGCCGCGCTGTGGACGATCGTCGGACTGGTGGCCGGGCTCGTGTTCTACCGGCAGATCGACTGGCTGTTCGCCGGCGCGAGCCACCTCGGCCGCGCGGTGCTGCTGGTCATCGTCGCGCTGCTGGCGATCTATGCGGCCGTGCGCTGGATGCGCCGCCGCGCGCTGATCCGCCAGCTCGCCAATGCGCGCATCGGCGTCGACGAACTCGACCTGCTGCTGCGCGACGCCGCCGCGCCGGTGGTGCTCGACGTGCGCTCGCCCGAGCACCGCAAGCTCGACCCGTTCACGATTCCCGGCGCGCAATTCGCCGACGATCGGAAGATCGGCGACATCGTCGCGCGCTATCCGCTCACGCAGAAGTTCGTCGTGTACTGCTCGTGCCCGAACGAAGTGACGGCCGCGCTGATGGCGAAGCGCCTGCTCGACGCAGGCTTCACCGATGCGCTCGCGCTGCGCGGCGGCCTCGACGCTTGGCGCGATACGGGCCGCCAGCTCGCGTCGCTCGTGGAAGAGATGCCCGCCGCGAACGATCCGGTCGCGGGGTTGCACAAGCCGGCCTGATCACACTGACCGCAGGCCGGCCACCGCGCAATGCGGGGGACCAGCGTCCCCCTTCGATCAGAACGCGTGCAGCGGCAGGTTCACGACCAGACGGTACTCGCGGTTCGTCGCGTCCGAGTAGTGCGCCGAACCGTTGTGCCACATCGCGATGAACGTGACCTTCGTGTCCTTCAGCTTGCCGCTCTGGAACGTGTACGACGGGATGAAGCCGAACTCGTGGTGACGGCCCTGCACCGGCGCGCCATTGCTCCAGTAGATGCTCGACTTGGTCGGGTCGCTCGCCGCGCCCGCGCTGCCGTCCGCACCCCAGCCCGTCACGCCCCAGACCATCGCCTTGAAGCCCGGCAGGCCCGCTTCCTTGCCGTAGAACGTGTAACGCAGCTGCAGCGACTTTTCGTGCGGCGCGTTGTAGTCGACGTCCATCGAGTTGGTCAGGAAGATGCCGTTCGTTTCGTTCAGGTAGTCGAAGAACTGGTCGCCGAGCACCTGCTGGAAGCCGAGCAGCAGCTCGTGCGGGCCGTGCTGCGCGGCCACCGACAGGCTGTATGCGTTGTTGTCGATCTTGCCCTGCAGCGCATCGCCCGTGTCGTGCGTCGAGTAGACGTTGCCGAAGCCCGTCCACTTGATGGTCTGCGGGCTGCCGATGCTGTGCTTCACCGACGCGTAGTACTGGTGCCACACGTCGTCGGCCTGGTTCGCGTACAGCGCGACTTCGCCGTTCGGCGAGTAATCCCACGTGCCGCCGACATACGACAGGCGGTTGATGCGCGTGCCGCCGTATTGCGTGGTCAGGTTGGTGAGCGTCGTGTGGCCGCGCGCGTCGGTCTTCGTGAAGCTGCCGGCCTCGAGCATCACGTTCTTGAATTCATTGCTGACGATCGTCGCGCCGAGGAAGGTCGGCGGCAGCGCGCGGTTGTCGTGCTGCTCCATGAACGGGTTGTCGACGGCCTGCAGACCGTACTTGACCACCGTGTTCGAGATGCGCGCCTTGATGTCGTAGATGCCCGGGTAGGCCCACGCGAGCTGGTTGCCGCCGCCGCCGCCCTTCGCGATGTGCACCATGCTGCCGGCGCCCTGACCGCCGTCGAGCTTCAGCGCCGCATACAGCGATGCGTCGAAGCCGATACCGATCAGGCCCGTCGTATAACCCGACTCGAAGTTCGCCATCGCGCCCTGGACCCATGCGTGGCGATGCGGCCCGCCCTTGCTGTCGAGCACGTCCGAATAGTTGCGGAACAGGAAGTCGAGATGGCTGTCGGCAATGAAGCCCTTCGACTTCGACTGGGCCGACGGCTCCGCGTCCGCCGGCGCGACGGCCTGGGTCGCTTCGGCGTTGATGACGGCGTTCGGGGTCGTTGCCTGCGCAACGCTCGAGCCCGTACCGGCGGCCGGCGCGGCCTGCGCGACGGTCAGCGGCGCGGGGGCCGCGTCGTCGGCGTGCGCGACGCCCGTCAGCGAGACGCCTGCGAGTGCCGGCAGTCCCCATGCAAGCAGCATCTTCGATGCCGTCCCGATCGTCTTCTGTTTTTTCATCGTGATTCTCGTCTTGTGTTGATATCGTCCACGCCGGTTGCGATCCGCTCCCGGTCCCCCGGCGTGCCCGGCTAAGGACGCGCCTGTACCCGCGACGCGAAGATCGTTCGCGCCGCACCTGCCCCTGTTGACCTGCCTGGTTATGTTTGCTGCGTTACTTCAAATCACGCCGCGCCCGCACGGATGCACGCGACACGCGCCGCCGAGCCCTGCCGAACCTCCGGCAGCGGCACATCCTGCGCGCACGCGTCGATCGCGACCGGGCAGCGCGTGCGGAACGCACAGCCCGACGGCGGGTTGAGCGGCGAGGGCATCTCGCCCGCCAGCAGCATCGGACGGCGAGCACGCTCGCGCGCCGGCTCCGGCGTCGGCGCCGCATCGAGCAGCGCCTTCGTGTACGGGTGCTGCGGCACGCCGTACACGTCATGCCGCGTGCCGAACTCCATCACGCGGCCGAGATACATCACGAGCACGCGCTGGCTGATGGCCTTCACCACCGCCAGATCGTGCGCGACGAACAGATAGGACAACGACAGTTCTCGCTGCAGGTCGCGCAGCAGGTTCACGATCTGCGCCTGGATCGACACGTCGAGTGCCGATACAGGCTCGTCGCAGATCACGAGCTTCGGCTCGCCGATCAGCGCGCGTGCAATTCCGACGCGCTGGCACTGCCCGCCGGAAAATTCATGGGGATAACGCAGCAGGTGGTGCGCGTTCAGGCCGACGCGCTCCAGCATCGTGACCACGCGGCGGCGCACTTCGGTGCGGCCGAGGCCCGGCTGGTGCGTGACGAGCGGCTCCGCGACGATCTGCTCGATCGTCATGCGCGGATCGAGCGACGCGAGCGGATCCTGGAAGATCATCTGCACTTCGCGCCGCATCGCGTTGCCGCGCAGGTGATCGGGCGCGACGGCTTCGCCGCGCCATTTCACCGTGCCGGCCGTCATCGGCACGAGGCCGATCAGCGCGCGAGCGAGCGTCGACTTCCCGCAGCCCGATTCGCCGACGAGCCCGACCGTCTCGCCGCGCTTCACGTCGAACGACACGCCGTCGACCGCGCGCAGCGTGCCCTTCGGCGACCAAGGATAGCCGCCGAGCGGCACGCGGAAATGCACCTTCAGATCCTCGACGGACAACAGCGTGTCGTCCGTCGCGCCGCCATTGCGGCGTTCATTGACGCTCATCGCAGTCCTCCCGTCAGATCGGCCACGGGCCGGTGGCACGCGCGCACCGCGCCCACGGCGCCATAGGTTTCGAGCGCGGGGCGCGCGGCGCCGCAGCGTTCTTCCGCATACGTGCAGCGCTTCGCGAACGCGCAGCCGGCCGGCGCGGTGCCGGGCATCGGCGGATTGCCGGGAATCGCGACGAGCGGCGCATCGTCCGCGTCGGTCAGGCGCGGCAGCGCGTTGAGCAGGCCGATCGTGTAGGGATGCGACGGCGCCGCGAAGATCGAGTCGGCCGGCGCATGTTCGACGGTGCGGCCCGCATACATGACCATCACGTCGTCCGCGAGGCCGGCGACCACGCCCATGTCGTGCGTGATCAGCACGATCGCGGTGCCGCGCTCGCGGTTCAGCTCGCGCAGCAGGTCGATGATCTGCGCCTGCACGGTCACGTCGAGCGCGGTGGTCGGCTCGTCGGCGATCAGGATTTCCGGCTCAGACAGCAGCGCCATCGCGATCATCACGCGCTGCCGCATGCCGCCCGAGAACTCGTGCGGATACATGCGGATGCGCCGCGCCGCGTCGGGAATCCGCACCGTTTCGAGCGCCTCGATCGCGCGCTTGGTCGCGTCCTTGCGCGACAGCTTGCGATGCAGCTGCAGCGTCTCGGTCATCTGCCGCTCGATCGTCAGGAACGGATTGAGCGACGTCATCGGATCCTGGAAGATCATCGCGATCCGGTCGCCGCGCACCGCGTTCAGCGCACGCGTATCCATGTCGAGCAGGTTGTCGCCGCGGTAGCGCGCGGTGCCGGTCGTCGTGCCGTTGCCGGCCAGGAGGCCGAGCAGCGCCATCACGGTCTGGCTCTTGCCCGAGCCCGATTCGCCGACGATGCCGAGCGTCTTGCCGGCTTCGAGCGAGAACGACACGCCGCTCACGGCGTCGATCGGCGGTGCGTCCTTGCGCGTGAAGCGCACGCCGAGGTTGTCGACTTCTAGTAGTGCGGTCATGTCAGCCTCCGCCGGGCCGCCCCAAGAAGGCTGACCGCCCCCTCGGGGGGCAACGAACGAAGTGAGTGTGGGGGTCGTTTCATTTCAGCGGTCCTTCGGGTCGAGCGCGTCACGCAGGCCGTCGCCAACGAAGTTCACGCAGTAAAGCGTCACGCACAGCATGACGGCCGGGCCCAGCAGCAGCCACGGCATCGATTCCAGTTTCTGCGCGCCGTCCTGGATCAGCACGCCCCAGCTCGTCATCGGCTCCTGCACGCCGAGGCCGAGGAACGACAGCACCGATTCGGTCAGCACGATGTTCGGCACCGAGACCGTCGCGTACACGACGACCACGCCGAGCAGGTTCGGCACGACGTGGCGCAGCACGATCGACGCCGGCGATACGCCGATCGCGCGCGCCGCGTCGACGAACTCGCGGTTGCGCAGCGACAGCGTCTGGCCGCGCACGACGCGCGCCATGTCGATCCACGAGAACGCGCTGATGGTCAGCACGACCAGCAGGAACGAGCGGCCGAACAGGGTCATCATCAGGATCGCGATCAGCAGGTACGGGATCGCGTACATCATGTCGACGATGCGCATCATCACGGAGTCGATACGGCCGCCCGCGAAGCCCGCGGTGGCGCCCCACGCGACGCCGAACAGGCCCGACACGAGCGTGCCGAGCAGGCCGACCTCGATCGACACGCGCCCGCCGATCAGCGTGCGCACGAGCAGGTCGCGGCCGAGCTCGTCGGTGCCGAACCAGTGCTGGTTCGCCCAGGTCGGCGGCAGGCTGATCGAGCCCCAGTCGCTAGCGGCGGGATCGGCCGCGAGCAGCCACGGGCCGACGAAACACGCGAGCGTGATCAGCGCGAGCAGCACGAGGCTGAACACGGCCGCGCGGTTGTGCAGGAAGCGCGCGAACGCGAGCGCGAGCGGCGAGCGCGAACGCGGCGGCGAGTCGGTCTGCACGGGCAGGCCGACGACAGGAGTAGTCGGAGTCATCGCTGTGCCTCGCTCAATAACGGATGCGCGGATCGAGCCACGCATACGCGAGGTCGACCAGCAGGTTGAACAGCACCGCGCAGACGGTCGTCAGCACGACGAGGCCGAGTACCAGCGTGTAGTCGCGATTGATTGCACCGTTCACGACGAGCTGTCCGAGGCCCGGCAGCGCGAACACCGATTCGGTGACGACGGCCGCCGTGATCGACGTGATGCAGACCGTGCTGAACAGCGACACGACCGGCATCATCGCGGGCTTCAGCGCGTGGCGCAGCACGATCGTCGAGCCCGGCAGGCCCTTCGCGCGCGCGGTGCGGATGAAGTTGCTCGACAGCGTCTCGATCATCGAGCCGCGCATCACGCGCGCGAGCAGCGACACGTTGATGAAGGTCAGCAGCACGATCGGCAGCAGCCGGTACTGCCAGCCGCCGTCGCCCCAGCCGCCCGCGGGCAGCCAGCCGTTGCCGGCCGACGTCTTCAGCAGGATCGCGAAGATCCACACGAGCACGGGGCCGAGCACGAACGGCGGCACGACGTTGCCGAAGTTGCCGATCAGCATCACGAAGCGGTCGATCACGCTGTCGCGGCGCACGGCCGCGACGGTGCCGAGCAGCACGCCGAGCACGATCGAGATCGGGATCGACACGCCGCCCACGCCGAGACTCACGGGCAACGCCTTCTTCACGAGATCGTTCACCGACCAGTCGACGTAGCGGAACGACGGGCCGAGATCGCCGTGCAGCAGCGAACCGAGATACAGCAGGTACTGCTTCCACAGCGGCTCGTCGAGGTGGTACTTCGCGTTCAGGTTCGCGAGCGTCGCCGCGGACAGCTGCTTCTCCGTATCGAACGGGCCGCCGGGCGTGAAATGCAGCAGCAGATAGCAGACGGTGATGACGCCGAGGATCGTCGGCACCGCCCACAACGTGCGCCTCAATGCGTAGGCCAGCATGATCGCTCCGCTCAGTGCTTGATCAGGTACATGTCCTGCGAAGCACGCATGTCGATCACGTTCTTCAGCGAGTAGCCGCCCACGTAGGGCTTCACGAGACGGTCGGCCGAGTACTGGAACAGCGGCACCATCGGCGTGTCGTTCATCGCCGTGTCGTGCGCCTGCGTGAGCAGCGCGGCGCGCGCCTTGTCGTCGAGCTTCTGGTTGCCGTCTTCGACGAACGTGTCGACCTGCTTGTTGCAGTAGCCGACGGTGTTCTGCGAGCTGCCGCAGCGGATCAGGTCGAAGAAGGTCATCGCGTCGTTGTAGTCGGCGAACCAGCCGTCGCGCGCGATCTGCACCTTGCCGTCATGCCGCTCCTTCATCAGCACCTTGAACTCGACGTTCTCGAGCTTCGTGGTGACGCCGAGCTTCGTGCGCCATTCCGACGCCGTGAACAGCGCGACCTTCTTGTGCAGGTCGTTGGTGTTGTACGTGAGCGTGAACGACAGCGGCTTCGCGTCCGAATAGCCGGCCTGCTTCAGCAGGTTCTTCGCGGTCTCGACGCGCTTGGCCATCGGCCACGACGCCCATTCCGGCGTGAACGGCTGCACGCCCTTCGTGCCGTTCGGCATCAGCCCGTACATCGGCTTCTCGCCGGCCTGCGTGAGCTTCGACGTGAGCACGTCGCGA
Source organism: Burkholderia pyrrocinia (assembly GCF_003330765.1). Lineage (NCBI taxonomy): Bacteria > Pseudomonadati > Pseudomonadota > Betaproteobacteria > Burkholderiales > Burkholderiaceae > Burkholderia > Burkholderia pyrrocinia. Next base: position 3,379,723 of record NZ_CP024903.1, on the reverse strand, counting down.
TCGATCACCATCGACAGCGCCTGGCGCACGCGCTTGTCCTTCAGCGCTGCGTCGCTGTTGTTCAGGTAGTAGTAGTACGTCGCGAGCTGCAGGCCCGGGCGCAGTTCGCCGCCGAACTGCTTGCTGACCTGCTGGAAGATGCCCGACGGGATCGAGTAGCTGTAGTCGATCTGGCCGGCCTGGTACATGCGCATCGCGGTTTCGTCGCTTTCGATCGGCAGGTACGTGACCTTGTTGATCACGACCTTCGGCGCGTTCCAGTACTTCGCGTCCTTCGACACGACGATGCGGTTGTTCGGCTGCCAGTCGACGAGCTGGTACGCACCGTTGCTGACGATGTTGCCCGGGCGCGTCCATGCGTCGCCGAACTTCGCGACGATGTCCTTGTTCACCGGCACGAGCGGCGCCATCGCGGTCAGTTCGGGGAAGAACGCAACGGGCACGTCGGTCGTCACCTCGAGCGTGTACGGGTCGACCGCGCGCACGCCGAGCGTCGTCGGCGCGGCCTTGCCCGCGATGATGTCCTTCGAGTTCTTCACGAACTCGACGAGGATCGTGTATTTCGAGCCCGTCTTCGGATCGACGAGGCGCTGCCACGCATAGACGAAATCGGCGGCCGTCACCGGCTGGCCGTTGCTCCACTTCGCGTCGTGGCGAAGCTTGAAGATCCACGTCTGCGGCGTCTTGCGTTCCCACGACAGCGCAACGCCCGGCACGACCTGGCCGGCCGCGTCGATGCGGGCAAGCCCTTCGAACAGGTCGAGGCCGATCGTGTTGCCGGTCCACGATTCGATGTGCGCGGGGTCGAGCGACTCGACTTCGGCGGGCACCTGTCGCGTCAGGTCCTGTTGAGGAGCGAGCGCGACGTTCGACGGAACGGTAACGGCGTGGGCAACGGGCGTCGTCAGGGCGAGCGCGGCCAGCACGGCCGACATGGCATGCAAGGATTTCATCGTGGCAGTCTTGAGAAAGTTTGTTCGGTGAGCGTCGCGCGGCGGATGCCGCGGATTACGCGTGAGACGCTGACGGGTGCAGCGATTGAGGAGGCCCGTGATTCTCGTATTGCATTTTAGTATTCCTTACGTTTCTTTCGACAGGCATCCCGTCTTGGAAACGAAGGAATACCTGTGCGTTAGAACAGCCGCGGCGTACCGACCCAGACCACCACCGACTCGACCTTCGCGGTGTTGACCCAGCTGTGCGGGACCGTCGACTGATAGTGCGAACTGTCGCCGGCCTGCAGGACGAACGTCTTGCCTTCCAGCGTCAGCGACACTTCCCCTTCAATCACATACAGGAACTCTTCTCCTGCATGGGTCGTCACCTCCGAGCGTTTCTGCCCCGGCGGCATTCTCACGAGGATCGCCTCCAGCTGGCGTCCTTCGGATACGTTCGTCAGCCTCGCGAACAGGTTCGCCGAATCGGCAAACCCGAAGAAGCGCAGCTGCTCGCCTCGGCAGACCGAGCGTTCCTCGCTCGGCGTATCCACGAAGTACTGCACCGTCACGCCGAGTGCGTGCGCGATACCGGCCAGCGACGTCAGTGACGGCGACGCGAGCCCGCGCTCGACTTGAGACAGAAACGGCTTCGAAATCCCCGCGGCGGTAGCGGTTTCGTCGAGCGTGCGCTTGAGTCGTTGGCGCAACGCGCGAATCTTGCCGCCTAGTGCGGCGGCAGCGTCTGCTGACCGCGAGTTTTCATTGGGGGGAACCATAGCAGGCCGAAAAGTGGTCGTCAAAAAATGTTTGATGGAAAATAACTAAGTTAGATTGATATAGCTTAATCTTCGCGTTCGCACACGTCTTCGGTGTTGAGCCTGGTGCGCTAAACAGGGCACGAAGCGAGCGAAACGACGCGCTATCTTGCCAGACTCGCCGGCTTCACAGGCAAGCTGCAAGCGGCTCTCCGGGAATCTGCGGAGGGCCGGCAGAAAATCTTACAAATAGATGAAGAGACGAATGTTCCTGAAAGCTGCTGCCACATCGGGAGTTTCCCTGAGTGGCACATACCTGACGCACCGGACCGGCGAACGTTACCATTCGCGCGCCGGTCGGAGCCCTTCCCCGCCTCATCAGGCGGTGTCCGGCCCCGGCCCGGGCTAACCGCCCGACTGTTCCATCGCCAGCGCAAGGCCTACCCGGCCCATCGCGCACCGGCGCCAGTTCGACCCCAGACGACGCGTGATCCGTGGCGTCCGTTTCAACCGAGATTGATGATGCATTCACCTGTTTCCCAAACCCGATCGTTCACGACGGTCTTCCTCATCGAAATGTGGGAGCGCTTCGGCTACTACGGCATGGCCGCGCTCCTGGTCCTCTTCATGGTCGACCGGCTCGGTTTCACCGACAGCCATGCGAACCTGACCTGGGGTGCGTTCACCGCGCTCGTCTATGCGGCACCGTCGATCGGCGGCTGGATCGGCGACAAGGTGCTCGGCGCCCGTCGCACGATGATCATCGGCGCGGCCGTGCTGTGCGCCGGCTACCTGATGCTCGCGGTACCGAACGATCAGCTGACGTACATGTACGCGTCGCTCGGCGTGATCGTCGTCGGCAACGGCCTGTTCAAGGCCAACGCGGCGAACCTCGTGCGCCGCATCTACGAAGGCGACGACGCGCGCATCGACAGCGCGTTCACGATCTACTACATGGCGGTCAACATCGGCTCGACGGTGTCGATGCTCGCGACGCCGTGGATCAAGGATCACTGGGGCTGGCACGCCGCGTTCGCGGTCTGCTGCGGCGGCATGCTGCTCGCGATCCTCAACTTCATGCTGATGCACCGCACGCTCGCGCATGTCGGCTCGCAGCCCGACGACCAACCGATCCGCTGGAAGCGCCTCGGCGCGGTCGCCCTCGGCGGCGTCGCGCTCGCGCTGGTCACGCTGTACGTGCTGCAGCACAAGCAGCTCGCGGTCGCCAGCGTGTGGACGGCAGCGTTCGCGATCCTCGCGATCTTCGCGTACATGATCGCGAACTCGGAGCGCTCGGAGCGCGCGGGCCTGATCGCGGCGCTCGTGCTGATCGGCCAGGTGATCCTGTTCTTCATCTTCTATGTGCAGATGTCGACGTCGCTGACGCTGTTCGCGCTGCGCAACGTCGATCCGCGCTTCATCCTGTTCGGCACGACGCTGTTCACGTGGAGCGCCGCGCAGTTCCAGGCGCTGAACCCGATCTGGATCATGCTGCTGAGCCCGGTGCTCGTGTGGATCTACAACGCGGTCGCGAAGGGCGGCCGCGACCTGCCGGTCGCCGCGAAGTATGCGCTCGGCTTCGGCGCGGTCGCCGCGGGCTACCTCGTGTTCACGATCAGCGGCCGCTACGCGGTCGACGGCCGCGTGTCGTCGTGGTTCATGGTGTGGGGCTACGGCCTCTACTCGCTCGGCGAACTGCTGGTGAGCGGCCTCGGCCTCGCGATGATCGCCCGTTACGTGCCGGCGCGCATGAGCGGCTTCATGATGGGTGCGTATTTCGTCGCGACGGGCGTGTCGCAGTATCTCGGCAGCGTCGTCGCGAACTTCGCGCAGATGCCGTCGCACGAACTGCCGGCCACCGAATCGCTGCCGCTCTACCTGTCGCTGTTCGAGAAGCTCGGCTGGCTCGCCGCGATCGGCATGCTGCTCGCACTGCTGCTGCTGCCGCTGATGAACCGCCTGTCGCGCCAGCATCAGCGCTGCGTGGAAGAGCGCCGCGAGGAAGCGCTGCAGGAGCAGGCCGTCGCCGCGGCCCAGTAAGTACTATCCCTCGGCGTGCGGCATGCACGCCACATTCTCCCGCCAGGCCCGCGAACGCGTCCTACACTGGTTGGAAGCGCATCCCTCGAGATGCGCACTGGCGGGAGAAGACCTTGAAAAGCAAGACAACACGGCTCTTGAGGATACTGTCGGACATCCGGCACGCGCAGCGCTGCACCGCGGTGCGCGCCGCCCGGGCCGCAGCCGAAGCCGACGCGATACTCGCGGAGCACGACGATCCGGCGCCGGACGAACGCGACGAAGCAGAATCCGACGACGCAACCGCCGTCCCCCGCTCCCGTATCGGCTCACCTCACTGACGCCGCGCGGCACATGCCGTGCCGCACGCGCCGCCTCCCGCGCCGCTCACGCGGCCGCACCGCGCCACCGCGCGATCCACGTTCCCGAACCGGCCACGGCCATCATCAGCCCGAGCGCGCACGCGTCGGCCACGAGACCCACGCCGATATGCCGCAGCTCGGCGCCGCTCGCGACCGGATGCAGCAGCGAATCGATGACGAGCGAGATCGCCGCGCCCGCGACGAAGCAGATCAGCCCGCGCTGGCCGACCGCGACGACGGGGCGCACGGCCTGCGCGATCCGCGCGATCCAGCCGTAGCGCACCCAATCGGCCATCAGCCACGCGACGGCCGCGAAGCTCACGACGCGCGGCAGCGCGAGATCGCGCTTGAGCACGCCTTCGGGCAGCGGCAGCCCCGAGAACAGCTTGTAGCTCGCGCAACCGAGCACGACCGCGCACGCGACGCCGGTCGCCGCGGCGCCCCACCGCCCGAGCGCGATGCGCCGGTAGAACGGCTGGCAGCGCGCGAGCACGCCGGCGACGAACATCAGCTGCCATGCGAACGGGTTGAAGCTCCAGCGGAAGCCGTCGGTGTCCAGCAGCTCGGGGCCGAGCCAGCCCGCCGCGATCCACGATGCGACGCTGAACGCGACGAGCAGCCACGGATGGCGGCGCGCGAACGGCACGAGCACCGGCGACGCGAGCGCGAACAGCACGTACATCGGCAGCACCGACGCGAGATACGGCTGGCGCTGGAACGTCATCAGCTCGGCGAGACCCGTGAGCGGCGACGCGAGCATCACGCTGACGTCGTCGAGCGCGAGGTTCGGCGCATCGATCCCGTAGTGGTCGAGCACGGCCGACACGACGAGCATCAGCGTCGACGTCGCAAGAAACGCGCGGTAGATCTGCATCGCGCGGCGCACGAACCGGCGCTGCGCGGCGCGCGCGCCGTGCCGTTCGGCGATCGCACCGTAGGCGCTCGCGGTCGCGAAGCCGCCGAGAAAGACGAACACCTCGGCCGCATCGCACAGCGCAAACGCGTGCAGCGTCACGCGCGACAGCACGCTCGCGCCGATGTGATCGACGACGATCATCAACAGCACGATCCCGCGGAAGAAGTCGACTTCGATCAGGCGGCCGCTGCGCGACGGCTGAACCGTGGCGGAAGGCGGCATGCTCAACGACATGAGCGCACCTGCGCAACGACGGCGCGACAGGCGCCGGGGCATGGATCGGAAAGGGGAAGGCGAGCGCGATCAGCGGCGATACGCGTATGCTCGTATCGCGCCAACCCGGCTGGCCAGGCACGGAGATGACCGTTCATTGGAAAGTTGCATACGAAGGGAAGTCGGTCAGGCCAGTCTATGGCCGATCCGGAGATACCCTAAGTAACAAAGTGCAACCGAATCTTCTGTTCGATTACAAGCGCGAGACCTTCGACGCGAAGCGGGCAGCGCCGCCAGATCCACGTCAGCGCGTCGCCAGTTTGCGGCCAGCATCGATGCGTTCGACCGCTGTTCGGCCGCTTGTGTGATGCGCGATGCGCGGCACGATCCGTGCTGCCGCCGCACCGCGACCGAAGCTTATCCGCGCGCGGGCAGGCGCCGCATCAGCATTGCGCTGTGCCACGCGGTCAGCGCGACGGCGACCCAGATCGGCCCGTACGTCGCGAGCTTCGCGACACTCAGCGTCTCGCCGAGCAGCAGCAGCGACACCGCGACGAGCAGCACGGGCTCGACGTAGCCGAGAATCCCGAACAGCGCCATCGGCAGCATCCGGCTCGCCTTCAGGTAGCTCGCGAGCGCGAGCGTGCTGAGCACGCCGAGCCCCGGCAGCAGCGCGGCCCACAACACCGGATGGTTGCCGACGCGCGTCGTGCTCGTCGCAACCATCGCGAACGCGATCGGGCACAGCAGCGCGATCTCGACCGCGAACGCGGCCAGCGAATCGGCGTTGATCCGCCGGCGCAGCACGAAATACGGCGGATAGCCGAGCGCGACGACGAGCGTCGGCCACGCGAACGCGCGCGTCGCCCACACTTCGTGCGCGACGCCGAGGGCGGCGCACGCGACCGCCGCCCATTGCAGCGGGTCGAGCCGTTCGTGATAGTAGAAGCGGCCGACGAGCACCATCGTCAGCGGCAGCAGGAAATAGCCGAGCGACACTTCGAGCATGCGGCCGTGCAGCGGCGCCCACAGGAACAGCCACAACTGCACGCCGAGCAGCGTCGCGCTCACGGGCAGCGCGATCAGCAAACGCCAGTCGCGCACGCTGCGCCGGAGGAGTTCGACGAGCGCCGGCCAGCGGCCGCGCAGCGCGACCAGCGCGAGCGCGCCCGGTGCGGTCCACAAGACGCGCCACGCGAAGATGTCGAGCCCCGTGAGCGGCGCGAGCAGTTTCGCGTAAGCCGACATCAGCGCGAACAGCGTCGACGCCATCACCGACAACATCAGGCCGCGCCCGGCTTCCGGATACCCCGTCATGTCAGTCGTACCGCCTTACTGCTGCTGGAAGCGCTCGAAGCGCTTTTCGGTCCGGCGTTCCTCGAACGTCACCTCGGTCACGCGCGCGGCCGGCGGCCCGTGACGCAGCCACGCGAGCATCCGGTCGATCTGCGCGCCGGTGCCCTGGATCATCGCCTCGACGCTGCCGTCCTCGAGATTCGCGACCCAGCCGCGCAGCTTCAGCGCATGCGCTTCGCGCACCGTCGCATGACGGAAACCGACGCCCTGCACGACGCCGCGCACCCGCACGTAGTAGGTCTCGATTCGTTCGTCCAGTTCATTGCGGCTCATCGCGTCGCCCTCCCGTTGCATTCAAGCCCGGCATTGTAGTCGCGTCGGCCGCTTCGTACACGCGCCGGCCTTGCGTCGCCGCGCACGCCGACCACGTACAATCTCGCCGACGCTCAACCGCCGCGCCGCTCGCGCACGGCCCTGAAGGAAACGCATGACTGATACCTCCCGCGATCTCGTTCTCGTCACCGGCGCGTCCGGTTTCGTCGGCTCGGCCGTCGCGCGCATTGCGCAGCAGAAAGGCTATGCGGTGCGCGTGCTGGTGCGCCCGACCAGCCCGCGCACGAACGTCGCGGATCTCGACGCCGAGATCGTCACCGGCGACATGCGCGACGAGGCGTCGATGCGCGCTGCGCTGCGCGGCGTGCGCTACCTGTTGCACGTGGCGGCCGACTACCGGCTGTGGGCGCCCGATCCCGACGAGATCGAGCGCGCGAACCTCGAGGGCGCGGTCGCGACGATGCGCGCGGCGCGCGCGGAAGGCGTCGAGCGGATCGTCTACACGAGCAGCGTCGCGACGCTGAAGGTGACGAGCTCGGGCGATCCGTCCGACGAGAACCGGCCGCTCACGCCCGAGCAGGCGATCGGCGTCTACAAGCGCAGCAAGGTGCTCGCGGAACGCGCGGTCGAGCGGATGATCGCCGACGAAGGGCTGCCGGCCGTGATCGTCAATCCGTCGACGCCGATCGGCCCGCGCGACGTGAAGCCGACGCCGACCGGCCGCATCATCGTCGAGGCCGCGCTCGGCAAGATTCCCGCGTTCGTCGATACGGGGCTGAACCTCGTGCACGTCGACGACGTCGCGCACGGCCACTTCCTCGCGCTCGAGCGCGGCCGGATCGGCGAGCGCTACATCCTCGGCGGCGAAAACCTGCCGCTGCAGCAGATGCTCGCCGACATCGCGCAGATGACGGGCCGCAAGGCGCCGACGATCGCGCTGCCGCGCTGGCCGCTCTACCCGCTCGCGGCAGGCGCCGAAGCGATCGCGAAGTTCACGAAGAAGGAGCCGTTCGTCACCGTGGACGGGCTGCGGATGTCGAAGAACAAGATGTATTTCACGTCCGCGAAGGCCGAACGTGAGCTCGGCTACCGCGCGCGTCCGTACCGCGAAGGGCTGCGCGATGCGCTCGACTGGTTCGGCTCGGCGGGCTACCTGAAGTAACACAGAGCGGTGCGCTTCGCACCGCTTTGCGCACTTTGTTACACGTCGCGCACGGACCGGCACCGGCGCAGCGGGTAAAATCGCGGGTCTTACGCAGAGAAGACACGCATGAACCTGAACGATCAGATCGACTCGCTCAACACGGGCGTCGATCAGCTGCTCCACGATCACCACGCCGCGCAGCAGGCGGCACGCAGCGCGGAAGCCTTCGCGCGCGCCGCAGCAGCGGAAGCCCGGGCCGCGGCAGAGCGTCACGCCGCCGCGGAAACCGAAGCGCAGGCCGCCGCACAGCGCCATACGGCGGCGGCCGCCGACGCCGAAGCCGCGCAGCAGCGCCACGCCAACGCGACCGCCGCCGCCGAAACCGCTGCCCAACGTCATACAGATGCCACCGCGCAAGCCGAAGCGGCCGTGCAGCGCCATGCGGAAGCCACCGCACTGACCGAAGCGCTCGCGCAACGTCACGCAGATGCCGAAGCCGCATCGCAGCGTCACGCGGCTGCGATCGCCGAAGCGGAGGCCGCCGCGCAGCGTCATCACGCCGCCGCGATCGAGGCGGAGGCGGCCGCGCAGCGCCATGCGGCAGCGACCGTCGAAGCCGAGGCCGCCGCGAAGCGTCACGCGGAAGCGACCGTCGAGGCCGAAGCGGCCACGCAGCGCCACACGGCTGCGATCGCCGAGGCCGAAGCACTCGCGCAACGTCACACGCAAGCGATCGCCGAGACGCAGGCCGCCGCGCAGCGTCATGCCGACGCGACCGCCGAGGCCGAAGCCGTCACGCAGCGCCACGTCGAAGCGATCGCGCAGGCCGAGGCCGCCGCGCAACGCCATACCGAAGCAATCGCGCAAGCCGAAGCCGCCGCGCAGCACCACGCGAAGGCCATCGCCGACGCCGAGGCGCTGGTCGAAGCCGTCGTCAAGGAAGCCGCAACGACCGTGGCTGCGGCAACGGCTGTTGCAGCCGAAGTCGTCGAACCGGCGGACACGCCGGCCGCAGAGCCGGCCGCGGAACCGCCCATAAACGCGGCCGCGCCGGCTGCGACCGATGCAGCGACCGACGCCGGAACCGCGATCGTCGCGACGGCGCCAGCCGGAACCGCGGTTGAAATCAAAGCCGCCACCGCCCCGGCGGACAAATCGACGCTGCACGTGTCGCGTCCGACGCAGCACGAACTCACGCTGACCATCAACGGCGAATCGATCACGCTGCATCCGGAGCAACTGGGGCAGTTGATCGAGGAACTCGCGCATGCACGCGCGTCGATGCAGCCGGAGCCGCCGCCCGGCATCCCGGCCGGCTGGCGTTTCGTGACGACGAAGAACCCGATGATGGCCGTGCAGAAGCAGTCGAACGGCGACCGCCTGCTGGTAGCTCGCCACACGGGCTACGGCTGGGTGCCGTTCACGTTCTCGCCGGACGTCGTGGTCCAGATGTACATGATGCTGACCCAGCGGTAAGCGCCAGCCAGCGACGGCGCCGAAAACGAAACAACCCGACCGGCTTGCGCCGATCGGGTTGTTTGCTTTCCGGCTGCCGGAACGGCAGCTTCCCGGGACGCGCGCCGGCGGCGCGCGAAACGTTCAGCGATCCACCGGCGCCTGCACGCGCGCCTTCCACTGGCCGCCCTTGCCGCGCCAGTAGCGCCACGCGGACGCGAACGTCGCGCCGACGTAGAACAGCGCGACGAGCGGCAGCGCGGGCGCCCACAGCGGCGAGCGCCGGTAGTAGCGCAGCATCGGCCCATACGCGGCGCACATCGACGCCCATGCGAGCCACGCCGGCCACGCGCGCGCGCCGTACGCCAGCGCCGCAATCGGCGGCACGAGGTAGATGATCGCCATCCCGAGCAGCGTGCCGGCCAGCAGCAGCGGCGAATAGTGCAGCTGCGTGAACGCGGTGCGCGCAATCATGTTCCAGATGTCGCGCCAGCTGTCGTACGGGCGCAGCGACACGCTGCGGTCGGCCAGATCGAGACGGATCGGATGGCGGCCGCTGCCGCGGTGCTTGATCTGCGCGGCGAGGCTGCAGTCGTCGATCAGCGCGCCGCGGATCGACTCGATGCCGCCGGCTTCCTCGAGCGCCGTGCGCTTCACCAGCATGCAGCCGCCCGCGGCGCCGGCCGTCCGGTTGCGCGGATTGTTGATCCACGAGAACGGGTAGAGCTTCGCGAAGAAGAACACGAATGCCGGGATCAGCGCCTTTTCCCAGAACGAATCGCAGCGCAGCCGCACCATCAGCGACACGAGATCGCGGCTCTCGGCCTGTGCGCGCGTGACGAGCTGCGCGACGGCGTCGGGCGGATGGCCGATGTCGGCATCCGTCAGCAGCAGGTAGTCGGCCGGCAGGCCGAGCGTCTGCACCGCGGCGATCCCCTGCGACTGCGCCCACACCTTGCCCGACCAGCCGGCCGGCAGCGGCTTCGCGGCCAGCACCGTCAGCCGGTCGGCGCGATTGATCGCGAGCGCGGCCGCGCGGGCCGCGTCGGCGGTGCCGTCGTCGCTGTGGTCGTCGACAATGATCAGATGAAAATCGCCCGGATAATCCTGCTCGAGCAGCGAGGTCGCCGCGCGGGCGATCACGTCGGCCTCGTTGCGCGCCGGCACGACCGCGACGACGGCCGGCCAGCCGGCCTCGGCCGCGGCGCCGCGCGCGTCGGGCGACAGCGGCCGCGCGGGCACCGCGCGCCAGAAGCCGCCGCGCGCGACGAGCAGCACGATCCAGATCATCAGCGACAGGCCGGACACCAGGAAGGCGAGCACCAGCATCATCGGCACGCCTCCTGCCGGGCATCGGCATATTCAATCGGGGTCAGGAACAAAACACCCGAAACCGCGCGGGCGGACGGGCAATACGCGTAAGAATCGACGGTCATCGAATGGCCTTGAAATGAGCGCGACGCCGGGCAGCCGGAGCGGCTGCCCGCGAAACCGCCTAGTTTACTGGGTTCCGCGCGCGCCAGCGCCGACGCGGCTCTCCCGCAATTGCAACACGGCCGACACAGCACCAAAGCACGGACGGCCCGATAGAGTTAAAATGCGCGATTAATTCGGGGTTCCGGGGCCTGGCCTGGCCGGTTCGTTCCTGCCTTCATAACATCAAGCCGGGGCGAGCGAGCAGTGCCAGCTCCTCGAACCCCGGTGTATGCGTCGGAGTTCGCTCACTTATGCGAGTCATCCTTGCCCAGCCCCGCGGCTTTTGTGCGGGGGTTGTCCGTGCGATCGAGATCGTCGATCGCGCGCTGCAGCAGCACGGCGCGCCGGTCTATGTGCGTCACGAGATCGTTCATAACCGGCATGTCGTCGAAAATCTGCGTAATAAAGGGGCACGATTCGTTGAGGAACTCGACGAGGTGCCGCACGGCGCTGTCGCGATCTTCAGCGCGCACGGTGTCGCCCAGACGGTCGAGCGCGACGCGGAAACGCGCGGGCTCGACGTGCTCGACGCGACCTGTCCGCTCGTCACGAAGGTGCACGTGCAGGGCCGCCAGTATGTCGCGGCGGGCCGCCGGCTGATCCTGATCGGCCATGCGGGCCACCCGGAAGTCGAGGGTACGATCGGCCAGATTCCGGCCGAGGTGATCCTCGTGCAGAGCGAAGCCGAAGTCGATACGCTGACGTTGCCCGTCGATACGCCGGTCGCGTACATCACGCAGACCACGCTGTCGGTCGACGATACGCGCGGCATCATCGAAGCGCTGCAGCGCCGGTTCACCGACCTGGTCGGCCCGGACACGCGTGACATCTGCTACGCAACGCAGAATCGCCAGGCCGCCGTGCGCGAGCTGAGCGAACAGGTTGACGTGCTGCTCGTCGTCGGTGCGACGAACAGCTCGAACTCGAACCGCCTGCGCGAGATCGGCACCGAAAGCGGTGTGCCGAGCTATCTCGTCGCCGACGGCTCGGAAGTGAAGGCCGAATGGTTCGCAGGCGTGCAGACGGTCGGCCTGACCGCCGGCGCGTCGGCGCCCGAAGAGATGGTCGAGGATGTAATTGGCGCGCTGCGCGCGCTGGGGCCCGTCGATGTCGCGACGATGGCGGGCCGTGAGGAAAAAGTCGAATTCAAGCTGCCGGCGAAGCTCACGCAAGCTGTCGCCCGCGAAGTTTAAGGAGGACATCCCTTGTCTATTCCGCTGCTCCAGCAAGTCCGTGTCGGCGCATACATCGTGCGCCAGCACCTGTCCGGCAACAAACGCTATCCGCTCGCGCTGATGCTCGAGCCGCTGTTCCGCTGCAACCTCGCGTGCAACGGCTGCGGCAAGATCGATTATCCGGATCCGATCCTGAACCAGCGCCTGTCCGTCGAGGAATGCCTGCAGGCCGTCGACGAGTGCGGCGCGCCCGTCGTGTCGATCGCCGGCGGCGAACCGCTGCTCCACAAGGAGATGCCGGAAATCGTCAAGGGCATCATGAAGCGCAAGAAATTCGTGTACCTGTGCACGAACGCGCTGCTGATGGAAAAGAAGATGGACGACTACGAGCCGAGCCCGTATTTCGTCTGGTCGGTCCACCTCGACGGCGACCAGCAGGCGCACGATCACTCGGTGTCGCAGGAAGGCGTGTACGACAAGGCCGTCGCGGCGATCAAGGAAGCGAAGCGCCGCGGCTTCCGCGTGAACATCAACTGCACGCTGTTCAACGATGCGGTGCCCGAGCGCGTCGCGAAGTTCTTCGACACGCTCAAGCCGATCGGCGTCGACGGCATCACGGTGTCGCCGGGCTACGCATACGAGCGCGCGCCGGACCAGCAACACTTCCTGAACCGCGACAAGACGAAGAACCTGTTCCGCGAGATCCTGAAGCGCGGCGAAGGCGGCAAGCGCTGGTCGTTCAGCCAGTCGTCGCTGTTCCTCGACTTCCTGGCCGGCAACCAGACGTACAAGTGCACGCCGTGGGGCAACCCGGCGCGTACGGTGTTCGGCTGGCAGAAGCCGTGCTACCTGGTCGGCGAAGGTTACGTGAAGACCTTCAAGGAGCTGATGGAAACGACCGAGTGGGACAACTACGGCGTCGGCAACTACGAGAAGTGCGCGGACTGCATGGTCCACTGCGGCTTCGAGGCAACCGCCGTGATGGACACGATCGCGCACCCGCTGAAGGCGCTGCGCGTGAGCAAGAAGGGCATCAAGACCGACGGCCCGTTCGCACCGGACATCTCGATCGCGAAGCAGCGTCCGGCCGAGTACGTGTTCTCGCGCCACGTCGAGATCAAGCTCGACGAAATCCAGCGCGCCGGCAAGGGCAAGCTGCAGAAGCCGGCGAAACCGGCAACGGCGGCTTAAGCGCGCTTCGCCACGCGGAGGGTTATGCCTCCGCGCAGGCGGGCATCAATGAAGCGCCACGGAGTTCGCTCCGTGGCGCTTTTGTTTTGTCGGAGCCCGGCGTGCTTCCGGGCCTGATGCGAATGCGAACTCTGTTACCTAGCTTCGCGACTCCGCCGCCGCGATCAGTTGCCATGCGGTCGGGCCTGGATCGAGCGCCGGGTCGGGAAGCGGGTCGAGATCATGTTGATGCGCGTCATCGGACGGCAGCGACTGCGACTTCGCGATGCCGATCTCGTCGCCGCATACGGTACATCGATAGATGCCCGCGACCGTCACTTCACTGCCCGGCGGCAGGTTCTCGCTGAATGCGCGGCCACTTCCGCTCGTGAAGTAGCCGCCGATCCTGTATAGCGCCATCGCTCCTCCTGATCGAAACGAATGCGTTCACGTCGACATGCATGATCGTCGCCAACGCGAGGATGGATCGTCGTCGACCAAACCCGTTCGGCTCCGGTCAAGACATTAGACGGCGAATGTCAGCCTCGTGAAAATGAGACACGTATGAAAAACGACCCGGGGCCGCTCGCGTTGCAGCCGCCGGTCAATGAACAACGGCCGACTCCCGCATCTTCGCCGCCGCCTGCGCGACCAGCGCCGGCTGGCCGCTGGATGCGAACATGCAGACATGCCCCCACAGTTCGGCCAGCCGATGCCGCGTGAACGTTGCGACGCAGGTGTCGTTCGCCGCGAGCACGCGTTCGAGCACCGCGCATTCGTCGTCGCGCAGCGTCCATACACCGCCTTGCGCGGCACGCGCCACGCTGGCGTCGAGCACGCGCTCCGCGTCGACGCACAGATCGACACTCGCATCCGGGCACACCGCATCGTCGAGCGCGAGGAACACCAGATAGACGCTCGTACGCAACCGCATCAGCAGCGCCTCGCTGCCGTGCTCGCCGCGCAGCGCGACAAGCGCCATGTGACATTTCAGCGAGATGTCGCGCACATGCGCGGGCGGCAGTGGCAGCAGCCACTCGCGGGTCAGCGGCGGGTGGCGGCGGTTTTTTCGGACGGCCTTCATGAGTCGTGCCCGCTTGCGGGAGCGTCGTCCGCCGCGTAATCCGGCCACGCGATGCGGCCCGCGACGGCGCCACGGCCCGCATTGCGGTTGCGCTTCGGACGGCGTCGCGCGCCGTGCACATCGTCCCGCCGCTGCGTCGCTCGCGCATCCGGCAACCGGCGCAGCGCCGACGTGCGCACGACGTCGGCAAATCGGATCGGGCAAGCCATGCTCGTCTCCTGCATCAGAACGTGTTCTCGCCCTTCAGGTAGTACGCGGTCTTCACGAAGAACGCCTTGACCGGATGGCCGCCCTGCGCGTCGCGCGCGGCGCGCGCTTCCATCGCCGCCCGCTCTGCACGCGACCTGTCGGGCAGCGGATTGCGGACCCGTTCGAGCGCACGCTGCATCGCGAGCGGATAGTTCTGGTTGCCGGCCGTGGTTGCGCGATAGCCGGCACGCGTCATCTGCATCAGTTGCGCGTCGGTTTCGGCGCGCGCCGCCGACCAGCTCAGCCGCGCGGCATTCGGCAACCAGTCTGAACCGGCCGACTGCGCAAAGCTGGCGGCGGGCAGCGCAACGAGTGCGCAGGAAAGAACAGCAACGGGAACGAGGGATCGCATAGTGGCCTCCAGATGGTTGTCTCCGCATCTATCGTGGTCGTCGATGCGTTGAAATCATCGTATGTCGCGTCGCTTTCCGCCTGAATAGCCGATTTCGCAATTGATATTTTCGGCTTCGCCATTCGGCGTGCGAGCCGAGTCGTTCGCCAATCGCGCCGAATCGGAATTTCTTTATTTCATTCAACGACCTGATCGCATTTTCACGGGCGATCCGACGCGGCGTGCGCACCGCTTTTTCAATTTCCGAAATGACGTGTTGCCGGCGCGGCTCCGGCCGGCACCCATGCCGGCGCGGCTTCCGGCGTGATATCGCGCATACGGATACTGCGCAAGAGGATTCATCGGATAAAACGGTTCTTCTGATCCAGGACAAATCATCCACTTCGGATTGCCGGATCGAGACACGACGCACGCGGCAAGGACGCGCGATAATCATGCATCGGCCGTTTCGCACGGTGCCTCGTGCATTCTCCTTTTTTATCGAGTCCTTCCATGGCTGCCATCGACATCACCGCCATCGAGAGTTGGCACGCGCACGTCTACTTCGATGCCGCCAGCCGCGACGCGGCCTGGGCGTTTCGCCAGGTCGTCGACGAACGGTTCGGTGCGGTCATCGAACTCGGCCGCTTTCACGAACGCCTTGTCGGTCCGCATCCGGCATGGTCGTACCAGATCGCATTCGCTGCCGCGCGATTCGACGACATCGTGCCGTGGCTCGTGCTCAACCACGGCGCGCTGGATATCTTCCTGCATCCGAATACCGGCGACGACCTGCGCGATCATCGCGATTCTGCCGTGTGGATCGGGAAGTCGTACGTGCTGAATCTCGACGCGCTGGCCGGGTAAGCACCGCCGGCGGATCGCGCCGCGGCCGGCCCGCGCGTGCATCCACGTTTCGGGTTGGGGTGAAACGTCTGCCGCGCTTGCGTCGATACAGTGGGTTTCCGCTATCGATCGCTCCCGGGAGCCCGCCATGACCCACCCCGACGCCGATGCCCGGCGCATCCATGACGACTGGCACGCCGCCGTCGTCGCGCGCAACCTCGATGCACTGATGTCGCTGTACGCGGACGACGCGGTGCTCGAAACGCCGCTCGTCGTCGTCACGCTGCCGGCGCACGGCTCCGGCGTGCTGCATGGCAAGGCCGCGATCGGCGAATTCTTCGCGGCCGGCCTGCGCAATCCACAAAACAGGCTCGGACGCTGGTACAGGACGGGGCTGTTCTTCTCGAACGGCCGCCAGCTCACTTGGGAATATCCGCGCACAACACCGGAAGGCGACCAAGTCGATCTCGTCGAGGTGATGGATCTCCGCGACGGGCTGATCGCTCATCATCGTGTGTATTGGGGATGGGTCGGCTTTCTCGCGCTGCAGGCCGCCACGCCGGCGTCCGACCGCACATGACAGCCGCCGCGCCAAACCGGGCCGCGGCCCGCCGCGTGCTCGCCGCGACCTGCGTGAGCTACACGCTCGTGCTGCTCGACGCGTCCATCGTCAACGTCGCGCTCACCGACATCGCACACACGTTCGACAGCCACGTGGCCGGCTTGCAGTGGATCGTGAACGCGTACACGCTGGCGTTCGCGAGCCTGTTGATGACGGGCGGCACGCTCGGCGACCGGCTCGGCGACCGCACCGTCTATGTCGCGGGGCTGGCGGTGTTCGTCGCCGCGTCGGCGCTGTGCGGCGTCGCGCCGACTCTCCCGGCGCTCGCCATCGCCCGTGCATTGCAAGGCGTCGGCAGCGCGATGCTGGTGCCCTGCTCGCTCGCGCTGATCAACCGCACCTTCCCCGAACCGGCCGCGCGCGCGTCGGCGATCAGCATGTGGATGGGTTGCGGCGGCATCGCGATGGCGTCGGGCCCGCTGATCGGCGGCCTGCTGATCCATCTGTTCGGGTGGCGGAGCCTCTTCTTCGTGAACCTGCCGCTCGGGCTCGCCGGCATCTGGCTCGGCCGCACGGTCGCACGCGCCGCCGTCGACGCATCGCGGCATGTCGACTGGGGCGGCCAGGCGGCGGCCATCGTCGCGATCGCGGCGCTGATCGGCACGCTGATCGAAGGCCCGTCGCTCGGCTGGCGCTCGGCGCCGATCGTCGGCGGCGCGGTGACAAGCGTCGTCGCGTGGATCGCGTTCATCGCGATCGAAGCGCGGCGCCGCGAGCCGATGCTGCCGCTCGCGTTCTTCCGCAACCGGCTGTTCGCGGGATCGACGTTCGTGTCGATGGCGTCGGCATTCGTGTTCTACGGATTGCTGTTCGTGCTCAGCCTGTTCTATCGGCAGATTCGCGGCGCCAGCCCGCTCGACACCGGGCTCGCGTTCCTGCCGATGACCGCGATGGTCGCGCTCGGCGGGCTGTGCTCGGGGCGCGTCGTTGCGCGCTTCGGCGCGCGCGGAACGATGTGTGCGGCGTTCGGGCTCTATGCAGCCGGCGCGCTCGGCATGACGGGCATCGGTGCGACGACACCCGCGTGGCTCGCCGTCGCGCCGATGCTCGCGATCGGCTTCGCATCGGGGTTCATCTCGCCGGCCGCGACGTCGCCGGCGCTCGGGACGGTCGACCGGCGCCGCGCCGGCGTTGCGGCGGCCGCGCTGAACGCAGCGCGGCAGAGCGGGTCGGCGCTCGGGGTGGCGATCTTCGGTGCGTGCATCGCGACGCTGCAGCCGTTTCCGGCCGCCATGCGGGCGGCGCTGGGCATGGCGACCGGCGTGTCCGCGCTCGCCGCGGCGACGTGGTGGATCACGGCTCGGGCGACACCGGCAACCGGCGACCCGGACGCGCAACTGCAGGCCGCCACGCGCCGATAGCGAATGCGTCGGCAGACGTGCCCGTGGCGCGTCGTCACAAGGTCAACGCGGCATTCCGCTTACGCGACATACATCGCGACGCTGACGAACTGGCACAGGCTGCCGGCCAGCACGAACAGGTGCCAGATGCCATGCCCGTGGCGAATGCGTTCGTCGTTGATGAAGAAGTAGATCCCTACGCTGTAGATGACGCCGCCGGCCACGAGCCACGCCGTGCCCACCGGCGGCAGCGCATGGATCAGCGGGCGCACCGCGACGAGCGCCAGCCAGCCCATCAACACGTACAGGATCATCGACAGCATGCGCGTGCGCCGCCCGAGCGTCAGTTCCTGCACGATGCCCAGCAACGCGAGCCCCCAGCTCACGCCGAACAGCGACCAGCCCCATGGGCCGCGCAACGTCACCAGCGTGAACGGCGTGTAGCTGCCGGCGATCAGCAGGTAGATCGCCGAGTGGTCGCATTTCTGCAGGATGGCTTTCAGGCGCGGATTGCGCACGCTGTGGTACAGCGTCGAGATCGCGTAGAGCAGGATCAGCATCGCGCCGTACACGCTGAAGCTCACCACCTTGTACGGGTCGCCTTCGAGCGCGCCCATCGTCACGAGCGCCACGAGGCCTGCCACCGACAGTACCGCGCCGACGAGATGGGAAATGCTGTTGAAACGCTCACCGACATGCACGACGTGTTCTCCTGCGCGGGTCCACCGGGAAAATGAGCCTATGATACCGGCCGCCGAACCTTGCCGTGCTGCGCGCCGGCAAACGGCGCGGCGATTCCCGCGACACGCGCGCCGCCGGCCCGCCAAAGAAAAAGCGCCACGAAATCCGTCGCGGCGCTCCCTGGTCCATCACCGGGCCGTCTCGCCGGCCCGGCTCAGCAACACTTCCCTGCTCCCGACCCGTACCGCGCATTCTGACGCTCGCGGAAAAATTCCTCGTACGTCATCGGCTCGCGGTCCGGATGGGTCTCGCGCATGTGCGCGACGTAGGTGTCGTAGTCGGGCAGGCCGACCATCAGCCGCAACGCCTGCCCGAGGTAACGCCCCGCGCTGCGCAGGTCGCTGCCAAGATCGCTGAACATCGCGGCCTCCCCTTAACGTCCGCTGCCGAGCGCCTGCGCGGCCGGCATCGCTTCGAACGGCGTCTCGCGCACGGTCGGCTTCGACTCGCGGCGCGCGCGCAGCACGGCGATCACGCCGTACACCGCGATGCTCACGACGACGAAGATGAACAGCCCGGCCAGCGCCGCATCGATGTAGTCGTTGAAGATGATCCGCTTCATCTGCGCGATCGACTTCGCCGGCGCGAGCACCTTGCCTTCGTCCACCGCGGCCTGCAGCTTCGCGGCGTGCGCGAGGAAGCTGACCTTCGGGTTCGCATCGAAGATCTTCTGCCAGCCGGCCGTCAGCGTGCAGATCAGCAGCCATACGGTCGGCACGATCGTCACCCACGCATAGCGCTCGCGCTTCATCTTGAACAGCACGACGGTGCCGAGCACCAGCGCGATCGCGGCGAGCATCTGGTTCGAAATGCCGAACAGCGGCCACAGCGTGTTGATGCCACCGAGCGGATCGACTACGCCCTGGTACAGGAAGTAGCCCCACGCGGCCACGCACAGCGCGGTGGCGACCAGGTTCGCGGGCAGCGACTCGGTGCGCTTGAGCGCCGGGTGGAACGTGCCGAGCAGATCCTGCAGCATGAAGCGGCCCGCGCGCGTGCCGGCGTCGACGGCCGTCAGGATGAACAGCGCCTCGAACAGGATCGCGAAGTGATACCAGAACGCCATCATCGCTTCGCCGCCGATCACCTGGTGCAGGATGTGCGCCATGCCGACGGCCAGCGTCGGCGCGCCGCCCGCGCGCGCGATGATCGTCGTTTCGCCGACGGCCTTCGCGGTCTGCGTCAGCATGTCGGGCGTCAGCACGAAGCCCCACTGCGTGACGGTGTTCGCGACGGCTTCCGGCGTCGAGCCGAGCACGGCGGCCGGCGCGTTCATCGCGAAGTAGACGCCCGGTTCGATCACGCACGCGGCGACCAGCGCCATGATCGCGACGAACGATTCCATCAGCATCGCGCCGTAACCGATGAAGCGCGCGTTGGTTTCGTTGTCGATCAGCTTCGGCGTCGTGCCCGACGCGATCAGCGCGTGGAAGCCCGACACCGCGCCGCACGCGATCGTGATGAACAGGAACGGGAACAGGCCGCCCGACCACACGGGGCCCGTGCCGTCGACGAACTTCGTCAGCGCGGGCATCTTCAGTTCCGGCGCGACGACCAGGATGCCGATCGCGAGACCGAGGATCGTGCCGATCTTCAGGAACGTCGACAGGTAGTCGCGCGGTGCGAGCAGCAGCCACACCGGCAGCACCGATGCGACGAAGCCATAGCCGATCAGGATCCACGTGAGCTGCGTGCCGTTGAACGTGAACCATGCGGCGAGCGTCGGCGAAGCGCTGACGTTCTGCCCGAACGCGATCGCCGCCATCAGCCCGACGAAGCCGATGATCGACACTTCGCCGATGCGGCCCGGACGGATGTAGCGCGTATAGACGCCCATGAACAGCGCGATCGGAATCGTCGCGGCGACGGTGAACGTGCCCCACGGCGAATTGGTCAGCGCCTTCACGACGATCAGCGCGAGCACCGCGAGGATGATCACCATGATCAGGAACGCGCCGAACAGCGCGATCACGCCGGGCACCGTGCCGAGTTCCATCTTGACGAGATCGCCGAGC
Source organism: Burkholderia pyrrocinia (assembly GCF_003330765.1). NCBI lineage: Bacteria > Pseudomonadati > Pseudomonadota > Betaproteobacteria > Burkholderiales > Burkholderiaceae > Burkholderia > Burkholderia pyrrocinia. Next base: position 3,359,243 of record NZ_CP024903.1, on the reverse strand, counting down.
GAGCGGCCGTCGCGGCGCGTCGAGATGAACAGCACGATGAAGTCCTGCACCGCGCCGGCGAACACGACGCCGGCCAGGATCCACAGCATGCCGGGCGTATAGCCCATCTGCGCAGCGAGCACAGGCCCGACGAGCGGCCCCGCGCCGGCGATCGCGGCGAAGTGATGGCCGAACAGCACGTACTTGTTGGTCGGCACGTAGTCGAGGCCGTCGTTGTACTTGACCGCCGGCGTCATCCGCAGCCCGTCGAGCTGCATCACCTTGCTGGCGATGAAACGGCTGTAGAAGCGATACGCGATCAGATACACGCAGACAGCGGCGATCACGATCCAGAGGGCACTGACGCGTTCGCCGTGCGCGAGTGCGATCGTTCCGAACGAGAACGCGCCGAGCAGCGCGACCGCGATCCAGAGCAGGGTGCTGGAAGCCCGATTCATGGCGTCTCCTGGTCTCCAATGTGGTTTTGATTGGGAACGGCGACGTGCCGCGCCCACGTGACGTCGATGCGTCGTGCCCCGGTCTCGTCGAAGTCGGGGCGGTGGGCCGTAGTATTCCGTGCGACAGGGGCTGCTTACAAGCGGATAACTACGTACGCAGGGCTACGTAGAATTACGTAGCCCTGCGCCACATGAACGTTGCACACGCGTCGTCCGGCCGCGATTGATCGCGCCCGGCAAGCCACGTACAGTGTTTGCCTGCCTCGATTGCGGAACCGCCATGCCGATCGGATTTCAGAAGATGAACGCGAACGGCGATGACTTCGTCATCGTCGACCTGCGCGGTCAGGATCAAGAGCAAGGTCAAACGCACGCCATCGACCGCGACCTCGTGCGGCGCATGGGCGACCGGCGTCGCGGCATCGGCTTCAACCAGCTCGCGGTGATGTCGGACTGCGACGACGCGGCGGCGCGCGTCGCGTTCTGGAACGCCGACGGTTCGCCGCTCGATACGTGCGGCAGCGCGACGCGCGGTGTCGCGTGGAAGCTGATGCGGGAAACCGGCACGGCGTCGGTCGTGCTGCGTACGAATCGCGGGCGCCTGCTCTGTTCGCACGATGCGCACGGGCGGGTCACGGTCGAGATGGGCGCACCGCGTGTCGGCTGGCACGACGTGCCCGTCGCAGAAGAAGCCGACACGCTCGCCCTCCCGCTGCCCGGCGCACCGGCCGCGTGCAACATGGGCAATCCGCACTGCACGTTCTTCGTCGACGACTTCGATGCAATCGACATCGAGGCGCGCGGCCCCGCAATCGAAACACATCCGCTGTTTCCGCAGAAAACCAACGTGCATTTCGTTCAGGTCATCGATCGCACGCATATCCGCTTGCGCATCTGGGAGCGCGGCGGCGGCGTGCCGCTCGGTTCGGGATCGTGTTCGTGCGGCGCGGTGGTCAACGGCATCCGGCGCGGGCTGCTCGACGATACCGTGCGGGTTACATGCGACGGCGGCGACGTCACCGTTCAATGGGACGGCGCCGGCAGCGTGTACCTGAGCGGGCCGGTCTCGTTCGGCTTCAGCGGGGTGTGGGGAGACGGGAAGACGCCGGCAAGCTGATCGCCGGCATTCGCGGTGCGGGGCCGCACACGACGCCGACGCGCGGCCATCCACGGCCCGCGGTCGGCCTGGCCCGGCACAGGACGTGCCGGGCCGCATGCATCAGTGCTTGTCGTCGAGCTTCTTCGGCTTCGGCGGCGACGGCACCTTCGCGTACTGGAACGCCGGCGTGGCCTTCAGCGCATCCTTCGTCGCGCCCGGCAGGTAGATGTTGCCGTTGCGCACGTCGAGCGACGCGATCGGCACCGCGACATCGTGCGCGGCCACGCCGAGGAAACCGCCGGCCGACACGATCGCCGCCGACACCGAGCCGTCCGGCGCGACGATCAGGTCGCGCACGGTGCCGACCTTCTGGTTCTGGTCGTTGTAGACCGCCTTGCCGAGCACGCTCTTCTTCACGCTCCAGCCTTCGAGCAGCGCCTGCGATTGCTCGACGGTCACGCTGAGCGGTTGTGCGCCGGCGATCTGCGCGTGCGCGCTGACGCTCGATGCGAGGACGGCGGCTGCGATGAGAGTCTTGTAGAAAGTCATGCTGTTATGCACTCCGGTGAATTGTTGTCGGTATCGGCGGCCGGCCTCGCCGCCTCCATGCACGCGTCGCGGCGGCGCGGCCGGCCCGCGCGCGACGCATCGCACCGGCGCATATTAGCGCCACTCGCGCGACGCTGCATCGAACGTGATGACGCAGCCCCCGCGCTATCCGCGCGACTGCGCGCGGCGATGCCGCACCGCCTCGGCCAGCACGTCGAGCACGGGCTCCGTCTGCGTCCAGCTCAGGCACGCATCGGTGATCGACACGCCGTATTTCAGCGGCACGCCCGGCTTCAGGTCCTGGCGCCCGGCTTCGAGATGGCTCTCGACCATCACGCCGACGATCCGCTGCTCGCCCTGCGACAGTTGCCGCGCGAGATCCTGCGCGACGTCGATCTGCCGCTCGTGCGACTTGTTCGAATTCGCGTGCGAGCAGTCGACCATCACCTGCTCGCGCAACCCAGCCTTGCGCAGCACCGCGCAGCACGCCTCGACATGTTCGGCGTCGTAGTTCGGGCCGCTCTTGCCGCCGCGCAGGATCACGTGCGCGTCGTCGTTGCCGCGCGTCTCGAAGATCGCGGCCATCCCCATCTTCGTCATCCCCATGAACGCATGGCTCGCGGCCGCGGCGACGATCGCGTCCGACGCGACCTGCACGCCGCCGTCGGTACCGTTCTTGAAGCCGATCGGGCAGCTCAGGCCCGACGCGAGCTGGCGATGGCTCTGGCTCTCGGTCGTGCGTGCGCCGATCGCACCCCACGCGATCAGGTCGGCGATGTACTGCGGGCTGAGCAGGTCGAGGAATTCGGTCGAGGCCGGCAGGCCGAGCGCGTTGATATCGAGCAGCAGTTGCCGCGCGGCGCGCAGCCCTTCGTTGATGCGGAAGCTGCCGTCGAGGCGCGGATCGTTGATGTAGCCCTTCCAGCCGACCGTCGTGCGCGGCTTCTCGAAGTAGACGCGCATCGTGATCAGCAGGTCGTCCTTCAGCGCATCGGTGGCGACCTTCAGGCGGCGCGCGTAGTCGAGCGCCTGGCCGTGATCGTGGATCGAGCACGGGCCGACGACGAGCAGCAGCCGGTCGTCACGGCCGTGCAGGATGTCGCCGATCGCGCGGCGCGTATCCTCGACGAGCGTCTGCGTGGCGGCCGGCACCGGCAGCTCGTCCAGCAGCAGCGCCGGCGAAATCAGCGGACGCACGGCGCCGATGCGGACGTCGTCGATGCGCGTGGTGTCCTGCGTCGCGTCGGCGCTGCCTACCTCGCGATCGTGGGAAGGATTGTCGAGGTTCTGCATGGTGATTCTCCGGGGACGTCTGGAATGATGGGCAGGCTCGATTATGGCACCCGGACGGGCGAGCGCCACGGCCGTTCGGCCGACTGTCCGCGCCCGGCCGAAGTGCCGTACGATCACGGCTGTCCGGTACCGAAGCGGCCCGTCGTACGACGCGGGTCGCACCGCGCACCGTCTGCCTGTGACCGATCGTTCCCTGCCTAACCGACACGCCACGATGACCGTATCCGAACTGCTCCGCGCCATCCGCCAACCCTATGCCGACCTGCTCGCGAAAGCGGCAGCGCAACCGGCGGTGATCGTCGAGCCGGCCTACCGGCGGGCCGACGGCACGCTGGCCACCGAAGGGCCGCTCGCGCTGCCGTGCCGGGCCGATACGATCCCGGCCGAAGGCGACGCGGCCGGCCAGCCCGCGATGGTCGATTCGACTACTCAACTGGATTTCGAGCCGTTCGCGTTCGACCTCGAAACGGCGGCCGTGTCGATTCGCCCGTTCGTATGGGACTGGGCCGCGATCGAGGCCGACGGTCTCGACGAAAGCGCGGCGACCGACGCGTTCAAGACGTGGTTCTTCGCATGGTTCGATGTCGACGACGAGAACGCGCCGGCCGAAGATGGCCTGCATGGCATCGTTCACTACCTGTCGGAACCGGTTCGCACGGAACAGGGGTGGCGCGTCAATGCGGATCTCGGTTCCGCACCCGAGGCGGCCGTCGAGGATCTGCTGTTCCGGCTCGTCGATGCGGGCGCCACGCGGATCGTCCTCGGTTGAATCGTCCTTTACCCGCCATCATGAAAAAGACCCTCGCCGCACTGCTTCTCTGCATCGCGTTGCCCGCCTTCGCAAAGGTTTCCACCGAAGTGTTCTGCTTCAAGTCGGAGGGCGACAAGCCCGTCCGCTTCGAAATGCGCACCTACTACGACGACGTCGTCAAATGGTCGGGAGGCATGGTCCGGTATGCGCAATCGAAAACGGCCATCCCGTTGGTGATCGGGCACGAGGAAGAAGAAGTGCTCGCCGAGGACCGCCCGCATCAGTTCACGACGACCTGGGTCGAAATGGTCGACGGCAAGGTCAATGGACAATACGAAATGATGTCGCAGGGCGCCCGAATCTACACGATGACCTACACCAACGCGCGCACCGGCAAGAAAACCGATTTCGCGTGGGCGTCGGATGTCGACGCTTCGGCGAAATCAGGGTGCCGCTGGTAGCGAGGGCATCGCGGCGATTGATACCCGCTGCACGGCGCGCGCGCACGCGCCGGCACAACGTCGCAACCGGCTGTCGGTCAGCCCGCGTCGCCCGGCGCGTCGACGTCAATCCCCAGTTCGGTAGCCATCCGCTGCACCAGCGCGTTCAGCCGCGCCACTTCATCCGCGAGGCGCTTCTGTTCGGCCTTCAGCGCCTCGAATTCGGAAGGCGGGACGGAATCCGCGCCGCCCGCATCCAGGCCCGCGAAGTCGGCCACGTTCACCTCGCCGCACATCAGGTGCATCCAGCGGTTCTCACGCGCGCCCGGCGCACGCGGCAGCCGGACCACGAGCGCCTGCGCGCGCGCCGCGAGTTCGTCGAGGAACGCCTCGACCGACGAGATATCCGCGAAGCCATGCAGGCGCGCGCTGTTCAGGCGCAGCTCCGCGGCCGTCTGCGGGCCGCGCAGCAGCAGGATCGTCAGCAGCGCGATCGCCTGGCTCGGGATGCCGAGCACGCGGTTCATGTTGTGCTCGAAACGCGGCACGCGGCTGCTGCTGCCCTCCATCACGAGGCTCAGGTGCTTCAGCCCGTCGAGCGCGGTCGTGACTTCATCCTCGCTGACGTTCATCACCGGCGCGCGCGCGGTTTTCTGGTTGCAGCCCGCGGTCAGCGCATTCAACGACAGCGGGTAAGTGTCCGGCACCGTGTGCTGCTTCTCGACGAGCACGCCGACAATGCGGGCCTCGAGGGGCGTGAGTTCGCGAAGGGGGCGGGGCGTAGGCGTATCCGGCGTGGTGTTCATGGGTGGCGTCGCAGCGTGCAGCAGGTGGAGGGAAACAGTCGCGGCCCGTCCGGCATCGCGCACGGGCGAGCCATATGATAGCTCGCGCGGCTCGCCGTGCCGGCGCGCGCATTTGCCGCAGCCGGCATTCGTCCAACGTATCGACTGGCCGGCGCTGCCCAGCGATGCGCGCGTGCAGCACGCGCAAATTCGTTCTCCGCGCACGTGGCGCCCTGCAGCTCATGCGCGGGATCGCACCCGCGTTTGCGCGACGCGCATGCCGGCGCTACGATATGCGCTCACCCCGACATCCGCGGCGCCGCGCGCGACCGTTTTCGCACGCACGACCACGCATCACCCGTCCCGCTCGCGCTACCGCCGCACATGCGCGCCGCCCGTCAACACCGCTCACCCCCACCACCGATTCACCGCCATGACTGCATCCTCTTCCGCACCGCACGTGCGCGCCATCGTCACCGGACACACGCGCGGCCTCGGCGCATCGCTCGCCGAACAACTGCTGCAGGAAGGCATCGCCGTGCTCGGCGTGTCGCGCAGCCGTCATCCATCGCTCGCGTCGCAAGCCGGCGACCGCTTCGCCGAAATCGAACTCGACCTGTCGGATGCATCGGCCGTCGCGACCTGGCTGGCCGGCAGCACGCTGCGCAGCTTCGTCGACGGCGCGTCGCTCGTGCTGCTGTTCAACAACGCGGGCATGGTCGATCCGATCGGCCCGCTCGCCGCGCAGGACCCGGCGATCGTCGCGCGGGCGGTCGGCCTGAACGTCGCGGCGCCGCTGATGCTGTCGGCCGCACTCGCGCAAGCGGCATCCGCCACGACCGAATGCCGGATCCTGCACGTGTCGAGCGGCGCGGCGCGCAACGCGTACGCGGGCTGGAGCATCTACTGCGCGACCAAGGCCGCACTCGATCACCATGCGCGCGCGGTCGCGCTCGACGCGAACCGCGCGATGCGGATCTGCAGCGTCGCGCCGGGCGTCGTCGATACGGGGATGCAGGCAACGATCCGCTCGACCAGCGAAGACAACTTCCCGATGCGCGAGAAATTCGACCAGTTGAAGTCGAGCGGCGTGCTCGCGACGCCCGAGGCGGCCGCACGGCAACTGATCGGCTATGCGCTGAGCGACGCGTTCGGCTCGGCGCCGACTGCCGACGTCCGGGAACTGCCCGCGACCTGATCCGGGATAAAATTTCCCGGTTTCCCTTCCCCAAGGATCCCCCGATGGTCACAAAGGCCACCGCACCGTTCCAGCAGATCAAGACGCTCGTTCGCCAGAATGTCGAGTCGGGCGACTGGCGCCCGGGGGATCGCATTCCGTCCGAGCTCGATCTCGCCGCGCAGTTCGGCGTCGCGCGCATGACGGTCAATCGCGCGCTGCGCGAGCTCACCGAGGAAGGCGTGCTGAAGCGCATCGCGGGCGTCGGCACCTTCGTCGCCGAAGTGAAGCCGCAGTCGAACCTGCTGATGATCGCGCACATCCGCGATGAAATCCGCGCGCGCGGGCACGAATACCGCTGCCGCGTGCTCAGCCAGTCGCGCGAGCCCGCGTCGTTCGACGTCGCGGCCGCGTTCGGGCTGACGGTCAACACGCCGGTCTTTCATGTGGTCTGCGTGCATGAGGAAAACGGCCGCCCGATCCAGCTCGAGGACCGCTACGTGAACCCGGCCGCCGCGCCGGAATTCATCGACCAGGACTTCCAGGTCGAGCCGCCGTCCGAGTACCTGTTCAACAACGTATCGCACTACGAACTGGAGATCGAGCACGTCGTCGACGCGTCGCTGCCGACGAGCGAGCAGGCACGGCTGCTCGACATGCGTGCCGACGAACCGTGCCTCACGCTCACGCGCCGCACCTGGACGAACGGGCTGCCCGTCACGTTCGTGCATTTCCTGCATCCGGGCAATCGCTACCGGCTCGGCTCGCGCTTCAAGCCGGGCGCCGGACGTCACCCGACCTGAACCTTCGTCACGCGCATGAAAGCGCGCGGCGACCGTTTCGTCACGAAACGGCGCCGCGCGCGTTAGCGTTACCTGCGCCGGTCAGATCGCGCCGACCTGCCCCGCGCCGCGCGACCACACGACCGGAAACAGCGGGTGTTCGAGCGGCGCGCCGTCGGGCAGTTGAGCCGCGAGCCCGGGGAACTCGGGCGACGTTTTCCAGCGGCGCGGCGCGTGACGGATATCGTCGCCGACGAAGCGGATCGAGAACGCGCGCCGGCGGTTCTGCGTGCCGCCCGACGCATGCAGCGTGAGCATCCGGAAGCACACCATGTCGCCGGGCTCGAGCGCCCAGTGGCGGATCGGGAAGGCCGCGCGATCGGCTTCGATGTCGGGCAGGTCCGCGAGGCTGCCTTCCGGGAACCACTTCGCTTCCTTGTCCATGAACGTGCGCGGCATCAGCCACGGCCCGCGATGCGAGCCCGCGACGAATTCCAGCGTCGATTCGAGCGGCACCGGATCGACCGGAATCCACATGCTGACGTTGTCCTCGCCTTCGATGTTGTAGTACGGCTGGTCCTGGTGCCACGGCGTGCGCTGCCGCGTACCGGGCTCCTTCACGAGCAAGTGGTCGTGATGCAGCCGCACGTTCTCCGAGCCCATCAGCGCGGCGGCCACCGACGGCGCCGGCGAGCGCACGATGAAGTCGCGGTATGCGTCGTTGTGCTGCCAGTTGCAGAAATCCTCGAAGAACCAGCCCGGATCGTCGGGCCGGCTCGCGACTTTCGCGCGCTCGCTCGGCTGCGCGAGATTCGCGTCGATGCCGGCCCGGAGCGCGGCCACTTCGTCGGGCGAAAAGATTCCCTTGATGCAGACCGCGCCTTCCTCGCGGAACGCGGCGATCAGTTCGGGCGTCACGGCTTTCGCGACGCGGTCCTGGATACTCGTCATGGTGTGCCTGTCGATTGAATGAATCACGGGGTCACGGCGCGGCGCTCACTGCTTCGCGCCGTAGATGTCGAAGTCGAAGTATTTCGCGGCGATCTTCTGGTACGTGCCGTTCGCGCGGATCGCGACGATCGCGTCGTTCAGCCGCTTCTTCATGTCGGCGTCGCTCTTGCGCAACCCCATCGCGACGCCGTAGCCGGTGATGCGCACGTCGGTCACGTCGGGGCCCGCGAACGCGTAGCCCTTGCCGCGCGGCGTCTTCAGGAACGAATAGCCGGCCTGCGTCTTGTCCTGGAAGGTCGCGTCGAGGCGGCCGTTCACGAGATCCTGGTACACCTGGTCCTGATTCTGGTACGAGACGATCGTCACGCCCTTCGTCGCCCATTCGGCCTTCGCGTACGCCTCCTGCGTCGTACCCTGGTCGATCCCGATGCGCTTGCCCGCGAGCGACGCCGCGGTCGGCAGCAACTTCGAACCGACCGGCGCGACGAGCGCGCCCGGCGACGCATACAGCTTGTTCGAGAAGTCGATCTGCTTGAGCCGCTCGTCGGTGGCCGTCATCGCCGACATGATCACGTCGAACTTGCGCGCGCGCAGCGCCGGAATCATCCCGTCGAAGCCCTGCTCGACCCATACGCACTTCGCACGCAGTTCCTCGCAGATCGCATTGCGCAGGTCGATGTCGAAGCCGGCGAGCGAGCCGTCGGGCTGCTTCGCCTCGAACGGCGGGTACGTGGGATCGATGCCCCAGCGGATCGTCGACGTGTCCTGTGCGAACGACACGAGCGGCGCGAACGCCAGCGCGGTAACGAGGAGCTTTGCAGTGCGGTTCATGGCTTGTCCTTGTGGTCTCGACGCGGCGGGCGAGCGCCGGGCGTCCGGTGGGGAGCGTCGTGCCGGCATGCCCGGCGCGGTACGCGAAAGACGGGACTTCGATGAAACTGCGATGCAGTCTAGACTGCTAGATTTTTGAGCGCAAGCGGGGGAAACGGAGGCGTAACGGATTGACGGAAGTCGGAGGGTGAAATTTGGCAGGAAGGGCGAGATAGTGCCTCTTACTGGAACAATTGGCTGACGTTACCGAAATTTCAGGTGTTTACCCTGCGAGACGCACAGCCGCCGGAGAGGATGTTTGTTCAGATATCCACAAGCCGGGAAGGTCGATATACGACAGGAAGTCGGAGCATCGTTCGAGACCGATTCCCGGCACTGGCCTCCCAACCTATACCGCATCGAGCCAGATTGACGTTCGCGTGCCCGTCGACGAGGAACTGCACGATCCGCACATATCGCTCGCTGCCATCGCCGAGCATGATCGCCTCCAGCAGTGCGGTCCAGCCGAGCCGGTTCACGTGGTCGACCTTCACGCCCGAGTCGATCAGCGTGCGCACCGTGTCGACGTGATTGCCGTGCGTCGCGATCAGCCGCGCCGGGTCCGGCGAAACCGCGATTGCCCGCGGCGTCCGGTCATGTTAAAAATCGTCGCACGCATTTGAAAATGAAATGTTCGAATCCGAAAAAGTGCATAAATGAATAGACCCCTGTTCGACATCGACCTGCTGCGTGCGCTCGTGATGGTCGCCGACTGCGGCAGCTTCACGACGGCCTCCGCGCGCCTGCACTCGACGCAGTCGACGGTCAGCCAGAAGGTGCGCCGGCTCGAGGAAATCGCCGGACACCGCCTGCTCGACCGCGGCACGCGCGACGTGCGGCCGACCGATGCGGGCGTGACGGTGCTCAGCTATGCGCGGCGGATGCTCGCGCTGAACGACGAGATGCTGGAAGCGCTGTCGGGCGCCACGGTCGCGCTGACGATCCGGCTCGGCGTGCCCGACGATTTCGCGGCGGGCCGCACGACCCACGCGCTCGCCGCGTTCAAGCGCGAGCATCCGCAGGTCAAGCTCGAAGTGATGTGCGGGCTGAGCCGCGACATCAGCGCCGCGTACGACCGCGGCGAACTCGACCTCGTGCTGATCAAGCAGCGGCGCGACAGCCGCGAGGCCGTCGTGCGCTGGCCCGAGAAGCTGCGCTGGATCGACAGCGCGAAGCATCCGTCGATCGATCTCGACCCGGTGCCGATCGTCGTGTTTCCGCCGCGCGGGCTCTACCGCGACGACATGATCAAGGCGATCGAGGAGCGCGGCCGCCGCTGGCGGATCAGCTTCACGACGTCGAGCCTGAGCGGCATCCAGGCCGCCGTCGCGGACGGGCTCGGCATCAGCGTGCTGCCCGCGCGCGTCGTGACGGACGAACACGTCGTGCTGACTGCGAAGCAGGGTTTCGCGCCAATCGAGCATATGGACATCGCGATCCTGCATCGGCCGACGGCCGACCCGATGGTCAGCGAGCTGACGAAGACGCTCTCGGCGATGCTGGATCTCGAGCGGCAGTAAGCGAAGAGGCATTCATTCGGGAGTCGGGCTGCACAGCCCGAACGCATCAGAACATCGTGTTCCCGTTCGCGGCCTGCCCGGGCACGGGCTGGTTGACGTCCCAGTGCTCGACGATCTTGCCGTGCTCGAGCCGGAAGATGTCCATGATCGCGCTGCCGCGCGTGCCGGGTTCACGCACCGCGTGCACGTGCAGGATCACGTAGTCGCCGTCGGCGAACGAGCGCTTGATCTCGCTGTGCGACTGCGGATATTTGTCGCGCAGGAACGCGACGAACTTGCGGAAGCCGTCGCGGCCGTCGGCCGCGTTCGGGTTGTGCTGCACGTAGCGATCGCCGACATACGCGAGCGCGGCGTCCGCGTCCTTGTCGTTCAAGCCTTTTTCGTAGAACGTGAGCACGGTCCGCCGATTGGCTTCCTGCTGCGCGTCGTTCGGGCCGGCCGCCGCCGCATGCGCGGCCGTCGCGGCGAACAGGACCGCCGCCATCCATCGTGCGGCCCGTGCCGCTGTCGTGCGTCGCATCGTCGTCTCCCGGGAAATCCGGCTGAAAGCCGGATCATACCGGGGCGACGCTTCGCTCAGACCAGCGCGCCGTTGCGCGCGACGATCTTCCCCGACGACACGACGACACGCCGCGCCGGCCGCGCGACGACGGCCTCGGCGAACGTCAGCGCATCGACCAGCACGACGTCCGCGCGGCTGCCCGGCTGCAGCCCGTAGTCCGCGAACCCGCAACCGCGCGCCGCGCTGTGCGTTACGCAGTCGAGCGCGACTTCGAGCGCATCGTCGCGGCGGAAATCGTTGCGCATGCCGATCAGCATTGCGCGCTCGAGCATGTCGGGCGAACCGTACGGCGTCCACGTGTCGCGCACGCCGTCGTTGCCGCCGATGACCGTCACGCCCGCCGCGCGGCACGCGGCCACCGGCGGCACGGGCACCGCCGCCGGCGCGGTCGTGACGATCGCGACGCCGAGTTCGGCCATCCGCGCGAGCAGCGCGTCGCGCTCGCGTTCGGCGATGTCGCCGAGACAGAACCCGTGGCTGATCGTGACCTTCCCCTGCATGCCGAGCGCGGCCGTGCGCTGCAGGATCAGGTCGAGCGAGTACGCGCCCATCGACGCGCGCTCGTGCAGGTGGATGTCGAGCCCGCGGCCGTGGCGTGCGGCGATCTCGAACAGCACGTCCACCGCCTCGACCGGGTCGCCTTCGATCGCGCACGGGTCGAGCCCGCCGAGCAGGTCGGCGCCGGCGGCCAGCGCGTCGGACAGCAGCGCGTCGGTGCCCGGCCGCTTGAGCACGCCCGATTGCGGAAACGCGACGATCTGGATGTCGACCTGCCCGCGCAGCGTCTCGCGCGTCGCGAGCACGCCGTGCAGATGCCGCAGCCCGGCCTCGGTATCGACGTCGACGTGCGTGCGGATGCGCGTCGTGCCGGCCGCGAGGAACGCGTGCGCCAGCGCGAGCGACGCGACGCCGGCGTCATGGCCGCTCGTCGCGCGATAGTGCCGCTCGTTCTCGATCCGGTCGACGAGGCACGGCCCGACCTGGTTGCGATACCACGGCATCCCCCAGTGCGTCTTGTCGAGGTGCGTGTGGCCTTCGACGAGGCCAGGCAGCGCGAGCGCGCCCGCACCGTCCTCGATCGCGCAGCCGGCGGGCACGTCGAGCGACGGGCCGACGCGTGCGATGCGATCGCCTTCGATCAGGATGTCGAGCGCATCGTCGGCGCTCGTGCGGACATTGCGGATCAGCAGGTGGGTCATGTCGGTTCCGGTGTGGTCGGTCAGTGCGAAGCGGGCGCGGCGCGTGCCGTGCCCGCGGTCAGGTCGGTCAGGTCGGTCAGCGGGTGAAGCGCAGCGCGGGCGCGAACGGCGCGCCCGTATCGCTTTCGCCGCGGCGGAACACCCAGCGCTCGGCCGGCACGCCTGCGACGGCAGCCGCGGCATTCGGTGCGCGCACCGCAACGAACGTCGCGTCGCAGCCGACCGCGATTCCGTAGTTCTCCTTGCCGATCGCGCGCGCGCCTGCGTGCGTCGCCATGTCGAGCGCGATGCCGAGGGCTTCGTCGGTGTAGAAGCCCGATCGATAGCCGACCATCATCGCGCGCTGCAGCATGTCGCCGTTGCCGTACGGCCACCATGCGTCGCGGATGTTGTCGTTGCCCGCCAGCACGTGCACGCCCGCATCGCGCAGCTGCTGCACCGGCGGGAACGCGCAGTCGCCCGGCGCATTCGTCAGGATCGACACGCCGGCTTCGGCCAGTGCCGCCGCGGTGCGTTCGACGTCGTCATGACCGACCTGGCCGAGCGCATACGCATGGCTCACGTTCACGCGGCCGCCGAGCCCCGCCGCGCGCGTGCGCGCCGCGATCCGCAGCAGTTGCGCGACGCCCGTTTCGCCCGGTTCGTGCAGGTGGATGTCGATCTTCGCGCCGCGCTTCTCGGCGATGCCGAACACGATGTCGAGCTGGCCGTCCGCATCGCCGTCGAGCGTCGTCGGGTCGATCCCGCCGACCACGTCCGCGCCTTCGCGCACGGCCGCATCGAGCATCTCGGCGGTGCCCGGGCACGTCACGACGCCGGCCTGCGGAAACGCGACCAGTTCGATGTCGACGATCCCGAGCCATTGCTCGCGTGCGGCCATCACGGCCTGCAGGTTCGACAGGCCGGTCGTCGCATCGACGTCGACGTGGCTGCGCATCGCGACCGTGCCGAATGCGGCGGCCTGCGCGATCAGCGCGTTCGCGCGCTCGACGATCGGCGGTGCGGCCGCGAGCTGGCGCTTCTCGACCACGAGCCGCTCGCGCAGCGAGCCGACCGATTCGTGCGGCACCCAGCGATCGCCGACGAAGCTCTTGTCGAGGTGGATGTGGCCGTCGACGAAGCCGGGCAGCACGACGCGGCCGTCGAGGTCGATCGTTTCCGCACCGGGCGCGGCCGCGCAATCGGCGCCGATCGCGGTGAAGCGGCCGTCACTGACGACGAGATGGATGGGCTGGCCGCCGGCGTCGACGGCGTTGATGAAGATACGATCGGTCATGGCTCGGAATCGTGGGGCGGTCGCTGCGCGACACCGGCGCGGACAGGGGACGGAACCGCAGCCGGCGCGGCGCGACCGTTGGCAGGGAATCCGGCCACGATATCGGACGCCGCCACCCGAGGCCAATTAAATGTCGCGATGCCGCGCATTCGATTTCGCGATGCGCGGTGCGCGCGCCCGCCGGGGCTGGCGCGGCGATGGGGCTGGATCGCAGTGAAAACGGCGGAAATTCCGATCGCCGCGCAGCGGCGGCATCACCGGAATACGGGCGTCCGGAGGCCGCCTCGCGCCGTTGCCGGCCGTCGCTTCAGCGCCCCGCCCGACCGGCGATTTACGCGGCAACAGACTTTACACGTTGTTACCCGGCCACACCGGACGCGCATCCGGCCATTCCTTATACTCACGCCGAGTTCGCCACCCGTCCCGGAATCCGTCGGCGGACACGTTGCCGAAGCAGGAAACATCATGATGCGCATGCCTTCCACGAAGACCGTTCTGTTCGCCTCGCTCGTCGCCGTGGCGGCGCTTCCGCTGACCGCCTGCGTCGCGCCGGGGTACTACGGCGCGCAACCGGGCTATCCGCAGCAGCAATACGCGCAGCCAGGCTATGCGCAGCCCGCGTATTCGCAGCCCGGCTACGTGCAGCCGCAACCGGCCTACCCGAACCAGGCGCCGCAGCCGTACGACCAGTACGGCAACCAGCCGCAATACGGGTCGCAGCCGTATGACCAGTACGGCAATCAGCAACAGCAGTACGGGAACGGCTACGGCACGCAGTACGGCACGGTCGCGAACATCCGGCCGGTCAACGGCTCCGTCGGCCCGTCGGGTGTCGCCGGCACCGTCGTCGGCGCGCTGATCGGCGGCGTGCTCGGCAACCAGGTCGGCCGCGGTCACGGCCGCGATGCGGCCACCGTGATCGGCGCGCTCGGCGGTGCGGTCGCCGGCAACCAGATCGGCCAGCAGATGGGCGCCGCGCAACCGCCGAGCAGCTACCGGATCGACGTGCAGGTCAGCGACGGCTCGACGCGTTCGTTCGACGTGCAGTCGCCGGGCAACCTGCGGCCGGGCGACCGCGTGCAGATCAACGGCAATCAGTTGTCGCCGTATTGATTCCGCTCCCGTGCAGCCTGACCTGATCGGGCGCACGTCGCGCGTTTGACGTCGTGCGCCGGTTCGGCACGACGGCGCGCCTGTTTTACGTCCTCCTCGTCCTTCGTGTCGACGCGGCGCGCATCACGCGCCGCCCGCACTTCCGCTATCCGTCCACCTTCACGTCAGCCTCCAGCGCGACGCGTCGCACGACCGTTGCACCGCTCGCCTGCACGGGCCGACGGCGTCGCAATCACACACGCTCCGCACCGAGCGCGATGCGCGTCGACCGCGCGACGTGATCTGAGCACCAAGGCGCGGCGGAGGTGCACGGCACATCGAACGCCGCCGCGCGACATCCGGAATCCGATTAGCATAGGCACGATGCATCCCGCGGCCGCTGCGGCCCGCGCCGGCATGCTCGGCCCTCAACCGGAATCCCCCGATGACGATCACGACCCGCCTGCTCGACGCGGCCGACGCCGCCCGTTTCCAGACTGTCCGCCTGCGTGCGGTCGATACCGCGCCCACGTCTTTCCTGCCCACGCTCGACGAAGAATCGCAGGTGCCGGTCGACGAATTCGCGACGCGCATCACGCCGAACCACGAGCGCGCGGTGTTCGGCGCGTTCGACGGCGACACGCTCGTCGGCATCACCGGCGTGCGCCGCGATGCGCGCGTGAAGATCGCGCACAAGGCGACGATCTGGGGTGTATTCGTCGATCCGGCCTATCGCGGGCAGGGCATCGCGCAAGCGCTGCTCGAAAGCGCGACCGCGCACGCGGCACAAGCGTGGCAGTGCAAGCAGCTGATGCTGTGCGTGAACGAGGCCAACGGCACCGCGGAGCGGCTGTATGCGTCGCAAGGGTTCGTCCGGTTCGGTACGGAACCGCGCTCGATGTTCGTCGACGGCCGTTTCTACGACGAACACTACATGGTCAAGACGCTGGCGTAACGCGCCGCGCTTGCGCTTGCGTTCGCGTGCATCGACCGGCCGCACGCGAACGCCCTCCCCCTCACCTCACGGCGTCACCGCTTGTCGGTGATCGTCGTGTTGATGGCCTGCCCGGCGATCGTCACGTTCGTCAGCGTCATCGCGCTCACGTTGAACGCATAGATCGGCCCCGGCGACGTGACCGTCGGCGTGCCTGACGCGACCGGCGTGCCGAAGTCGCAATTGCTGATCGTCACGCCGGAGATCGGCTGCACGGCCGGTGCAGGCGGCGCGCCGTTGTAGTCGAACGCGACCGGCCCCTGCGCGACGATCGCCTGGAAGCACGACGCGGTCACGCCGTTCAGCGTCACGTTGCTCGCCTTCACGTCGGAGATCGTCACGTTCTGCACGACCGGCGGGCGCGTGCGCACCGCATCGTTCGCGGGCTGGTAGTCGCAGTCGAACGTAACGATGCCGCCTTGCGCGGCCGACGGGTTGCCGGCCGACGGCGTGACGACGCCGAGCGGCACGCTCGCATTGATCGGGCTGCCCGCGAGCAGCGCGCTGCCATAGCCGCCACCCTTCAGGTTCACGCCGTTCGGCAGCGTCACGCCCTTCACGTGGAAGTCCTTCACGTAGCCGCCGCGGTTCATGTTGGTCTTCACGCGAATCGCGATGTTCAGCGGGTTGGTCTGCCAGTTCGCGTTCAGCATCGACAGGTTCGTCGCATAGATCTGCTCGACGCCGCCGCCCATCTCGCTGCCGAGCGTGATGCCGCCGTGCCCGCTGTTCATCGTGCAGTTGCGGATCAGGTGCCGCTTCGCCGGGCCATATTCCGTATCACGATCCTTGCCCGACTTGATCGCGATGCAGTCGTCGCCGGTGTTGAACGTGCAGTCCTCGCACAGCACGTCGGTGCACGCGTCCGGATCGAAGCCGTCGTTGTTCGGGCCGATGCTGTTGGTCGTCACGCCGCGAATCACGACATTCCGGCTCGCGGTCGGATGGTGCTGCCAGAACGGCGTGTTCTGCGTCTGGTAGTTCGCCATCAGCACGTTCGTGCAGCCGATGAATTCGACCATGCACGGCCGCAGGTAATGGCCGAGGCCGAAGATGCGCTTCTCGACCGGCACGCCGGCCTCGGACAGCGCCGGCAAATAGTTCTGGTCCTGCTGCCACGGCGTGACCGGCGACGTGAGCAGCGCATAGAGCGCGTCGGGAATCGCGGGCGCGACGATGCGCAGGTCGACGTTGTTCGGGTTCGGATACGTCTGGCTCGGCACCGACGCGCTCGCGCCGTACGCGCCCGACGAGCCCTTGTAGGTCCACCAGCAGACGCTGCCGGCCCCGCTGCCGGAAAACGGCGTCATCGCCTGCCCGTTGAGCACCGACGTCGGGCCTTCGCCCGTCAGCGCGATGTTCGTGGCGTTGCGCGCGTAGACGGGCGCGCCGTAGTTCAGGCAATCGTTCGCCTGCCAGCGGCTGTAGTAGAGATGGCCGTTCGCGCCGCAATCGACCGGGCCGTCCTTCGCGTAGTCGGCCGGGTTCGGGCTGAAGTAGATCGTGCAGTTCGCGCTCAGGTGGAACGTGACATTGCTCTGCAGCACGATCGGCCCCGCGCAGTACCAGTTGCCGGCCGGCACGACGACCCGGCCGCCGCCTTCGCGGCGGCATGCGTCGATCGCCGCGAGAAACGCCGGGCGCGAATCGAACGCGCCGGGCGCGGTCGTCAGTTCGGAACCCGGGCTCACCGGCGATTTCGCGACGTTCGTGTACGGCGACGTTTGTGCGACCGTCGCGCACGGATGCGCGCCGTAGTGCGTCACGTCGAAGTCGCGCCCGCGCCGCGCGAGCCGCGACACGTGCGCGAGCGACGCGGCGATGCGCGCCGCCGCGCCGTGCTCGCCCCAGACGAGGTCGACCGCCGGCGCATTGGACATGTTGCCTCCCGCAAAGGCCCGGGTGGCCGCGAGCGGCCCGCCGAGCACGGCGCCGCCGGCAAGTGCGCCGGTCCAGCCGATGAATGCGCGGCGCGACACCCGCTTCGACGAGGGCGATCGGACAGACGAAGACGAACGGCGGCTGTTTGCGGCCATGGGCACTCCTTCAGTGTATGGGGTATCGATGCGCCGGTCGGCGGATCGCGATTTATACGTCGTCGTACTACATCCGGCAGTCTAGTCGCGATCGAAGCCGGAGACGTATTTGTCGTTTACCCTGTTTTTATTGTCATAATTGCGTTGATGTGTGCGCACACTCACTTTTGAAGGCGTCGCAATAGATATATGTTGTCGTATGTTTATGCGCAAAAACTTTCTGCCTGACGGATACGCGGTCGAGCCCGGATCGACCACATACACGGAATATGACAAGCTCGCGGAGGCGTCATCCACCCATGCAAACCCGTCAGAGGAGCGTCAATTGCAGACCCGCCACGGAGTCGACCTCATCCGCGCCCGCGCGCTGTTCGATCGCGAGCGCCGTGCCTTCACCGAAGCCATGCCGACCTCCCGCGCACTATCCGAGGAAGCGTCCGGGCACCTGCTCTTCGGCGTGCCGTTGCACTGGATGCAGGACTGGTCGACGCCGTTCTCGCTGTATGTGAAGGAAGCGCGCGGCGCGACGTTCACCGACGTCGACGGCCATCGTTATGCGGATTTCTGCCTCGGCGACACGGGCGCGATGTTCGGCCATGCGCCCGAACCGGTCGCCCGCGCGCTCGTCGAACAGGCCACGCGCGGCTACACGACGATGCTGCCAAGCGAGGACGCCGCGTGGGTGTCGCGCGAACTCGCGCGCCGCTACCGGCTGCCGGTCTGGCAGTTCGCGCTGAGCGCGAGCGACGCGAACCGCTTCGTGCTGCGCTGGGCGCGCGCGGCCACCGGCCGCAACACGATCGTCGTGTTCAACGGCTGCTATCACGGCACGGTCGACGACGTGTTCGTCGATCTCGTCGACGGCCGCCCCGTGCAGCGCGACAGCCTGCTCGGGCAATCATATGACCTGCTCGCGAACACGCGCGTCGTCGAATTCAACGATCTGGACGCGCTCGAAGCGGCGCTGAAGGATGGCGATGTCGCGTGCGTGCTCGCCGAGCCCGCGATGACGAACATCGGGATGGTGCTGCCCGATCCGGGCTTCTGGAATGCGGCGCGCGAACTGACGCGCCGCTACGGCACGCTGCTCGTGATCGACGAGACGCACACGATCAGCAGCGGCCCGGGCGGCTACGCGGTCGCGCACGATCTCGAACCGGACATTCTGGTGGTCGGCAAGCCGATCGCGGGCGGCGTGCCGTGCGCGGTGTACGGCTTCAGCGCGGCATTCGCGGAACGCGCGAAGCAGGCAAAGCTGAACGCGCCGCCCGGCCATTCGGGGATCGGCACGACGCTCACCGCGAACATGCTCGCGATGCATGCGATGCGCGCGACGCTGGCCGAAGTCGCGACCGACGCGGCGTACGCGCACATGTTCGAACTCGCCGCGCGGCTTGCGGCGGGCCTCGAACAGGCGATCGCGAAACACGGGCTGCCGTGGTGCGTGACACGCATCGGCGCGCGCACCGAGTTCCAATTCGCGCCCACACCGCCGCGCAACGGCACGCTCGCCGGCGAACAGCTCGACAGCGAGCTCGAACACATCGTGCACCTGTACCTGCTGAATCGCGGCGTGCTGATCACGCCGTTCCACAACATGATGCTCGTGTGCCCGCAGACGACCGCCGCCGATGTCGACCGGCTCGTCGCACAGTTCGACGCGTGCCTGGGCGAACTGGCGTGACGTGATGCGACACGCGTCCGGCTCGCCAATACGCGCGAGCCGGACGCACGCTCGCCGCCTACTTCGGAAGATCCGTCGGATCGACCTGCGTGCCCGCTACGCTGTCGGCACGCGCGCTCAACGCGAGCTCGCGCGCGAGCGCCGCCTGCGCTTCGCCGCCGGAAGCCTGCACCGACGCGCCACCGTCGAGCGCCGGCAGGATATAGCCGTTCACCATCCGGCGGAACAGCTTCACGTTCTCCGCATCGCGCAAACCGCCTTCCACCGGCAGCACGCCCGTCATCACGACCACCGCGTTGCGCTTCGGCAGCACCGTGATGAATTGCCCCTTGAAGCCCATCGCGTCGAATTCGGGCTCGCTGTCGACGATGTTGTTGATCCACCAGTAGTAGCCGAAGTGCGGCGACACGCGCGGCGACGTCATCTGCGCGATCCACGGTTGCGGAACGACCTGCCGCCCCTGCCAGCGGCCACCGTCGAGCACGAGCATGCCGATCTTCGCCATGTCGATCGCGCGCAGCCGCAACCCCCAGCCGGCCGACACGAGCCCCGTGCGGTCGGCGCGCTCCCATGCCGCGCGCTTCATGTCCAGCGGGCCGAACAGATGCGTCTGCGCGTAGCGCTCGACCGGCTCGCCGGCGGCCGCGCTCAACATCGCCGACGCCAGGATCGGGTTGACGTCGGTGTACTCGAACGCGGTGCCGGGTGCGACCTTCGGCGCCGACGACGCAGCGAGCTTCAGCCGGTCCGGCGCGGTGTAGTAGATCGGATCGTCCTTCGGGCTGAAGTCGTAGTGCAGGCCGCTCGACATCGACAGCACGTGTTTCAGCGCAATATCGCGCTTGTCCGCGAGCGCGCCGGCCAGATCGGGCCGCCACGCGGCGAGCCGCGCGGCCACCGGATCGTCGAGATGCACGGCCCCCCGATCGACCAGGATGCCCGCGACGAGCGACGTCACGGCCTTCGTGACCGAGTACAGCTCGTAGGTCGCGTCGCGCGACGCATTCGCGCCGTAGCGCTCGAAGATCAGCTTGCCATCCTTCACGACGAGCAGGCTGTACACGTCGAGCTTGTGCTCGCGGATCCAGCGCGACAGGTCGACGAGCTTGCGCGAATCGACGCCGACGGCCTCCGGCGCGGCGGCTTCGATGCCCGTTTCATGCAGCGGCGGCAGCGTGTCGGCCGCCTGCGCCGCCGATAGCGCCGGCACGGGCGCAAGCGCACCGCCGCCGATCAGCAGCGTCGCGAGCCGCGCGAGCAGCCGGCGAACGAAAGGCGCGGCGCGCGACGCGGGCCGGCATGCGCCCGGCCACGCAAGCGGGTCGGTGGTCATGTTGGCAATCCTCATCATGTTTCCGGCGTGTCGTTGAACGCGGCGGCGGTACCGGGAACGCCCTTCGTCTGCCGGCTGCGCGCCAGTTCGTCGCGCAGCGCCCGGGTCGTTTCCGCGCGTTCGACAGGCGGCTGCGCCGGTGTGAGCGCGGGCAGGATGTAGTCGTTGACCATCCGCCGATACAGGTTCAGATAGGTCGCATCGCGCAGGCCGCCGTCGGTCGGCAGCAGGCTCGTCATCACGACGACCGCGCGCTGCGCGGGCAGCACCGTGATGAACTGCCCCTTGAAGCCCATCGCGCCGAACTCGGGCGTGCCGTGCTCGACCACGTGATTGATCCAGCAGTAGTAGCCGTAGTCGGCCGCGGCCGGCGACGGTGTGGTCATCTGCCGGATCCAGCCGGCCGGCACGACCTGCTTGCCGTTCCACTGGCCGTGGTCGAGCAGCAGCATGCCGATCTTCGCCATGTCGACGGCGCGCAGCCGCAGCCCCCAGCCGCCGGCCACCGCGCCCGTGCCATCGGCGCCGCTCCAGCGGTAATGCGCAAAGCCGAGCGGTTCGAACAGCCGCTTGCGCGCGAATGCGTCCTCGCGCTCGCGCGCGGCGATCGACACGGCCGTGCCGACCAGCACCGGGTTCACGTCGATATAGTCGAAATGCGCGCCGGGCGGCTGCGCCGCGCGGCTCGTCACCGCGACCCGCAGCCGGTCGGGCGCGTCGTAGTAGAGCGGATCGGTGCCTTCGCGCGTCGTGTAGCGCAGCCCGCTCGACATCGACATCAGGTGCCGCAGCTCGATGTCCTGCTTGTCCGCGAGTTCGCTCGCGAGATCGGGCCGCGCGGCCGCGATCAGCGGCGCGACCTTCGTCGACGGGCCGAGCTTGCCCTCGCCGTCGAGCATGCCGGCGAGCAGCGCGGTGATTGTCTTCGTCACCGAATACAGCTCGTAGTTGTTGTCGCGCGTGAGGCCGTCGCCGTAGCGCTCGAACACGATCTTGCCGTCCTTCACGACGACGAGGCTGCGCACGTCCATCCGGTCGTGACGCAACCATGCCGACATCCGCACGAGCGGCGCCGAATCGACGCCGACCGATTCGGGCACGACGTCCGGCATGTCCTGCGGCGCACCGCCTGCCGCCAGTGCCGGGCCGCCGCACGAACCGGCGACGACGGCAGCGGCCGCGATACCGCGAAATGCGAGGGAAACGCTCATCCTGGCTCCTGTTGAAAGCGCGCCCGCGGCTTCGCGCGGGCCATCACGTCAATCGAGGCACGGCTTGCCGGCCGGCACGAACTGCCCGCGCCCGGGCTCGGCCGCGAGCAGCCGGCCGTCCTCGACGAGCAGCTCGCCGCGCGACAGGCAATGACGCGGCCAGCCCGTCACCTCGATCCCTTCGTACGGCGTGTAGTCGACCGCATGATGCAGCGACGCATTCGCGATCCGCACGCGCTTGTCGGGATCCCACACGACGATATCCGCATCGGCGCCGACCGCGATCGTCCCCTTGCGCGGATACAACCCGTACAGCTTCGCGGGCCGCAGCGACGTGAGCTCGACGAACTGGTGCAGCGACAGTCGCCCCGCGCGCACGCCGTCGAACAGCAGCGGCAGCCGCGTCTCGAGCCCCGGAATCCCGTTCGGGATATGGTCGAACGATACGGCCTGCCCGCCCGGATGCTTGCCGCACGGATCGTCGTAGTTGAACGGCGCATGGTCGGACGAGAACACCGAGAACACGCCCTGCTTCAGCGCCTTCCACACGGCCTGCTGGTTCGCCGGATCGCGCGGCGGCGGGCTGCACACGCACTTCGCGCCTTCATAGCCGTCGCGACCGAGATCGGCGGCCGTCAGATACAGGTATTGCGGGCAGGTCTCGGCGAGGATCGGCAAGCCGCGCGACTGCCCCCAGCGGATCTGCTCGATCGCCTCGGCGCCCGATACGTGCACGATCAGGATCGGCACGTCGACGAGTTCCGCGAACGCGATCGCGCGATGCGTCGCCTCGCGTTCGACCACCGCCGGCCGCGCGTGCGCGTGGAAATGCGGCGCGACATGGCCGTCGCCGAGCAGCCGCTCGGTCAGCCAGCCGATGCAGTCCGAGTTCTCCGCATGCACCATCACGAGCGCGCCGTGCGCGCGCGCCACCGACAGCACGTCGAGCATCTGGCGGTCGTTCAGCTTCAGGTCGTCGTAGGTCATGTACACCTTGAACGACGTGTAGCCGTTCGCGATCAGCCGCGGCAGCTCCTCGGCCAGCACGTGCGGCGTCGGATCGGCGACGATCAGGTGAAAACCGTAGTCGACCAGCGCACGCCCTTCGGCACGCCGGTGATAGTCGTCGACGGCGGCCTGCAGCGACTGCCCCTTCGCCTGCGCGGCGAACGGGATCACGGTCGTCGTGCCGCCGCACAGCGCCGAGCGCGTGCCGGACAGGAAATCGTCGGCCATCCGCAGCCCGTCGGGCATCGGCTGATCGAGATGGCAATGCGCATCGACGCCGCCCGGCATCACGAGCATCCCGGTCGCATCGAGCTCGCGCGGCGCGCGCGGAAGCCCGTGGCCGAGCATGGCCACGCGCCCCGCGCGGATGCCGATGTCGCACGAGAACCGGTCCGCCGCCGTCACGACGTCCGCATGACGGATCACGAAATCGAGATCGTTCGACATGGCGCGCGCCTCAGATCACGTCGCTGAAGAGACGTCCCCAGCCCTTGACCTGCCGCGTGTCGTAGTCGGCAAGCTGCAGCGACTTCCACACGACGGTCGAGATCGTGTCGTAGATCGGGATGCCCGTCTCCTCCTCGAGCGCCGGCACCAGATGCGCGGCGTTCAGGTTCGTGCAGAAGATCGAGATTGCGCGCGGGCCGGCCGCCGCCACTTCGCGCACCATGTTGCCGATCGCGTCGCCGGCCACTTCCGAGAACGAGAAATTGACCTTCAGGTTCAGGTGGCGCTCGGCGATGCAGTTCAGCCCCGAGCGGCGGTAGTTGTCGACGATCTTCGTCTGCACGTCGTCGAGATACGGCGTGACGAGGCCGAACTCGTGCGCGTTCGTCCTCTTCAGGATCTCGTTGAGCGCGAGCACGGACGTCGTGGCCGGAATGCCGGTCGCCGCGGTGATGCGCTCGCACAGCCGCTCGTCGGCCTCGAAGCCGAGCCAGCCCGACGACGTGCCGTTCCACGCGATCACGTCGACCTTCGCATCGGCCAGCAGCATCGCGGCCTGGATGATCTTGTCGTCGTCGAACTGGCCGAGCGCCTGGCCCGTCAGCGAGATCTCGGTGACCGGGAAGCGCGCGAAGTGCGCGGACACGCCCGGCAGGCCGGCGACCATCGCGCTCGTCAGCGGTTCGAGCGAGGTATTGGAGGACGGCGTGAGCATGCCGAGCAGGGTGCGTTTTTTCATGATGAGTCTCTCTACCAGTGAAAGCGGTGAATGCAGTGAATGCGGCGAAAAGGGCCGGTCAGACGGGGAGCTTGTTTTCGTAGTCGATTGCGCTGGAGCACACGAGCAGGCCGACGCCGGCCGCCGCGAAGACCATCAGCGCGAGGAAATAGGAACCGGTGAACTGCACGATCGCGCCGACGACGATCGGCACGGTGACGCCGCCGAGGTTGCCGCCGAGGTTCATGAGGCCGCCGAGGAAGCCGATCTTGTTGCGCGTGCCGAGCGACGACGGGATGCACCAGTACAGCCCGCACCAGCGCAGGAAGAACAGCGTCGACGACAGCAGCGCGACCACCACCACCGGGTTCTTCACATAGGCGACGGAGAAGATCGACACGGTCGCGATCACCGCGGCGATGCTGAACAGCGTGCGCATCACGACGTTCGGGCGGCCGCCCGCGGCCTTCCACTTGTCGGCGATCCAGCCGCCGAGCAGTTCGCCGACGAAGCCGCTGAAAAAGATGATGAAGGTCGCGCCGCCCATCTCCTTGATGTCGAAGCCGTGCACCTTGTGCAGGTAGTTCGGCATCCACGTGAGCAGCCCGTAGAACACGCTGTTGAAGCACATCCAGCCGAAGAACATGCACCACACCGAGCGGTACTTGAAGAAGTCGCGCGAGCGGCCCGACGCGTCGGCCGGCTCGGCCGCGAGATCGCTCGCATGCGACGCCTCGATGTATTCGGCTTCCAGGTCGTTGACGCCCGGATGCTCGCGCGGCGTGTTGCGGATGTAGTGCCACGCGAGCAGGCCGGCCAGCACCGTGCCGACGCCGGCCACCGCGAACGCGAGCCGCCACGAGCCGAGCACCGCGATCAGCCCGGCGATCAGCACCGCACCCAGTGCCGCGCCGAGCGGCGCGCCGCCGTCGAGCAGCGTGGCGCCGCGGCCGCGCTCGGTCTGCGTCATCCAGATCGCGTTGAGCTTGCCGCCGGCCGGATAGATCGGCGCTTCGGCTGCGCCGAGGCCGAGGCGCGTGAGCAGCAGCGCCGGCGCGTTGGTGCACAGCGCGGCGATCGCCTGGAAGAAGCCCCAGAACACGGTCGCCGTCGCGATCACGATGCGCGGCTTGAACCGGTCGGCCAGCATCCCGCCCGGGATCTGCATCACCGCGTAAGTCCAGAAGAACGAACTGAGGATCAGAC
This sequence comes from Burkholderia pyrrocinia, assembly GCF_003330765.1. Classification (NCBI taxonomy): domain Bacteria; kingdom Pseudomonadati; phylum Pseudomonadota; class Betaproteobacteria; order Burkholderiales; family Burkholderiaceae; genus Burkholderia; species Burkholderia pyrrocinia. The sequence continues at coordinate 3,333,823 of NZ_CP024903.1, read as the reverse complement.
CCTCCATCGCAGGTCCGATGTTGAACTCCTGCGAGATGTAAGGCATGGCGACGGACAGCGACGCGCGATCGACATAGTTGATCGCGATGAGGCTCAGCATGACGAGAAATATCTTCCAGCGGACGGCGGATTTGCCGACCGTCAGGGCAGCGACACCGGAGGTTGAAGACATGGACGGACTCCAGGAGTGAACGAGGATGGTCAGGACGTCGCGCAACGTGGAGCTGAGTATAAGATTAGAAATTTATAATTACCAACAGTGTAAACACTTGGTTTTATTGAGTTTGTTGATTCACAATTACGGTGCAGGGTAAGCCCCAGTATCGTGATAAGCTTGCACCCATCATGAGCCAGACACCCCGCAATCCCCTGCTTCTGCGCACGCGCGGCATGGCCGCGGAGATCGCTGCGCGCCTGCGCGTGATGATCGACGAGGGCGAATTGCCGCCCGGCGCGCGAATCGACGAAAAGGAACTCAGCCTCGCGTTCGACGTGTCGAAAACGCCGCTGCGCGAAGCGCTGAAGGTGCTCGTCGCGGAAGGCGCCGTCACGCATCGCCAGTACATCGGCTATCGCGTCGCGTCGATCGACCTCGACGATCTGGTCGCGACGTTCGAACTGCTGCACGGGCTGGAGGCGATGGCGGGCGAGTTGCTGCGCAAGCGCATCGGCGCGTCGACGCTCGCCGCGCTGCAGGCGAAGCACCGGCGGATGGTCGAATGCCATGAAGCCGGCAAGCGGGTCGAATATTTCCGGCTGAACCAGCAGATCCATCAGATGATCGTCGACGCGGCCGGCAACCCCGTGCTGTCGGGCATCTATGCGTCGCTGATGTCGAAGGTGCACCGCGCGCGCGGCGCCGCGAACACCGACACGCTGCGCTGGGCCGAGTCGCTGCACGAGCACGACGACATCATGGCCGCGCTCGCCGATCCCGACCACGCGGTGCTGCCGCAGGTGCTGCGCAGCCATTCGGAGAACACCGCGCGCGAGGTGCTCGCGATCCTCGATCGCACCGGCACGGCCGACGCGCCGGCGCAGCGGTCGGCCGGCGCGTGAAGGCTTCCTGAGGGCCCGCTACGCAGCCCGCAACGCGCGCCGCGCCACTTCCGCGAAATAACGCGCGCCGACCGGCAGGATCTCGTCGTTGAAATCGTACGTCGCGTTGTGCAGCGGCACGCCGCCGCGATCGGCCGCGTCGCCGTTGCCGATGAACACGAAATTGCCGGGCACGGCCTGCAGGAACGCGCCGAAATCCTCCGAGATCATCATCGGCTGCACGTCGGCGTTCACCGCTGCCGCGCCTGCGATATGCGCCGCGGCCTGCACGGCCGTGTCGACCCATTCCGGAGAATTCACCGTCGGCGCGAACTCGTGCGTGTAATCGAACGTGCAGGTCGCGCCGTGCGTGCGGCAGATCCCTTCGCTGATCTCGCGCATCCGCGTTTCCAGCAGCGCCTGCACGTCGCGCGAATAGCTGCGCGTGTCGCCCTTGATCGTCACGGTCGACGGCAGCACGTTGCGCAGCCCGTCGGGCAGGAACTCCGTGCACGAGATCACGGCCTGCTGGCCCGGATCGAGATTGCGCGACACGATCGTCTGCAGCGCAAGCACGATCTGCGAGCCGATCACGATCGGATCGATGCCCATGTGCGGGCGTGCCGCATGCGTGCCGCGCCCGTCGATCCGGATCACGAAATTGTCCTCGCTCGCCATGATGCCGCCCGCGCGCGTCGAGAACGACCCCGCGCGCATGCCCGGCATGTTGTGCGCGCCGAAGATCGCGTCGACCGGAAAGCGCTCGAACAGCCCGTCGGCCATCATCGCCTTCGCGCCGCGGCCGTGCTCCTCGGCCGGCTGGAAAATGAAGCGCACCGTGCCGTCGAAATCCTTGCGCTCGGCCAGCAGTTGCGCGGCGCCGAGCACCATCGACATATGGCCGTCGTGCCCGCACGCATGCATCTTGCCGGGCGTGCACGACGCATGTTCGCGACCTGGCGCGTGCTCGGCGATGTTCAGCGCGTCCATGTCCGCGCGGATGCCGATCGCGCGCTTGCCGGCGCCGGCCGTCAGGTTCGCGACGAGGCCCGTGCCGCCGATCCCGCGATGCACGTCGAGCCCGAGCGTCGTCAGGATGCGCGCGACATAGTCTGACGTGTTCACTTCTTCGAAACCCGTCTCCGGATGCTGGTGCAGATGGCGGCGCCAGGCCTTCAGTCGTCCCTGCAGCGTGCTTTCTTCCATTGCGTCTATTGCGTCCATTGCGTTTGCCTCGTCGGTCGTCATGTCGTTCAGGCCGCTACCGCCGCGCGGCTCAGCCAGTCGCGCTGATCACCGTCAGGTCGGCCAGCAGCGACGCGTAGCGGCCGGTGACCAGCCCTTGCGGATCGAGATCCAGCGTGCGCCGCAGGCGCTTCACGAGCCGCACCAGCGCGCTCGGCGCGCCGAACGCCTTGAAGCTGCCGAGCGGCACGACTCGTCCTTCACGCTGACGCTCGCGACGCCGAGCCGCGCGGCGAGGTCCGGCAACGTGCGCAGCGGCGTGCGCGCGTTGCCGACGAACGGCCAGTGCGACAGCCACGCGCCGCTTTCGTCGGCCGACGCGATGTTCATGACGCGGCGCAGCGCGTCGGGATAAGCAGCGCGCGATGCGCGGGGGTTGGCGATCAGCATGGCGGGCAACGCTGCGTCGGTGGGTTCGGTTCGGGCGGACACGGGTTGCGCACGCCGCCGGCTTGAAAAATAATATTGCGTCGGACGATCAATAAAATCGCCAAATCGGCGATCCCGACGCAAAAATTTCTCTTTCTTTCGAGGTTCCACGCGCCACCATGACCACCCCTCTCGATGCATTCGATCGCAAGCTGCTGATGGAAATCCAGCGCGACGCGCAGACGCCGCAGGCCGAACTCGGCGCGCGCGTCAACCTGTCGACCGCGGCCGTGAACCGGCGCCTGCGGCGTCTCGCGGAAGACGGCGTGATCGAGCGCTATACGGCCGTCGTCGCGCCGGACAAGCTCGATCATCCGCTGACGATCGTCGTGAACGTCGAGGTCGAGAGCGAGCAGATCGACCAGCTCGACGCGATGAAGCGCGCCTTCGAGCGGTGCCCGCAGATCCAGCAGTGCTACTACGTGACGGGGGAATGGGATTTCGTGCTGATCCTCGCCGTGCGCAATATGGATCAGTACAACGCGCTCACGCGCGAGCTGTTCTTCGCGAACAACAACGTGAAGCGGTTCAAGACGCTCGTGAGCATGAGCCGCGTGAAGGTCGGGCTCGAGGTGCCGGTCGATACCGGCGAATGACTGCGGCGAGGGCGTGCCGCAATGAAGCGGCCGGCGCGCGACTGCCCGCGCCGGCCGCTTCCCGTCGACGGCTACGTCAGCGGCAACTGAAGCTCGCCGCCGAGTTCACGTCGCCCGAGCCGTTGTAGCGCGCCACCTGCGGATACGGGCACAGCGGCCGCGTGCGCCCCGCGCCCCATGACGCGGGCACCTCCGCGTTCGGCACCGCATTCGTCGTGTCGCGCGCGGCGGCCACGATCGCGGCGGGCGCATGCCCCTGCTCGACCCACGCGACGAGCGGCGTCAGCATGTCGAACTGGTCGGCCGCCGGCCCGCCCGAACAGTGGTTCATTCCGGGCACCGGATAGAAGCGCGCGAAACCCGACGCGTCGCCGCCGTTCGCCTGCGCGAGCCGCCCGTACCAGTCGCTCGTGTCGTTGAACGAGAACACCGGGTCGCCCGTGCCGTGATAGACGAGCAGCTTCGCGCCGCGCGACTTCAGCGCGGACAGGTTCGTCTCGTCGGGCGGCGTCATGAACGACCACGCGGATTGCGCGTACACGCCGTTGGTCGCGAAGATCGCCGGCGCGTCGTTGTCCATGTCGAAGCCGAGCGCGAAACCGGGCAGGTTCGCGAGCGTCGCGGCGCTTTTCGGCGGCGTCATGAACGTAAACGCCATCGCGGCCGGATCGAGCGTGACCGAATTCGACTGCTTCCACCCGGCCCAGCCGCTGCCGGCCACGCCCGGATCGTATGGAAAGCTCGCGTAGAGCGCCGTGCCCGCGCTGTTGCGCGCGCCCGCGAACACGTTGTCGAGCGCGGTCTTCTGTGCGGTCGTCAGGCAGGACCCGGTACGCGTGCCGTTCGCGCAGGTCGGGATGTCCGCATCGACGCTGAAGTGCGCCTGGCACGCGGCGACGTCCTGCACCATCCCGTCGGCCGCGCCGTCGAGCGCATCGCATTGGTCGAGAATCTTCGCGCCGACGAACTGGCGCTCCGCATCGGTGAAGCCGCTGCGGATATCCGGCAGCCCGTTCGATCCGGTCGCCGACGCGATCTTCGCGAACTGCTGCGCGCCATACATCTCGCCGATCGCCGCCTTCGGCAGGTGGAAGCCCGGATCGCCCGCGATGATGCCGTCGTAGTCGCCCGGGTTGCGCACGGCCGTGACCATCGCGTGACGGCCGCCGTTCGAGCAGCCGCCGAAATAGCTGCGGTCGGGTGCCTTGCCGTAGGCGAGACGAATCACCTGCTTCGCCATCGGCGTCAGCGCATCGACGGCGCCGTAGCCATAGTCGAGGCGCGCCTGCGGATCGACGCCGAACAGCGGGTTCTGCGCGGCGCTGTGCCCGGAATCCGAGCTGATCACCGCGAAGCCCTGGTTCAGCGCATCGGTCAGCGGCCCGCCGCCGCCGATCTCGCCGGTCGCGGTCACGACATTGCCGTCGAGCCCGCCGTTCGCCTGGTAGAAGAAGCGACCGTTCCACGCCTTCGGCAAGCGCATCTCGAAGCCGATCGCATAGGTCTTGCCGTCCGCCGCGCTCACGCGCTCGTTCATTTTTCCTTCGATCACGCAGTGCTCGGCGATCGGCTTGCCGGCCACCGTCAGCGCGCCGGCGGCCGCGGTCGTCACCGACGTGAACGACGTGTTCGCATACGCGAGCTTCGCGGCGAGCGCGTCGCAGGTCTGCGCCATCGCGGCCGGCGTCGCAGCGCTCAGGTGCGTGGGCGCGGAGCTGACCGAATCGTCGCCGCCGCACCCGGCGAGCATGGCGGCGGCGGACAGCGGCGCAATACAGAGGATTGCAGATTTCCTGTTCAAGATAACTCCCGTTCGGTTCGTCACGCCGGTGAATCAGAACATGTGCCGCACGCCGACCATCGCGCCGAGCTGCCCCATCCCTGCGCCGGGCGTCGTGCCTGGCCCGCCGCCACTGACCGAGTAGCGTGCATGCGCGCTGTTCCACAGATACGACGACTGCGCGTAGACGGCCGTGCGCTTGGTCAGCAGGTAGGTCGCGCGCAGCGTCGCCATCGTCGCGCGCGTATCGTGCGCGCTGTTGACGATCCGGTAGCCTTCGCCGTCGACGACGAAATCGGGCTTCACCGCATACGACGCACCGACGAAGAACAGGTCCGAATGCGCGCCGGCCGCGGCCGGCGAACCGGTCGACACGCGCCGCCCGATCCAGCCCGCGCCGATCCGCGCGCCGGCCGCCTGCGCATACGCGCTCACGTGCGTGCGCGCGTCCTTGCCGCCGCTGCTCGTGAAGGGGACGGGCGCGACGCCGTCGAAGAAGTTCGCGGCCGCGCCGGTGCCGCCGCGCTGCTCCTCGTACGATGCCGCCGCACCGAAATACGCGCTGTCGTACTTGAGCATCACCGACCAGTTGCGGCACTGCACCGCGTCGCCCGGCACCTGCCCCGCGCACGTGCCTTGCCCCGGCGAGTTGCCGGTGCCCGCGCCGTCGCGGCCGAACGAATACGCGGCGCCGAGCGTCACGCCGCGATACGTGCCGAGGTAGGTCACCGCGTTGTCGGCGCGTCCGTTCGGCACGTACGCGTCGAACGAGCCGAGCCCGTAGATGTCGGGGCCGATGATGTCCGCGCCCTGCAGCGCGAGATAGGTCATCGTGTACTGACGGCCGAACGCGAGCGTGCCGAAGCCGCTCTTCAGCCCGACGAACGCCTGCCGCCCGAACAGCCGTCCGCCCTGCCCGAGATCGCCGCCGCGCACGTTGAAGCCGCTTTCGAGCGTGAACACCGCCTGGTAGCCACCGCCGAGATCCTCGGTGCCGCGCAACCCCCAGCGCGACGGCAACTCGCCGGTCACGCCCGGCATCCGCACCACGTGGTCGCCGGCCGCGTTTGCGTGCGACACGAATTCGACGCCCGTATCGATGATCCCGTACAGCGTCACGCTCGACTGTGCGTGTGCGCCCGGCGCGGCGAGCGCGCAGCATGCGCCGGCGGCCAGCAGGCCGTTCCTTGTCTTCGTTTTCATGTCGTCTCCAGACCTTGTTGAATCGCGCGCTCTGACGGCGCGCATTGAAAAAACGAACCGTCAGTCGCCGGCTTGCGGGCGGCGAATCAGCACGAATGCAGCGAAGGCCGCGACGAGCGTGACGGGAATGCTCGCGCCGATCACGACGGGCGCGCTGCGGCCGGCGGCCAGCAGCGTCGCGGCCGCGAGCGGCCCGACGACGGAACCGAGCCGGCCGACCGCCACCGCCGCTCCGACGCCGGTTCCGCGCATCGCGGTCGGGTAGTAGATCGCCGCGAGCGCATACAGCACCGACTGCCCGCCGACCACGAACATCCCTGCCGCGAACGCGGCCGCCGCGAGCGACGTGAAACCGGGTGCGGCCGCGAGCGCGGCGAGCGACAGCACGATCCCGACATACATGCCGCCGACAACGCGCGACGCGCGCATCCGGTCGAGCGCCGCACCGATGCCGAGCGCGCCGAGCCCCGCGCCGACGTTGAACGCGATCTGCACGAGGCCGACGTGTGCGCGATCGAGCCCGCGCGCGGCCATCAGCGACGGCAGCCAGTTCAGCAGGAAGTAGAGGACGATCAGCGTGCAGAAATAGCTGATCCACAGCGCAAGCGTCGACGTCGTGCGGCCATCGCCGAACAGCGTCTGGGCGACACTGGACCGCGCGGCCGGCGTGCCCGCGACGTCGAGATACGCGCGCGATTCCGGCAGGAACCACACGAGCAGCGGCACGAGCAGCAGCGGCCCCACGCCGCCGACGTAGAAGATGTGTCGCCATTCGGTATCGCCGGCGAGCAGCACGCCGATCACCGACGCGATCACGCCGCCGAACGGGATCCCGCAATACATCGTCGCGACCGCGCTGCTGCGCGAGCGCGGCTCGACCGCTTCGGACGACAGCGCGATCAGGTTCGGCATCGCGCCGCCGAGGCCGATGCCGGTCAGCACGCGCACGACGACGAGCATCGCGAAGCTCGAGACCTGCGCGGTCGCGATCGACAGCAGCCCGAACAGCACGGTCGATGCGATCAGCACGCGCTTGCGGCCGATCCGGTCGGCGAGCCGCCCGCCGAGCATCGCGCCCGGCAGCAGCCCGAAGGTGCCCGCGCTGAACGCGATGCCCATCTGCGACACGGACAGCCCGAATTCGCGCGCCATCCGCGGCGCGGCGACGCCGACCGACTGCAGGTCGAGCCCTTCGAGGAGTGCGATCGCGAAACACAGCGCGAGCGTGGTCGCGACCGTGGGTTTTTCGGCAACGTAGGTGTTCATTCTGTCTCCAATCCCATGTCTTGTAGTCGGTCGGCCGTGCAACGACCGCCGCGCGCCGCCACCGGCCAGTGGCGGTTCGGCGCGCGAGGTGTCGTATGAACGGCAGCCTTTATCAGGCAACCTGATTCACTGGCCGCAAGCGTGCCTGCCGGTGTCGTGGCCGGCCGGTCGTTGTGTCTGCCTGTTGCTGCTGGTTGCTGCTTACTGCTCGTGCGTACTGCTTACGCGTAAATCACGTCGGGATCGCGCCGCGCCGGGTCGTACAGCGCGTCGATCATCGCCGCGCGATGCTTCTGCACGGCCGCCTGGTTCAGCGAACCCTTGTCGGTCACTTCGCCGAGATCGAGCGACGGCGGCGTGTCGATCAGCCGGATCCGCGCGACGAACGTCGAGCCGCCGCTCGCGTTCCGGTTCAGCGCGGCGAGCCACGCCGCGAACGCCGCCCGCACGGCCGGCGCGCGCAGCACGTCGGTCACGGACGCATCGGCGGCGAGCCCCGCGAGCGCACGGCATGCATCGATGCGCGGGAACACCAGCAAGCCGATATCGTCGCGATCGATCCCGGTCACGACCACGTCCTGCACGTACGGGGCACCCGTCGACACCGCATTCGCGCGCAACGGCCCGACGCTGACGAACGTGCCGCTGCTCAGCTTGAAGTCCTCGGTCAGCCGCCCGTCGAACAGCAGCCCGAGTTCCGGCCGCGCCGGATCGGCAAAGACGCCCGCGTCGCCGCTGCGGTAATAGCCTTCTTCGTCGAACACGTCGCGCGGATCGACGTCCGCATGCCAATAGCCGCGCATCACGTTCGGTCCCTTGAAGCGCAGTTCGTGCTTGCCGCCGCACGGCACGAGCTTCGCGTCGCAGCCGGGCGCGGGCAGCCCGATATAGCCGGCGCGCATCAGCGGCCCCGTCGTGAACAGGCACGACGGCGACGCCTCCGTCATCCCGAGGCCGGCCATGATCCGGATGCGCTCGCCGCAATGCGCTTCGGTCACGCGGTCGAGCCGGTCCCACGCGGCTTGCGACAGCCCCGCGCCGCCGAAGAAATACAGCTTCACGCGCGAGAAGAACGTGTCGCGCAGCTCGGCATCGCGTTCGAGCGCGGCGGCCAGCTCCTCCCAGCCCTTCGGCACGTTGAAGTAGATGGTCGGTGCGATCTCGCGCAGGTTGCGCACGGTTTCGTCGAAGCGGCCGGGCATCGGGCGGCCGTCGTCGATATACAGCGTGCCGCCGTTGTACAGCGCGATGCCGAGGTTGTGGCTGCCGCCGAACGTGTGATTCCACGGCAGCCAGTCGACCAGCACCGGCGGTTCGCGCGTGAGTTCGGGCATCGTCTGGCGCAGCATCTGCTGGTTGCTGCACAGCATCCGGTGCGTGGTCGGCACGGCCTTCGGCTGCTTCGTCGAACCGGACGTAAACAGGATCTTCGCGAGATGATCGGGGCCGACCGCGTCGTGGATCGCATCGATCGTACGCGGGACGGTGGCGAGCAGGCGCGATAGCGGCACCGCGCGCCCGTTGCCGCCGGTGTCGGCATCCTCCTGCGCATCGGCATCGCGGGCGACGATCAGCGCCGCATCGGCCGGCAGCGTCGCGTCGAGCGCACGCGCGAACGGCGCGCGCTCCGCGACGAACACCGCCCCCGGCCGCAATACGCCGAGCGTGTGACGCAGCTTGCCGTAGTCGGTCGACACCAGCGAATACGCGGGCGAGATCGGCGAGTACGGCACGCCGGCCAGCATCGCCGCGAACATCAGCTGCAGATGCTCGAGATCGTTGCCGGACAGCACCGCGAGCGGACGTTCGGCCGACAGCCCGAGATCGACGAGCCCCTGGCCGAGCGCGCGAGCGCGTTCGAGCATCTGCGCGTAGGTGATCTCGATCCAGTGCCCGTCGGCGCCGCGCCGCGCGGCCAGCACGCGGTCGGGGTGCGCTTGCGCGCCGCGCACGAGGCAGTCGGTGATGCGCGTCGGATAATCGCCGAGCGGCTCGCGCGAGCGCAGGTACCAGGTACCGTCGTCGTCGCGGCGAATCTCGACCGCGCCGACCGCGACGGCGGCCGCGCGATAGCGCACGCCGCCCGTGTCGTGGGCGACCTCGCCCGGAGGTTTCACTACATTCATCCGTTTCTCCGAATAGTCTCGCCGTTTCCCTCAAGGGGGGTTCCTTCGGGGGGTATTGCTTTGAAGAAAGGCATGCCGTTGACAGACAGCTTCTTCCTCGGGTTAGGATCACCGGTATGATTCTTGTCTACCGCTACCGAGTGAAGTCGCTCAACGGACTGCTTAACAAGCAGAGCCGCGCGGTGAACTATGTCTGGAACTTCTGCAACGACACGCAGAAGCACGCACTCAAATGGAATAAGAAATGCCCGACGGGTTTTGATCTGAACATGCTGACGACGGGGAGCAGCAAGGCGCTCGGCATCCACTCCGGCACGATCAACGCGACGTGCGAGCAATACGCGAAGTCGCGCAGCCAACACCGACGCCCTTACCTGCGTTATCGCGGCAGAAAAGCGCTTGGCTGGGTGCCGCTGAAGGGCCGTGACCTGAAGCGCGAAGGCGACGCGTTCCGGTACGCCGGCAACACGTTTCGCGTGTTCAACAGCAGGCCGCTTCCCGAAGGCAAGATCAAGGACGGCACCAATTTTGCACAAGATGCGCGTGGCAACTGGTTTCTCAACATCGTGATTGAGGTGCCCGATGCTCAGGCTCGAGCGATCCGTTCTGGTGTTGGCATCGATCTCGGTCTGAAAGACTTTGCCACACTTTCGACCGGCGAGAAGCTGGCGAATGACCAGTTCGGCCGACGCGCGGCGGACAAGCTCGCGAAAGCTCAAAGAGCGCGAAAGCACAAGCGACATATCGCGAAGCTGCACGCCAAGGTCGCAAATGCCCGTGCCGATTTCCAACACAAGCTCGCGCTCGATCTGGTGCGGCGTTTCGATTACATCGCGGTCGGCAATGTGTCGGCTACGAAGCTCGCCAGAACCAGGATGGCGAAGAGCGTCTACGACGCATCCTGGTCGTCCTTCCGGGACAAGCTCCGTTACAAGGCGATCGCGCACGGAGCCACGTTCGAGGAAGTGGACGAAAGCGGTTCTACCCAGTCCTGTTCGGCGTGCGGTTCGAAAGACAGCATGACGCGGCCGAAAGGTATCGCGGGACTGCGAATAAGAGAGTGGGCTTGCAGTGACTGCGGTGTCGTGCATGATCGTGATATCAACGCTGCGCTGAACATTCTCCGATGCGGACGTGCATCGCCAGATGTGGGAATCCTCTGCCGTTAGGCAGCGGAGGACGTCAAATCGGGTAGTGCCGCGGCGTGGTCTGCACGGTGATCCAGCGCAGCTCGGTGAATTCGGCGATCGACGCGCGGCTGCCGAAGCGGCCGTAGCCGCTCGCCTTCGTGCCGCCGAACGGCATCTGCGCTTCGTCGTGCACGGTCGGCCCGTTGATGTGGCAAATCCCCGATTCAATCCGGCGTGCGACCGCCATCGCGCGCGCAACATCGCGGCTGAACACGCTCGCCGACAGCCCGAACTCGCTGTCATTCGCGAGCGCGACCGCTTCGTCGTCGCTATCCGCACGCAGGATAGCGACGACCGGCGCGAAGGACTCCTCGCGATAGAGCCGCATGTCGCGCGTGACGCCGTCGACGATCGCGGGCTGCATCGTCGCGCCGTCCACACGGCATCCGAGCGGCAGTTGCGCGCCATGCGCACGCGCATCCTCGACCAGCGACGCCGCGCGCGCAGCGGCCGACGCATCGACCATCGTGCCGAGCGGATGGCCGGCCAGCGGATCGCCCGCGACCAGCGTGCGCGCCTTCGCGGCGAGGCGTTCGACCAGCGCATCGGCGATCGGCCGCGCGGCGATCACGCGCTCGGTCGACATGCAGATCTGCCCCTGGTTGAAGAACGCGCCGAACGCGATCGCATCGACGGCCGCGTCGAGATCGGCATCGTCCAGCACGAGCACCGGCGCCTTGCCGCCGAGTTCGAGCAGCACGGGCTTAAGGTGGGCGGCCGCGTGGCGCGCGATGATACGCCCGACATGCGTCGACCCGGTGAAGTTGATCCGCTTCACGTGCGGATGCGCGATCATCCGCTCGACGAGTTCGGGTGCGTCGGCCGCCGCGTGCGTGATCACGTTCACCACGCCCGCGCCGAGCCCGGCTTCGTCCAGCACCGCGCCGATCAGCGCATGCACGCCCGGGCACGCCTCGGACGCCTTCAGCACGACCGTGTTGCCGCACGCGAGCGGCATCGCCAGCGCACGCGTGCCGAGGATCACCGGCGCGTTCCACGGCGCGATGCCGAGCACCACGCCGCACGGCACGCGCATCGCGAGCGCGAGATTGCCCGGTACGTCGGACGGGATCACGTCGCCGGCGATCTGCGTCGTCATCGACGCGGCCTCGCGCAGCATGTTCGCCGCGAGCGTCACGTTGAAGCCGAGCCAGCCGGGTGTCGCGCCGGTTTCGGCGACACCGGTCGCGATGATCTCGTCGATGCGCGCATCCATCAGGTCGGCCGCCTTCAGCAGCCGGCGGCGCCGCTCGGTCGGCGCGAGCGCCGCCCATTCGGCGAACGCGCGGTGCGCGGCGTCGATGGCCGCGTCGGCGTCGGCCATGCCGGCCGCCGGCGCGCGCGACGCGAGCGCGCCCGTCGCGGGGTTGAAGCGGTCGAAGGTTCGCCCGTCGCGGGCGGTGCACCACTCGCCGCCGATCAGCATCCGTCTGTCGGTCATGTCGTCTCCTGCCTTGCCTGTCTCTTGCGATTACACCGGCGGTGACGCCGGCGGCTGCGTCGGCGCTTGTATCAGCGCTTGTATGCCTGCAGGCCCGGCTTGATCGTCTTGTCGTCGAGGAACTGCTTCAGCCCCTGTTCGCGGCCTTGTTCCGGATCGCGCAGTTGCGCCTGGTCGAGCTTCGCGTACAGGTAGTCCTCGCACTGCTCCCATGTGAGTTCGCGAGAACGCTTGAAGCCGTGCTTCGCCGCGCGCAGCACGACCGGGTTCTTGTCCATCAGCCGCGCGGCAAGCGCGATCGTCGCGTCGCGCAGCCCGGCGAGCGGCACGCTGCTGTTCACGAGGCCCATCTCCGCCGCTTCCGCGCCGGTGAACGTGTCGCCGGTCATGATGTAGTGCAGCGCGCGACGATGCCCGACCGTGTCGGCCATCGCCTTGCTGACGAGGTTGCCGGGCGGGATGCCCCAGTTGATCTCCGACAGCCCGAACACGGCTTCCTCGGCGGCGATCGCCAGGTCGCACGCGACGAGCGGCGAGAAGCCGCCGCCGAAGCACCAGCCGTTCACCATCGCGATGGTCGGCTTGTTGTACATGCGCAGGCGGCGCCATTGCCATTCCGACGCGTCGCGCCGCACCTTTTCCTGCATCGCGTCCGAGCCGCCGTCGATCTCGCGGAAGTATTCCTTCAGATCCATGCCGGCCGTCCACGCGGCGCCCGCGCCGGTCAGCACCAGCACCTTCGCCTCGTCGTCGAACTCGACCGCGTCGAGGACTTCCAGCATCTCCCGGTTCAGCGTCGGGCTCATTGCGTTGCGCTTCTCGGGGCGATTCAGCGTCACCCACGCGATGCCGGCCTCCACGTTCACTTCAACGGTCTGCCAGCGGTTGTCGTACTTGCTCATGTCTGTTCCTGTCGTTCGTTCCTGTGCGATTCGGTGCGCAGCATGCCTGCTGCGAACGGCTTCATTTAATATCAGGCTACCTGATATTGCAAGCGGCACGAACGCCGGTGTAAACCCGGATCGGAAGGCGGAGAAAGCGCCGGGGAAATCGGGGAGCGGTCGGGCGACCACCGATGGCGCGTGCGAAGCGAGCGCGGGCCTGGCGGGCCCGCGTCGTGAAAATCGGGGAAGCGGTCAGCCGCGCAGATTGCGCGAGAATAGTTCGAGCGCGCGCTGCACGTGCGCGGCGTCGTCGGCCGAGATGTCGCCGAGCATGCGTGCCTCGAGCGGGCGCAGCACGGCTTCGCATTCGCGCAGCATCGCCGCCCCTGCGTCGGTCAGCGTCAGCAGGATGATGCGGCCGTGTGACGGGTCGGCTTCGCGTGTGACGAAACCGCGCGCGGCCATCACGCTCATCACCTCGTTCGCCGATTGCGGCGTGATCCACGAGCGCTCGGCCAACTGCGCGTTCGACGATGCGCCGCGCGCCTCGAGCACCGACAGCGCCGTGTATTGCGCGAGCGTGATGCCGAGCGGCGCGAGCGCGTCGGTCATGTGACGGCGCAGCAGCCGGTCGAGGCCGCCGATCACGTAGGTCAGGCGTTGTTGCACGCGCGCTTTCGGCTTGTCGCCCGTCGCGCGGGCGTTCTTCGCGGCGTTCTTCGGATTCGCGGGCTTGGTCGGTGCGGAACTCATGGTGCGGGCAGGATGGAATTGCGGGCCATCTTACCAGCAGGTGGGGAGTTGAACGGATGTTCGGGGAAGACGGTCCGCCGCCGTGCGCTCGCGCCTGTGCGGCGGATCGCGGGCCTGACCGCGAAGTCCGCCGCGCCAGCAGGATCCCATGGACGGGAACCCGTATGCGACGACGCGATCAACCGCGCGGCGCGCCCGCGAATCGTGCAGTCGGCAGCCCCGCATGCCGCGTCTGCGCGACGAACACGCCGCCCGCATGCGCATCGCCGGCCAGCGCGTCGTCGCTCAAGCCGATGCGCGCGCTCGTCACGTACAGGCGGCCGTCACCGTCAATCGCGACGCAACTCGGCTGCGCGGTGGGCACCTCGACGCGGTCCGTCTCGATCCCGTCCGGCCCATAACGCACCACCCGGCGGCCGCCCCATTGCGCGTTCCACAGCCCGCCGTCGCGATCGACGATCGAGCCGTCCGGGTCGCCGTCCGCATCAGTCAGGCGCGCGAACGAGCGCACGTTCGCGACATCGCCGCCCGCGCGGTAATCGCAGACGAAAATCTCGCGCACGAGCGAATCGCAGAAGTACATTTTCGAACCGTCCGGCGAGAACGCGATGCTGTTCGCGATCGCCGCCGCCGGCAACGCGAGCCGTTCGAGCGTGAGGTCGGCATTGAGCCGGTAGAACCCGCCGACCGCGCGCGGCGGCTCGCCGCCTTCGTCCTTCATCCCGAACACGAACGCGCCGAACGGATCGCACCGGCCGTCGTTCAGGCGCGTCGGCAGATCGGGTTCGACGTCGACGATCCGCGTGAGCGCGCCGCTGCGCAGGTCGAAGAACGCGAGATGCGTCGCGAGCCCGACGAGCAGCACGTCCGGATCGTGCGTGAGCGCGAAGCACGCGAGTCGCTCGGGCATCGCCCACGGCGTCAGGTCCGAGCCGTCCGCGCGGCAGCGCCACAGTTGCGCGCCTTCGATGTCCGTCCAGTACAGCGCGTGCGTCGTGTCGCACCACGTCGCGCCTTCGCCGAGCGTGTTGCGGCTGTCGGCCAGCAGCGTCGCCGACGCGGCCGGATGATTCTGTTGCATGCCGTCTCCCGATATCTGTCGCATTCGCAGGCGGCCGCGCTGCCGGTCAGATCTTCATCGCGCGCCGCTGATTGCGACGATACTGGTCGAACAGCACCGCGAGCAACAGAATTCCGCCGCGTATCAGATATTGGTAAAACGTCGGTACGTTCAGCAGGCTCATCGCATCCTGCACCGCGCCCATGATCAGCACGCCGACCAGCACGCCGGAGATCGTCGCGACACCGCCCGTCAGCGACACGCCGCCGAGCACGCACGCGGAGATCACGCCGAGCTCGAGGCCGACCGACGTCTTCGGATCGCCGAGGCTCATCCGCGACGCCAGCATCACGCCGGCGAAGCCCGTCACGAGCCCCTGCAGCACGAACACCGTGATCTTGATGCGCATCACCGGCAGCCCCGCGAGCAGCGCGGCCTCGCCGTTGCCGCCGACGGCCAGCACGTTCTTGCCGAACACCGTCTTGCGCAGCAGGAAGCCGAACACGACGAAGCCGATGATGTTGCTCCAGATCGGGTACGAGATGCCGAGGAACGAACCGGCCCCGAGCTCGAAAAAGCGCTCCTCGGAAATCATCACCGCGTCGCCGTTCGACGTGATGAACGCGAGCCCGCGCACGACTTCCATCATCGCGAGCGTGACGATCAGCGAATTGATCCGGTAGCGCGCGATCAGCACGCCGTTCACGAGCCCGACCGCACCGCCCGCGAGCACGCCGGCCGCGGTGCCGAACAGCACGCTGTGCGTCGCGGTGATCAGCGTCGACGCGACGACGCCCGAGAACGCGACGATCGATGCGACCGACAGGTCGACCTCGCCGAGCGCGAGCACGAACATCATCGTCACCGCGATCGAACCGATCAGCGTGACCGACAGCAGCAGGCCCTGGATGTTGCGCGGCGTGAGGAAGTCCGGCACCGTCAGCGACAGCGTCGCGAACAGCACGAGAAACACCATCACGATGCCGGAACGGTTGATCAGCTGCCACACGCCGCCGCGCGCTCGCGCGGGCGCGGCGGCGGCATCGGGGGACGGAGAAGTGCGTTGGGGTTGCATTGCCTGGCTCATGTCGTTTGCATTCCGGTTGAACAGCACGCCGCTAGCGCGGCAGCGCGAGCTTGATCAGCGCGTCGGGCGTCGCCTGCGCCTTCGCCACCTCGCCCGCGATCCGTCCTTCCTTCATCACGATGATCCGGTCCGACACGCCGATCACCTCGGCCAGATCGCTCGATACGAGGATCACCGTGCGGCCCGCTTCCGCGAGTTCGTAGAACAGGTTGTAGATTTCCGCGCGCGCGCCGACGTCGATGCCGCGCGTCGGCTCGTCCATCAGGAACACGTCGATGCGCTCGGCCAGCCAGCGCGCCAGCACGACCTTCTGCTGGTTGCCGCCCGACAGCGCGCCGATCGGCGTGTCGCAGTCGCGGGTCTTGATCGCGAGTTGCTCGATGTAGCGTTGCGCGAGCGTGCGCTCGCGCCGCGTGTCGAGCAGCATGCGCGCCGGGCTGAAGTGCCGGCGCGCGCTGATGTTCAGGTTGTCGGCCACCGACGCGATCGCGACGATGCCTTCCTGCTTGCGGTCTTCCGGGCACAGCGCGATGCCGGCGCGCACCGCGTCGCGCGGGCTCCGGAACGCGACCCGCCGCCCGCCCAGCTCGACGTGCCCCGCGGCCGGGCGCACCGCGCCATACAGCAGCTTCATCAGCTCCGAGCGCCCCGCGCCGACCAGCCCGAAGAAGCCGACGATCTCGCCGCGCCGCGCGGCGAACGACACGGGCTCGGACAACCCGGGCCCCGTCAGCCCTTTCGCTTCGATCAGCACGTCGCCGGCCGCGCGCGGCCGGTAGCCGTACACGTCCTCGATCGAGCGGCCGACCATGCAGCCGATCAGCCGGTCGCGGTCGAGCTCGGCGACGGAATCGAACGTGTCGATCCGGCGGCCGTCGCGAAACACGGTCACGCGGTCGCACAGCTCGTAGACCTCTTCCATCCGGTGCGTGACGTAGATGATCGCGCGGCCTTCCGCGCGCAGCGCGCGGATGATCCGGAACAGCTGCGTGGTCTCGCGTGCGGACAGCGAGCTCGTTGGTTCGTCGAACGCGATCACGCGCGCGTCGCGCATCAGCGCCTTGCCGATCTCGATCATCTGGCGCTGACCGATCGACAGGTACTTCACCGGAATGCCCGGATCGATATGCTCGCCGAGCCGCTCCAGCGCATCGAGCGCGCGCGCGGCGAGCGTGCGCTCGTCGACCACGCCAAGCCGGCTCGGCAACTGCCCGAGCATCAGGTTCTCGGCGACCGTCAGCTCGGGCACCAGATGCAGCTCCTGGTAGATGATCGCGATGCCGGCTTCGAGCGCGGCGCGCGTCGACGCGAAGCGCTGCACCGTGCCGTTCAGCGTCAGCGTGCCGGCCTGCGGCTGGTTCACGCCGGACAGCACCTTCAGCAGCGTCGATTTCCCCGCGCCGTTCTCGCCCATCAGCCCGTGCACTTCGCCCGCGCGCACCGACAGCGACACGGCGTCGAGCGCGCGCACGCCCGGGAACGTCACCGTGATGCCGTCGAGCGCGAGCAGCGGGCCGCCCGGCGGCGGCGCGCCCGCTTCGACAGCGTCGCGGGACACGGCCGTGATCGTCTGCATCGTCATCGCGTTCTCGCCTCGCCCGCTCAGATGCCGAGCTCGGCGCGCACGGCCTGCCAGTTCGCGCGCGTCATCAGCTTGCCGCTCGTCTGCGTATCGGCGGGCGGCGTCTTGCCGTTGCGGATCCAGTCGACGAGGTTCTGCGTGCTGTCCTTGCCGTGGTTCGTCGAGCTGACCGCGATCGTCCCATAGAAGCCGGTCGGCTCCTTCTTCTGGAATTCGGCGAACGCCTCGCCCGCGCCGTTGATGCCGACGCCGATCACGTCGGCCGCCGCGATGTGCAGCTGTTCGGTCGCGCGCACCGCGCCGAGCACGGTTTCCTCGTTCAGCGCGTAGACCACCCATTTCTTCACGTTCGGATGGCGCGCGAGCACCGGCGCCGCAGCGCTGAAGCCGCCTTCGTCGTCGGTCGTCTTCTGCGGCGCGTCGAAGATGTTCTCCTTGCGGAAGCCGTTCGCGAGCAGCGCCTGCGTCGCGCCGTCGGTGCGCAGCTTCGCGGTCGGCAGCTCGTTGTTCGTGATCCGCAGCGCGCCGACTTCTTCCGGCTTCCAGCCGCGTCGCTTCATTTCATCAGAGATCGCCTGGCCGACCTGGTTGCCGATCTTCGTCGCCGACATCCCGAGATGCGGCACGTTCGGAAGCGGCTTGCCGGTCGAGTCGACGAGCTGGTCGTCGACGGTCACGAACTTCATGTTGTAGCGCTTCGCGCGCGCGGAGATCGCCGGGCCGAGGCGCACGTCGGGCGCGCAGATAACGAAGCCCTGCGCGCCCTGCGAGCCGAGGTTGTCGATCGCGGCCAGCACCTTCTCGCCGTCGGGCGTGCCGATCTTCACGACCGAGAAACTCTCCTTCTGGCCGAGCGCGGTTGCCGCGTTCTGCTCGTTGATGAACCATGCCTGCTCGGGCATCTTCACCAGGAAGCCGATCTTCAGCGGCGCGTCGGCGTGCGCGGCGCCCTGCATGCCGAGCGGTGCGATGCAAAGCGCGGCCAGCAGCGCGCGCAGGGTGTGTCGGCGAATCGTGCGGTTCATGCGGTGTCTCCTTGTATTGGCTTGGGTCTTCATCATGCATCGTGCGCGGTCGCGGTGGCGCGCGCCGGCACGTTTTCAGCGGCCAAACGCGTCGGTCCCGACGCGCCGGCCGAACAGGAATGCATCGGCGACGAGCCGCAACGGCCGTACGTCGACGTCGCTTACGCCGCGCGCGATCAGCGCGCGGAAATGCGCATACAGTGCCGGATACTCGCGCTCCGGCCCGATCTCGACCGGCTCGCCGGCAATCGACAATTGCGCGCCGCCGCGGCTGATCGCGAGCACGCCGTCCGACGTATCGACCGCGATCTCCCATTGCTCGACGGGGCCGTGCCGCCAGTCGAATTCCGCGCGCACGGGCACGCCGTCAGTATCCGCGCAATCGAGTTCGGCCGCGATCGGCGTCTGCACGTCGCTCGGCACGTAGAGCGTCGCCTCGCGCAACACGAGTTCGCGCGGCAGGATCCGCGTGACGATCGACAGCGCGTTGATGCCGGGATCGAACACGCCGAGGCCGCCGGGCTCCCAGATCCATTGCTGCCCCGGGTGCCAGCGACGCACGTCTTCCTTCCAGCGCACCTGCACCGCGCGGATCGTGCGCGTCGCGAGCCACGCGCGCGCGGGCTCCACCGCGCTCGCGCAGCGCGAATGCCAGGTCGCGAACAGCGTGAGGCCGCGCGCGTGAGCGAGCGCCTCCAGCGCGGCCACTTCGCCGAGCGTCGCGCCCGGCGGCTTCTCGAGCATCACGTGCTTGCCGGCTTCGAGCGCGGCGCGCGCCTGCGCGTAGCGCACCTGCGGCGGCGCGCACAGCGACACGGCGTCGAGCTCGCGCTCGGCGGCCAGCAGCGCACGCAGGTCCGGATAATTCCGCACGCCGGTGACTTCCGCGTGACGGCTCGCGCATGCGGCGAGCGCGAAGCCCGGTTCGGCGGCGATCGCCGGCAGATGCTGGTCGCGCGCGATCTTGCCGATCCCGACGACGCCCAGCGAAATCACATCGCTCATGGTGCGTTCCTCCTTCGCCACTCGCTCAGTGCGCCCAGCGCAGCACGAGCGGATCGAGCCGGCGCGCGATCGCGAGCAGTTCCGCGCGCGTGTCCGGATGCAGTTCCGGCATCGGATGCCGCGGCCGCTCGCACGCGATCACGCCGCCTTCGCGCATCAGCGCCTTCGCGGTGAGGATCCCGGACTGGCGGTTCTCGTGATTGATCAGCGGCAGCCACGCCTGGTAGCGCGCGAACGCGTCGTCGTGGCGCCCTTCGCGCCACGCTTCGAGGATCGGCCGGATGCCGTCCGGAAACGCGCCGCCCGTCATCGCGCCGGTCGCGCCCGCATGGAGGTCGGCGAGCAGCGTGATCGCCTCCTCGCCGTCCCACGGCCCCTCGATCGCGTCGCCGCCGAGCCGGATCAGCTCGCGCAGCTTGTTCGCGGCGCCGGGCGTCTCGATCTTGAAGTACGCGACCTGCTCGATCTCCCGCGCCATCCGCGCGAGGAACGGCGCCGGCAGCGCGGTGCCGCTCGCGGGCGCGTCCTGGATCATGATCGGGATCGCGATCGCGTCGGACACGCGTGCATAGAAATCGAAGATCTGCGCCTCCGGCACGCGGAACGTCGCGCCGTGATACGGCGGCATCGCCATCACCATCGCCGCGCCGAGCTGCTGCGCGCGCAGGCTGCGCGCCGCGCACACCTGGGTGCTGTAGTGCGACGTCGTGACGATCACCGGCACGCGGCCCGCGACGTGTTCGAGGATCGTGCGCGTGAGCACGTCGCGTTCGTCGTCGGTGATCGCGAACTGCTCGGAGAAGTTCGCGAGGATGCACAGCCCGTCCGAGCCCGCGTCGATCATGAAATCGACCGAGCGCTTCTGGCTCGCGAGGTCGAGCGCGCCGGTATCGGAAAACGTCGTCGGGACGACGGGGAAGATGCCGCGATAACGCGGCGTGCTGCTCGATGTCATGGTTCGGTCCTGCGTCGGCCTCGACGATGTTCGGCCGTCATGCGTTCACGGTTTCACGAAGCGCGGGCCAGGGCCCGCAACCGGTTGCGGCACCTGCCGCTCAATGCGAATGGCTCGGCACTTCCGCGCCGCGCGTGCCGACCAGGAAGTCGAGGTCGCACCCCTCGTCGGCCTGCAGCACGTGATCGATATACAGCCGCGCGTAGCCGCCCTTGCCGAGCTGGCCGGCCACGCCCGGCGCCGCGGTCGGATCGACGTCCGACAGGCGGCGCTGCAGTTCGTCATCCGTAATGTCGAGATGCAGCGTGCCGGCTTCGCAGTCGAGTTCGATCCAGTCGCCGTTGCGCACGGCCGCGAGCGGCCCGCCGGCGGCGGCCTCCGGCGCGACGTGCAGCACCACCGTGCCGTACGCGGTGCCGCTCATCCGCGCATCGGAAATCCGCACCATATCCTTCACGCCCTGGCGCAGCAGCTTCGGCGGCAGCCCCATGTTGCCGACTTCGGCCATCCCCGGATAGCCGCGCGGCCCGCAATTCTTCAGCACGAGCACCGAGCTCGCGTCGACGTCGAGCGCTTCGTCGTTGATCGTGGCCTTGTAGTGATCGAGGTTCTCGAACACGACCGCACGGCCGCGATGCTTCAGCAGCTCGGGGCTCGCCGCCGACGGCTTGAGCACCGCGCCGCGCGGCGCGAGATTGCCGCGCAGGATGCGGATGCCGCCGTCCGCGATCAGCGGCCGGTCGAGCGGGCGGATCACCTCGTCGTCGTAGTTCGGCGCTTCGCGCACGTTGTCCCACAGCGACTTGCCGTTCACCGTCAGCGCGTCCGGGTTCGGCAGCAGCCCGCCTTCGCCGAGCCGGCGCAGCACGGCCGGCAGGCCGCCCGCGTAATAGAACTCCTCCATCAGGAAACGCCCCGACGGCATCAGGTCGACGATCGTCGGCGTGTCGCGGCCGATGCGCATCCAGTCCTCGAGTTCGAGCGGCACGCCGATGCGGCCCGCGATCGCCTTCAGGTGGATCACCGCGTTGGTCGAGCCGCCGATCGCCGCGTTCGCGCGGATCGCGTTCTCGAACGCCGCGCGCGTCAGGATCTTCGACAGCGTGAGCCCTTCGAGCGCCATCTCGACGATGCGGATGCCCGACATGTGCGCGAGCACGTAGCGGCGCGAATCGACGGCCGGAATCGCCGCGTTGTGCGGCAGCGCGACGCCGAGCGCCTCGGCCATGCACGCCATCGTCGACGCGGTGCCCATCGTGTTGCAGGTGCCGGCCGAGCGCGACATCCCGGCTTCGGCCGACAGGAAGTGATGCAGGTCGATCTCGCCGGCCTTCAGTGCTTCGTGCAGCTGCCACACGGCCGTGCCCGAACCGATGTTCTTGCCTTCGAGCTTGCCGTTCAGCATCGGCCCGCCCGACACGACGATCGCCGGCACGTCGCAGCTCGCCGCGCCCATCAGCAGCGCGGGCGTCGTCTTGTCGCAGCCGGCGAGCAGCACGACCGCGTCGATCGGATTGCCGCGGATCGCTTCCTCGACGTCCATCGACGCGAGGTTGCGCGTGAGCATCGCCGACGGCCGCAGGTTCGATTCGCCGTTCGAGAACACCGGGAACTCGACCGGGAAACCGCCCGCCTCGGAGATCCCGCGTTTCACGTGCTCGGCGAGCTTGCGGAAGTGCGCGTTGCACGGCGTCAGTTCGGACCACGTGTTGCAGATGCCGATGACCGGCCGGCCATCGAATTCGTGATCGGGAATGCCCTGGTTCTTCATCCAGCTCCGGTACATGAAGCCGTTCTTGTCGTTCGTGCCGAACCATTGGGCGGAGCGCAGCCTGGGTTTTGTTGCCGACATCGTCAGTCCTGTGGTGACGGGATACCGGCGCAGTCTAGGCAGAATTTTGATAACTCGCCAATTGCGTTTTCGGCGATTACGATATCGATTCCGATATCGATATAAACCCGTACGATGCCCGAAGCCAGCCCGTGGGGAAACCGCGCCCGTCTGAAGACCCGCCAGCTCCTGCTGGTCGTCGCGCTCGCCGACGAAGGCAGCATTCATCGCGCGGCGGCCGCGCTGAACATGACGCAGCCGGCCGCGTCGAAGCTGCTGCGCGAACTCGAGGAATCGATCGGCGCGGTGCTGTTCGAGCGCCTGCCGCGCGGGATGCGGCCGACGCTGTACGGCGACGCGCTGATCCGCCACGCGCGCGCAGCGCTCGGCAGCCTCGACCAGGCGCGCGAGGAACTGGCCGCGCTGAAGGCCGGCCATCTCGGGCACGTGGCGGTGGGCGCGATCACGTCGCCGGGCCTGCGGCTCGTGCCGCCGGCCGTCGCCGCCGTGAAGGGCACGCATGCGGGCCTGCACGTGTCGGTCGAGATCGACACCAGCAACGTGCTGCTCGAACATCTCGCACAGGACAAGATCGACATCGTGCTCGGCCGGCTCTCCGCCGAACACGACAAGCTGCGCCTGCGCTACGAGCCGCTGACCGGCGAGTCGGTGGCCGCGGTCGTCCGGCCCGGCCATCCGCTGCTCGCGCTGGCGCCGCTGTCGCTCGCCGACGTGCAGCGCGCCGCGTGGATCGTGCCGCCGGCCGGCAGCGTGCTGCGCCATCGCTTCGAACTCGTGTTCCAGCGCGCCAGCCTCGCGCCGCCCGCGAACCTCGTCGAGACGTCCGCGCTGCTGCTCATCACGCAGCTGCTCGAACAGAGCGACATGATCGCGGTGCTCGCGGAGGACGTCGCGCACTACTACGCGCGACACGGGATCGTCACGGTGCTGCCGCTGGAGATGGATTGCCGGATGGACGATTTCGGGATCATCACGCGCACCGACCGGCTGCATTCGCCGGCCGTCACGGTGATGGCCGACGCGATTCGTGCGGCTGCGCGGGAGGTTTACGGCGTCGTGCTGTGACGACTCGGCGGCCAGGCCGTTGCCGGTTTGTTCGGCACGCATGCCCGTCGAATGACAGGCATGCAGCTTCTGTCGCGCGTTACACCCAGGGCTGCGCGAGCCCTTCCGTCTGCAACGCCCGCTGGATCGCCGGGCGCGCGAGCACCCGCTGCAGATAACCGCCGAGTATCGGCCGTTGCCGCGCCGGCGCGGCAAAGCCGCGGGTCCAGCGGCACAGCATCAGCGCATACGGATCGAGCACCGTGTAGTGCGCGCCGAGCAGCCAGGGGCCGCCACTCGTTTCCAGTTGACGGTCGAGCTGATCGAGCAGCGCGGCGATTTTTGCCTCCGCATGCGCCTTGACCTGCGCGGCCCCCGACGCATTGCCCGCATCGACCCATCGCTCCGGATAGAAATACGCGATCAGCGTCGCCTGGAGCGTGTTGGTGAGCCAGATCAGCCATTTGTAGAATTCGGCGCGCGCCGGTGTGCCGAGTGCCGGCGCAAGCCGCTGCGCCGGGTGCGTATCGGCGAGATGCAGGCAAATCGCGGCGGTTTCGTACAGCGCCAGATCGCCGTCGACCAGCACCGGAATGAGTCCGTTCGGATTGAGCGCGAGGTAGTCCGGCGACTTGTGCTGATTGTGCGTGCGGTCGACGAATTCAAGCTCGAACGGCTTCCCGATTTCTTCCAGCACGAAGTGGGGCGCCATGCTTGCATTGCTGGGGTAGTAGAAAAGCTTCATCGTGATTTCCGTTGCCGGCGTCACGCCGCGGCGACCTCGATCACCGGCTCGCAGCGGATCGGGAAGTTGACCGAATTCGCGATATAACACTTCGCGTGCGCTGCATGATGCAGATGCTCCGCCACGTCGGGATCGTCGCCAGCGCGAATCGTCACCCGAGGGCGCAACACGATTTCCGTGAAACGGCCCGGCTCGGGGTTGTCGATCATCGTCCCTTCGGCATCGTCGACATAGGCAAGCACGCGGATGCCTGCATCCGCGCACAGATGCAGGTACCAGAGCTTGTGGCACGCCGAGGCCGACGCCAGTAGCAGATCCTCGGGATTCCAGCGCGACGCGTCGCCGCGAAACGCCGCATCCGACGAACCCGGAATGTCCGGCTTGGAACCGGCCCGGATCACATGATCGCGGCCGTACTCGCGATACCCCGACGTACCGGTGCCGCGATTGCCCGTCCACTGCACTGCGACGCGATATTTGTGTTCACCAGATGCCATCTCGCTCTCCATTGATATCGGTTGCTTCGACCGGGCCGGATTTCATTTTACGGAGCCCGCCGGTGGTCGTCATTGTGGCACCGGAATCCCATTTGGTATACCATTATTCCAAAATGAGGAACACGCAGGCATGGAAGCCAGACTCGACTCCACCGCGGACGCAGTAGCCGCATCATTGCGGGAAATGATCATCAACGGCGAGCTGGAGGCCGGCGAGCGACTCGTCGAGCGCGACCTGGCCGACCGGTTCGGGGTCAGCCGGATTCCGATGCGCGAAGCCATCCAGCGCCTGGAACGCGAAGGGCTGCTGGATATCTTCAGGAATCGCGGCGCCATCGTGCGCATGCTGACCGCGTCGGACGTGCAGGAAATCTACGATCTGCGCGCGCTGCTCGAAGGCGACGCGATCTACCGGAGCGTGAAGCGTCTCGACGACGAGACGCTGGCGCGCGCCGAACTCGTCCATCGCCTGCTCGGCGACGCGGCCGTGCCGCGCCGGCAGGGCGAGCTGAACCGCGAATTCCATGCGTTGCTGTATGCGTGCTGCGGCAACGCGCGGCAGTTGAAGGCGATCGCGGAACTGCGCAGCCAGGTCGAACGTTACGAGCGCCTGCAGGCCACGCTGCTCGCAGATACGCCGTCGTTCCAGGTCGAGCACGAGGACATCCTGCAGGCGTGCCGTGAACGCAATGCACGCGCCGCCCGTTCGATGACGATCGCGCATCTCGAGTCGGCCAGAAGCATCGTCATGCGGCGCGTCGAAGGCGGGTGAGGCCGGTGCCGCGCGCGCCGTTCGCTAAGCCGCACGCGACGCCGTGCCGGGCTTCGCGAACCGCGCCGGCACACTCGATGCACTCGGCGCAGCCACACGCGATGCCTACCGCGTCGCACTGCCGCGCGGCACGCGACCGGTCGTGCCGCGCACCACCAGCCGCGGCAGCGAGGCGATCCGCACGCGCGACGCATCGTCGCGACGGCCGCCCGCCTCGCGCAGTGCGTTGAGCAGTTCGACCGCGAGGCCGGCAGCCTCGCCGGTCGGGATCGCGACGGTCGTCAGCGTGGGCCGCGTGTCGCTGGCGAGATGGATGTCCGTGATGCCGACGATCGACAGGTCGTCGGGCACGCGCCTGCCGCGATCGGCCGCCGCGTGCAGCGCGCCGATCGCGGGCAGGTCGTTGGTCGCGACCAGCGCGGTCAGCCGCGGGTGCGCGTCGAGCAGCCGGCCCGCCGCGCGCACGCCGCCTTCGATCGAATCGGGCTCGGCCGCGACGATCGACGCGTCGAGCCCTGCTTCGCGCATCACGTCGACGAAACCGTCGTAACGCGCCGCCTGCACGCCGCTCGCCGATCCGCCCACCATCACGCCGATTTCCCGATGGCCCAGTTCGACCAGATGCCGCGTCGCAATCCGCCCCGCCTCGCGAAAATCGATCGCCACGCACGGCAATCCGTCCGGCAGCGCCTCGGGCCGCTCCCACAGGCACAGCACGACCGGCACGCCGCGCCGCGCCACATCGAGCAGATCGGGCAGGTGCAGGTTCGCGTTGGTCACGAGAATGCCTTCGGAGATCGTGCCGGCGATCTGGTCGAGGTACGCGCGCCCCTGCAACGGATCTTCGTTCGTATTGCAGACGATCAGGAACTGCCCGTTGCGGCGCACCGCGCGTTCGACCGCCAGCGCGAACTCCGGGTAGAACGGGTTCGCGATGCTCGACACCATCAGCGCGACCGTCGGCGCGCGCCCTTCCGCCAGCGCCCGCGCGGCGAGATGCGGCCGATACCCGAGCGCCTGCACGGCTTCCAGCACCCGCGCACGCGTCGCGTCGCCAACCCGGCCGCGGTCGCGCAGCACGTTCGATACCGTCGCGGCCGTCACGCCGGCGCGACGGGCAACTTCATCCAGTGTCGCCATCTCGTTTGCTCACTATATGAGACGCCAATCCAGTATTTGCTTCGCTCACCGAAGCGGCGCACTATCGCCGCACACCTTGCCGCCCGACCAACGGGCGCGACTCGGCCGCGATCGCATCGCCCCTTTTTTTGATCGCGATGATTAAGCGCTTAATCAAGCATGACGGCGCATTAAAACATGGAGCGGAGACAATGGCGAGCATCTCGATGCGACGCGTGCAGAAAGCCTATGGCGATCACGCGCCGGTGATTCGCGACGTCGATCTGGAGATCGGCGCGCACGAGTTCTGTGTGTTCCTCGGGCCGTCCGGATGCGGCAAGTCGACGCTGCTGCGCATGATTGCCGGGCTCGAGGACCTGAGCGCGGGCGAATTGTCGATCGACGGCCGCCGCGTCGACGACGTGCCGGCCGCCGAACGCGGCGTCGCAATGGTGTTCCAGAGCTACGCGCTGTTTCCCCACATGACGGTCTACGAGAACATGGCGTTCGGGCTGAAGCTCGCGCGCGTGCCGAAAGCCGAGATCGACCGGAAGGTGCGCGATGCCGCACGCATCCTGCAGCTCGACACGCTGCTCGAGCGCAAGCCGAAGGCGCTGTCGGGCGGCCAGCGGCAGCGCGTCGCGATCGGCCGCGCGATCGTGCGCGAGCCGGGCGTGTTCCTGTTCGACGAACCGCTGTCGAATCTCGACGCGGCGCTGCGCGGCCAGACCCGCATCGAGATCGCGCGGCTGCACAAGCAGTTCGAACGCGCGAGCGTCGTCTACGTGACGCACGACCAGACCGAAGCGATGACGCTCGCCGACAGGATCGTGCTGCTGCACGCCGGTGCGGACACCGCACAGCACGGCAGCATCGCGCAGGTCGGCGCGCCGCTCGACCTCTACCACCATCCGGCGAGCCGCTTCGTCGCCGGCTTCATCGGCTCGCCGCGCATGAACTTCCTGCCGGCCGTCGTCACCGCATCCGATGCCCGTCGCACGACCGTCACCGTCGCGCCTTCCGGCGAAACCTTCACGCTGCCGCGCGACGGCTCCGCACTCGATGCCGGCGCCACCGTGACGCTCGGCATTCGCCCCGAGCACCTGACGCTCGGCGCCGCGCACGACGCCACGACGCTCGTGCGCGACGTCGCCCTCGTCGAACGGCTGGGCGAACAGACCTACGTGCACCTCGACCAGCCCGGCGGCGCGCCGCTGATCGCGAAGGTGCCTGGCGACGCCCAGGTGCGCAGCGGCGAGCGCGTGCACGTGCATGCACCGGCCGCGGCCTGCCATCTGTTCACCGAAGACGGCCGCGCGGTGCCCGCGTGCGCCGATGTCCACGTCCACCACTACGCATAAGGATCGGCATGCGCCTCGGAGTCTGTTACTACCCGGAACACTGGCCGGAATCGATGTGGGCCGACGACGCCCGCCGGATGAAAGCGCTCGGCATCGAGCAGGTGCGGATCGCCGAATTCGCGTGGAGCCGCATCGAACCGTCGCCGGGCGAATACAACTGGGGCTGGCTCGACCGCGCGGTCGACGTGCTCGCCGCGGCCGGCCTCGAGATCGTGATGTGCACGCCGACCGCGACGCCGCCGAAATGGCTGGTCGACCGTCATCCCGATATCCTCGCGATCGGCGCGGACGGCCGGCCGCGCGCATTCGGTTCGCGTCGCCACTACGACTTCTCGTCGCCGACCTATCTCGAGGCGTCGCGCCAGATCTGCACGGCGGTCGCCGAACGCTACGGCCGCCACCCGGCCGTGCGCTACTGGCAGACCGACAACGAGCTGGGTTGCCACCAGACCGTCGTCAGCTACTCGCCGGCCGCGCTGGTGCGCTTTCGTGCATGGCTGAAGGCGCGCTACGGCACGATCGACGCGCTGAACCGCGCGTGGGGCACCGTGTTCTGGAGCATGGAGTATCGCCATTTCGACGAGGTCGACGCGCCCGTCGGCACCGTGACCGAGGCCCATCCGTCGCATCGCCTCGACTACCGGCGTTTCGCATCGGACGAGGTCGCGCGCTATCACCGGATGCAGGTCGACGTGATCCGCGCGCATTCGCCGGGCCGGCCCGTCGCACACAACTTCATGCAGCTGTTCACCGAGTTCGACCACTACGAGGTGGCACGCGACCTCGACATCGCGACGTGGGACAGCTATCCGCTCGGCGCGCTCGAGGAGCAATGGTTCGCGCCCGACGTGAAAGCGCGCTGGCTGCGCACCGGCCATCCCGATTTCGCGTCGTTCAATCACGACCTGTATCGCGGCATGTCGAAGCTGCCGTTCTGGGTGATGGAGCAGCAGCCGGGGCCCGTGAACTGGGCGCAGTGGAACCCCGCGCCGCTGCCGGGCATGGTGCGCCTGTGGAGCTGGGAAGCGTTCGCGCACGGCGCCGGCTGCGTGTCGTACTTCCGCTGGCGGCAGGCGCCGTTCGCGCAGGAGCAGATGCATGCGGGCCTGCACACGCCGGATGACAAGCTCGACGAAGGCGGCCGCGAGGCGCAACGCGTCGCGCGCGAGATCGCGGCCGTGCACGACGCCGGCGCGGATGCGGACGGCGCGGTGCGCACATCCGTCGCGCTGGTCTTCGACTACGAGGCGAAGTGGCTGTTCGAGGTGCAGCCGCAAGGCGCCGATTTCCACTACCCGCGCTTCGCATTCGAGTACTACTCGGCGCTGCGCTCGCTCGGCCTCGACGTCGACGTGATTTCCGTCCACGCGCCGCTCGACGGCTACCGCCTCGTCGTCGTGCCGCCGCTGCCCGTCGTGCCGGACGATTTCGCGGCGCGGCTCGCCGCATCGGGTGCGCATGCCGTGTTCGGGCCGCGCACCGGCTCGAAGACCGCCGACCTGCGGATTCCGCCGACGCTGCCGCCCGGCCCGCTCGCGTCGATCCTGCCGGTGCGCGTATGGCGCGTCGAATCGCTGCGACCGAATGTGACCGAACCGATCGACGGCACGCTGCACGACGGCTCGCCATTCGCGGGCGACGCACGCCACTGGCGCGACTTCGTCGAACTGCATGACGACCCGCTCAGCGTCGTGCGTGCGCGCTTCGCCGACGGTCATCCGGCCTGCGTGTCGCATGGCGCGCTGCATTACTGGGCCGCGCTGTTCGACGACGCGACCACCGCGCGGCTGTTCGCCGACGTCGCGGCCGAAGCAGGCCTCGCGCCGACGCCGCTCGGCGACGGCGTGCGCATGAGCCGGCGCGGCGGCCTGACCTACGTATTCAACTATGGCAGCACGCCGCACACGATCGACACGGTGCCGCCGTCGGCATTCGTGCTGGGTGCCGCGCAGGTCGAGCCGCAAGGCGTCGCCGTGTATCGAAGCCGTTCGTAGCAACCGCCACCGGCGCCACGACGCGTCGGTCACGCACAACGACACACAGGAATGGAGACACACATGACACATCGCCCCCTTCGCGTCGCCGCCCGGCTCGCCACGGCCGCCGCCATCGCGCTCGCATCGTTCGGCATGACGGCGCCTGCCGACGCAGGCACGCTGACGATCAACATCGCGTTCAAGGGCGGGAGCCAGCGCGCCGTGTGGCAATCGACGCTCGACGCATTCCGCAAGGCGCATCCCGACATCGACGTAAAGGCGACCTTCGTCGACGAGGAAGCGTACAAGGTGCAGCTCCCCGCGTGGCTCACGACCGTCGCGCCAGATGTGGTGAACTGGCACGCTGGCGAGCGGATGGCGTACTACGCGAAGCGCGGGCTGTTCGAGGACCTGAGCGGCGACTGGGCGAAAAACGGCTGGGGCGCGATGTACGCGTCGACGCGCGACGCGTCGTCGTATAACGGCAAGCAGTACGCGGCGCCGACCGTCTATTACTCGTGGGGGCTGTTCTACCGCAAGGACCTGTTCCGCAAGGTCGGCATCGCCGACGAGCCGAAGACGTGGGACCAGTTTCTCGACGCATGCAAGAAGCTGAAGGCGGCCGGCATCACGCCGGTCGCTATCGGCGGCCGCGACGCATGGACGCTCGCCGGCTGGTTCGACTATCTCGACCTGCGCCTGAACGGCAACGCGTTCCACCAGCAACTGATGGCCGGCGACGTGCCGTACACCGACCCGCGCGTGAAGAAGGTCTACACGACCTGGAAATCGCTGATCGATTCTGGCTACTTCATCGACAACGCACTGTCCTACGATCTCGACGGCGCCCAGCCGTTCCTGTTTCAGGGCAAGGCCGCGATGATGCTGATGGGCACCTTCATCGCGGCCGGTTTCCCGCCGAACGTGAAGCAGGAAATGGGCTATTACCGCTTCCCGATCATCGACCCGAAGGTGCCGACCGCCGAGGACGGCCCGGTCGAATCGCTGCATATCCCGACCAAGGCGAAGAACAAGGCCGACGCGCACACGTTCCTCGCATTCGTGGAAACGCCCGAGATGGGCGCGAAGCTCGCGGAAGGTCTCGGCTCGCTGTCGGCCAACAGCAAGTCGCCCGAGCCGGCCGATCCGATCTCGCGCATCGGCTTCCGGATCCTCGCCGACACGAAGGGCGGCGTCGCGCAGTTCTACGACCGCGACATGACGAAGGAAATGGCCGATGAAGGGATGAAGGGCATGCAACAGTTCCTCGCAAATCCCGCGCAGCTGGATACGGTGCTCGCGCAACTCGAGCAGACCCGCAAGCGGATCTACAAGAAGTAACCCCACGCCCGTTCGGCGGCCTCGCGCCGCCGCGTCCGTTCAGGAGGCTTGCCGTGTCCAGTCCGATCACGTCCACCCAGCCCGCCGGCCCCGCGACGCCGCCGCACGGGGCACCCGCCGGCGCGCGCACCGTGCGCCGCCCGTCGCCCGCCGTGCGGCGGCAACGACGCGCCGCGTGGCTCTTTCTCGCGCCGGCCTGCGCGATGGTTGCCATCTATGTGATCTGGCCGATCCTGTCGACGCTGTCGCTGAGCCTGTACAACTGGGACGGGATGACCGAACGCAGCTTCGTCGGTCTCGCGAACTACGTCGAACTGCTGCATGCGCCGACCTTCTACACGGCGCTGCGCAACAACGTGATCTGGCTCGCGCTCTTCATGCTCGCGCCGCCGCTCGGCCTCGCGCTCGCGTTGTACCTGAACCAGGCGGTCGCCGGCATCCGGCTCGTGAAGTCGCTGTTCTTCGCACCGTTCGTGCTGTCCGGCGTGGTCGTCGGCCTGATCTTCTCGTGGTTCTACGATCCGACCTTCGGGCTGCTCGCGCTGATCGCCGGGCACGGCATTCCGGTGCTCGGCGACGCGCGCTATGCGACCTTCGGCATCGTGTTCGCCGCGCTCTGGCCGCAGACGGCGTACTGCATGATCCTGTATCTCACCGGCCTGACGTCGGTCAACCCGGAACAGATCGAAGCGGCGCGGATGGAAGGCGCGCGCGGCTTCGCGCTGCTCTGGCACGTCGTGCTGCCGCAACTGCGGCCGACCACCTTCATGGCGATCGTCGTCACGGTGATCGGCGCGCTGCGCAGCTTCGACCTGATCTCGGTGATGACGAGCGGCGGCCCGTTCGAGAGCTCGACCGTGCTCGCGTATTACATGTACGACCAGGCGATCAAGTACTACCGGCTCGGCTATTCCGCGTCGATCGCGGTCGTGCTGTTCGCGATCATGCTCGTCTACATCGTGTTCCAGTTGCGCCGCATGCTGCGCAACGAACAGTGACTATCGGGGAATCCTCATGTTTCCGACGCCCGTTGCCCAATGGAAGCCCGTCTCGCGCCGGCTGTACAAGCTGTCGCTGCCCGTCGCGCTGCTGATCTGGCTGCTGCCGATGATCGCCGTGTTCGTCACGTCGGTGCGCTCGACCGAGGAACTGGTCGAAGGCCACTACTGGGGCTGGCCGCGGCACTTCTCGATGATCGAAAACTATCGCGATGCGCTGACGACGTCGCCGATGCTGCATTACTTCTGGAACAGCGTGCAGATCACGGTGCCGTCCGTCATCGGCTCGATCGCGCTCGCGGCAATGGCCGGCTTCGCGCTCGCAACCTACCGGTTTCGCGGCAATACCGCGCTGTTCGGCACGTTCGTCGCGGGCAACTTCGTGCCGGTGCAGGTGCTGATGATTCCGGTGCGCGACCTGTCGCTCAGGCTCGGCCTGTTCAATACCGTCGAAGCGCTGATCCTGTTCCATGTCGCGTTCCAGACCGGCTTCTGCACGCTGTTCCTGCGCAACTTCATCAAGCAGTTGCCGTTCGAGCTGATCGAAGCCGCGCGCATCGAGGGCGCGGGCGAATGGACGGTGTTCTGGCGGATCGTGCTGCCGCTGATCCGGCCCGCGCTGGCCGCGCTCGCAATTCTTGTGTTCACGTTCGTGTGGAACGACTACTTCTGGGCGCTGTGCCTCACGCAAGGCGACGAAGCCGCGCCGATCACCGCGGGTGTCGCCGCGCTGAAGGGGCAATGGACGACGTCGTGGAACCTCGTGTCGGCCGGGTCGATTCTTGCCGCGCTGCCGTCGGTCGCGATGTTCTTCGCGATGCAGAAGCATTTCGTCGCGGGGCTGACGTTCGGCGCGACCAAAGGTTGAACGCGCGGCGCGCGCACACTCGCATCTCCCCCTCCGCATCGTGAGGTTGCCCGCTTCGGCGGGCTTTTTTTCGTTCTGACGGGCGTGGTGGAATGTCGCTTGGCGACCCGCTCCGGCCCTGCTGTGCCTGCTTGACGCGCGGCGTCACTGAACGCCGGGATACGCTTGTCATTCGTTCAGATTGCGTGGCTCTTTTTGAGGGTTATACGACCTTTGCGCCACTCGCCTCACGTTTCATACTTCGCATGGACGATCAGCCTGGAATAGCGCACAA
Organism: Burkholderia pyrrocinia; assembly: GCF_003330765.1. Classification (NCBI taxonomy): domain Bacteria; kingdom Pseudomonadati; phylum Pseudomonadota; class Betaproteobacteria; order Burkholderiales; family Burkholderiaceae; genus Burkholderia; species Burkholderia pyrrocinia. The sequence continues at coordinate 3,300,311 of NZ_CP024903.1, read as the reverse complement.
ACGCGATTGCGTTTGACGCTTTCGGCCTGATCAATCACACGACCATGGAAAGGAATGAAAGATGAGGCTTAAGAACAAGTCAGCTTTGATCACCGGTGGAACCAGTGGCATCGGTCTTGCAACCGCGAAGCTGTTCATTGCAGAAGGCGCCCGAGTCGCGGTTACGGGTCGCGATGATGCCGTGTTCGAGCGTGTGAAGGCCGAGCTTGGCGAGAATGCGATCGTTCTCAAGGGCGACGTGCGTTCGATCAAGGACATGCGAGCGATTGCCGCCGAGGCAAACGAGAAGTTCGGCGGCCTGGATGTCGTGTTCGCCAACGCCGGCTGGGCTTTCCCGTCCGCAGTCAACGACATCGACGACGAACTCTATAACGAGATCATGGACGTCAACGTCAAGGGCGTGGTGTTCACGCTTCAAGCAGTTCTTCCATACTTGCGAGACAGTTCCTCAGTCATCCTCAATACATCTTTCGTCGCGCAGACCGGCAAGCATGGCATCTCGTTGACTGCGGCAGCGAAGGCCGCGGTGCGATCGCTTGCCCGCAGTTGGTCCCATGAGTTTCTCGACCGGAAAATCCGCTTCAACGCGATCGCTCCCGGCGCGATCAACACGCCCCTGCTCACCAAGTGGGGCATGCCCGACGAATGGGTTCGCGACCGTCAGGCCGAATTCGCCGAAGCGATTCCGGTGGGCTATATGGGCAAGGCCGAGGACATTGCCTACGCGGCACTGTATCTCGCCAGCGACGAATCCTCCTACGTCGTCGGCACCGAACTGGTCGTCGATGGCGGTGCCTCGCAGCTTTAAGCCTGCGTTTCACGATTCCGGAGCCCGACGCGTCATCCCGGCTCATCCCTATCCTGATCTCGCGTCCGCCACGCTTTACGTCGTGGCGGTTATTCAATCCGGCCCGGCCTGGTTGCGCTCGCAGAGGGGGCCGAAGTGCAAGGAGAAGTCATCTTGACCGACAGTAGCGGTAATAACCCTTCCGTAAAGCAACTCACCCGAGCAGGTCGTTCGCGCCGCGATGTTCTCAAGCTTGGAAGCGCCGCCACCCTTGGCGCCGTCCTCGGTGGCGGCGCCTTGCTTGGGCACGCCACGCCTGCGCTTGCACAGGCAGGCAGCAAGGGGGTGCTTGCCCCGAACGACCCCCTCGATATTCTGATCGTCAATTACGACGGCGGTACGCTTCTCGACTTCGCCGGCCCCAGCGAGATCTTCCACCGGCTACCCAATACGAACGTTCGCTACGCGAGCCTCAATGGAGGCAACGTGACGCTCGAATTTGGCGTCGTGTATGGCAACACCGAACGACTGGCCGATATCGAGAAGACCGACGTGATCCTCGTCCCCGGCGGGTCCGATTTGAGCGCACCGATGCAGCCGGCGTATCAGGCGCAGATCCGGCGCCTGGCAGAAAGCGCCAGACACGTTACGTCGGTTTGCAACGGATCGCTCGTGCTCGCCGCAACGGGCATTCTCAAGGGCAAGCGAAGCGCGTGCCATTGGGCCTTCATCAACAAGCTGTCCGAATATGGCGCCATTCCCGTTCCCGATCGCTTCGTGGAAGACGACGACAGTCGGTTCATGAGCGGCGGCGGCGTGACGGCGGGCATCGACTTCGCACTTCGCGTGGCAGCGAAACTGCGCGGTCAACAGGCCGCCGAATTCACGCAGCTCGTGATCGAGTACGACCCGGCTCCGCCATTCCATTCCGGTCATCCCAGGGACGCGCGGCCGGAAGTCATCGCGATGGTCGACAAAAAACTGCCCGGCGCATCCAGGGGGCTCGCACGAATCCCCGGCGTTCGCTGAAACACTTGCCGGCAATGCGGGCATGGCCGCCGCCGGCCTCGATGAAGGCCGCGCCCGACATTGCCCGCTCCACCGGCCCGTTTGGCGCCGTCCTTTCAATTCAAGCTCGTTCGGAAATCACTCGATGCAACAGATCCGTCTTTGTACTGCTGCGCTTGCAGCCTGCGTCTCCTTTTTTGCATTCACGGCGCCGGCCACTGCCGGCGGTTCGCAACATCCACCCGAAGCGGCCATCAAGGCCGAAAACGCGCGATGGGCGGATGCCTTTGCGCGGGGGGACTATGAGGCGATCGGCCGCCTCTATACCGACGACGGCGCACTCTTGCCGCCCGGCGGCGACAAAGTCACGGGAAGCCGCGCGATCGCCGAGTACTTCACCAACGGGTATGCCGGATCGAAACCCGGCACCGTATCGTTCAGCCAGTACGAGTTCTACGGTAATGATCGGATCGTGACGGAGGTTTCTGATGCGGAGGTCCGCGACCACGATGGAAAACTCAAAATCCGCGCCAAGCAGATTCTCGTCTTCGTGAAGCAGGCCGGCGTGTGGAAGTTGCACCGCGACATGTGGAATGACTACGCTCCCGTCAAAACCAACGGGCAGTGAGCGTCCGGCGAAATAGATCGTCACGTACCCTGGCGCCACTGGCCCGTCAGAGGGAAGTTGACCAGGCAGCGCGCTGATCGGCCGGGGGCGATCAGCGCGCGCCGTTCGATCTGCTCTCGCGTCGAATCGCTTGCGGTGGGTGCCCATGCAGTTTGATGAAGGCCCTCCGCATCCGTTCCGGATCGGTGAATCCCACAGCCAGGGCAATCTGTTCGATCGGTTCGCTGCCACCCTGCAGGCGCAGCCTCGCCGCTTCGACTCGCAAGCGCTCGACCGCCTTGGCAGGCGTTTCACCGGTTTCCCGGCGAAAGGCTCGTCCGAACTGTCGCAAACTCAATCTTGCGGCATCGGCGAGTCGTTCGACAGGCAATGCCTCCGCCAGATGTTCCCGGGCAAAATTCAGGGCGATGCGGATGCGATCCGATTCCGGCTCCATCTGCGACATAGCCGAGAACTGGGACTGCCCTCCTGATCGACGATGCGGAACAACCAGAAGCCTGGAGACGGCGCGCGCAATCTCTGCGCCCATATCTCTTTCAATCATGCCGAGCGCCAGGTCTATTCCGGAGGCGATGCCCGCCGACGTCCAGACACGGCCATCCTCGATATAGATACTGTCGCCGTCGACCCGTGTGCGAGGGAAGCGCGACTGCAATAGCGCAGCGTATCGCCAGTGGGTCGCTGCTCTCAAGCCGTCCAGCAAGCCGGTTTCCGCAAGCAGAAACGCGCCCGTACACACGCTTGCCACCCGCGCGGCCCTCGCGGCCAATTTCCTGGCAGCGGCGATGTTCTCCGATGTCTGCATCGGATCGATATCACCGCCCACGAAAACGACGGTGTCAAACGTGCGCCTTCCGATCGGCTTCGTCTCGACCAAAAGGCCCGTATTGCCAGGAACCGGGCCTCCGGATTGCGAGATGACATGAAGGTCATAGGGCGTCTCACCAGCGGCCGTGGCCACCTGATTGAAGGCTGACAGTGGCCCGCCAAGATCAAGCGCATCGTAGCCACGGCAAACGAAGAATCCAATTCGATGCATGACGAACCAGTTACTGAAAATTCCCGAAAGGCACATTTTACCGGGAACCCTCGAATAGCGTCATTCAGCCTGAAATGAGGGAAAAACGTCATTTACGCTTCTATCGATTACCCGTATAGGCGATAGTCGGAACAGCGCAAGCAAATCATTGCCCATCCCCCTGCACGCTCCCCGCCCCCTTCTCCCTCAACCGCACATCAACCGCCCCGATATTCTTCTCGTGCGCAACGAGCATCAACGACAGCGCGTGATGAAGATCCGGCGCCGCGAGCGTCGGCAGCAACGTCTGCAGCTTGCGCGCGACCCAACGCTGGCCACGGTTCAGGAATGCCATCCGCTCCGCCAGATCGTCGATCGCCATCGCCTTTTCGTAGAACGCGCCGGTCGCGCGCGTCGGGACCGCGTCGAGCGACCGGATCGCGTCGACGAGCACGCTGCACCAGTGCGCCTCGTCCTGGCGGATATGCACGATCAGCCGGTGAAGCTCGGGATCGTCATTGACCTCGGCAGCCGTCTCCGACGCGACGCGTGCCCCCGCGCGCTCCGCCTCCAGCAGTTCATCGAGCGCCGCCAGCAATGCCGCGCGGCTCTCATCCGTCTCGCCTGCCGATGAAGACGCCCCTTTCTCGACGATCGCCGCCGCATCGAGCGCGATACGGCGCAGCACGTCGCCGGCCGGCTCGACCGCGCCGATCCGGCCAGCGCCCGTGCCCGCATACAGCGCCATCGCCTCGAAATCGCCGGTCATCGTGCGCAGCGGCGAATCGGTACTGAACAGATAGATCGGCCGCCCTTCCTCGTCGCCGATCGCGATCCGCTCCGGGCCGAACGGATCGCCGCGCTCGCCGCGCGTCACGCTCGACGGCAGCACGCGCACCTTCGCGCCGCGCGGCCAGTTGATGTGGAAGATGTCGGTCAGCAGCGTGTCGCCTTCGTGTGCGTCGACGATGCGCTGCTTGTGATACGCATGCGCGAACGATTCGTGCGTCGCGATGAATGCCGTGCCGATCATCGCGCCCTGCGCGCCGAGCGCCATCGCGGCGGCCACGCCCGCGCCGTCGACGATCCCGCCGGCCGCGAGCACCGGCACGCGCGCCGCGCCGATCACGTCCGGCAGCAATGCGGCAAGCGACCGGTCGCCGCGCACGTGGCCGCCGGCCTCGTGCCCCTGCACGATGAGCGCCTGTGCGCCGGCCGCCTCGGCCGCGCGCGCGTCGTCGAGCGAGCCGACCTGGTGAACCACGCACACGCCGGCATCGCGCAAGCGCCGGACGACGGCCGGCATCACATCCCAGAACAGCGCGACGACCGGCACGCGCAACTCGATGCACGCGTCGAGCTGCGCATCGAGCAGGTCGGGCGGCGTCGACGCGGGAATCAGGTTGGTGCCGAACGGACGATCGGTGGCCGCGCGCACCTGCTGCACTTCGCGCCGGATCAGCGCGACCGGCTCGCGCACCATGCCGAGAAAACCAAACCCGCCGGCCGCGCTCACGGCGCTCGCGAGCTCCGCGCGCGCGACGCCGCCCATGCCCGCGAGCACGATCGGCCACGTGCAGCCGAGCAGGTCGCAGACAGGGCGATGCAGGATCTGGACGGCGCGGGCGTCGGGCCCGTCGCCACGCGTCGGAATCGACATGCAGCGTCCTCCTATCAGGATCGGCGGCGCGTCACGCTCGGCGGCACGCAGCGCGTGTTGCGCGCATGTGCACGGGCCATGACGGGCCGGACATCGAATGGATCACATTGTGACATATTCGATTGCGGCGTCGCACCGGCACCGCAGCGTGCTTGATATACGTCATCGCGTGAGCGATCCGGCGCCCGCTCACGTCCACCCTTCGAGCCGCAACGTCGAACGCACGAGCCGCTGCTCCTCCTGCTCGATCTCGCGCAGATAATCGACGCACTGGCGGATATGTTCGCTCGCGGCCTTGCGCGCCTGGTCGGGCAGCCGCCCCGTAACCGCGTTGTAGAGCCGCGCATGCTGGCGGTCGATCTGCTTCTTCAGCGGCTCGCGATGATAGAGGTTGTTCACCGACGCGAACACCGAACTGAGCAGCAGGTCGGTCAGCGACTGCAGCGTGTTGACGAGCACGGGGTTGTGCGACGCCTCGCAGATCGCGAGATGGAACGCGTGGTCGAGCTTCGCGCGCGCGGCGGGATCGAGATCCTGCGCGTCGGCCGCCGTCATTTCCTCGTAGCGACGCCGGATCAGGATGAAATCCGCCGGCGTGCCGCGCAGCGCGGCGAGTCGCGCGGCCTCGGCCTCGAGCATCCCGCGCACCTCGAACAGGTCGTACAGCGTGCGCGGCTGCGAGCCGAGCAGATGCATCATCGGCGTGATTTCGCGCTGCGGGGTCAGGCTCGCGACGAACGAACCCTTGCCGTGCGTCGTGTCGATGATCCCGCGCGCGTGCAGCAGCTTCATCCCTTCGCGCACGGCCGTGCGCGACACGCCGAGCTTCTCGGTCAGCCTCCGTTCGGACGGCAGCGCCTGCCCGGCCTTCAGCACGCCATCGACGATCAGCTTCTCGATCCGCTCGGCGACGACATCGGCCACGCGCCGCGCCGGCCCCTCTCGATCAGACATTTCCATACTGGTATGACCACTTTGGACGGATCTCGGCGATTTTCTCACAAAGCCTTGTGTTGATTGAGTTTTATTGATTCTTAGGCAACCGCTTTCCGATGCCACTCCAGAAACTGGTATGACCACATTGAAGACATCTGGACACGCAAACGCGGCCCGCCAAGAATCGCGTCCATCCGGCGTGTCGCGCATCGCGCGGCCGCCCTCATGGTGGAGACAGACCGATGAGTTTCATCTACGACGAACGGATCGACGGCCCGCTGGCGACCGTCGACCGCCCCACGCTCGCCGCCGCGCTGCACGCGGCGGCGCCCGGCCTCGACGTGCTGCACGAACCCGAGGCGCTCAAGCCGTTCGAATGCGATGGGCTGGCCGCGTACCGCACGGTGCCGCTCGCGGTCGTGCTGCCCGACACGATCGAACAGGTGCGCGCGGTGCTGCGCGTCGCGGCCGCGCATCGCGTGCCGGTCGTCGCGCGCGGCGCGGGCACGGGGCTGTCGGGTGGCGCGATGCCGCTCGAAAAAGGCATCCTGCTCGTGATGGCGAAGTTCAACCGGATTCTCGACATCGACCCCGATGCCGGCATCGCGCGCGTGCAGCCCGGCGTGCGCAACCTCGCGATCTCGCAGGCGGCCGCGCCGTACGGCCTCTACTACGCGCCCGATCCGTCGTCGCAGATCGCGTGCTCGATCGGCGGCAACGTCGCCGAAAACGCGGGCGGCGTGCATTGCCTGAAGTACGGACTCACGGTGCACAACATCCTGAAGGTCGAGATCCTGACGATCGACGGCGAGTCGCTCACGCTCGGCGCCGATGCGCTCGATGCGCCCGGCTTCGACCTGCTCGCGCTGTTCACGGGCTCCGAAGGCATGCTCGGCATCGTCACCGAAGTGACCGTGAAGCTACTGCCGAAACCGCCGAGCGTGAAGGTGCTGATGGCGAGCTTCGACGACGTCGCCGAGGCCGGCGCCGCGGTCGCGCGGATCATCGGCGCGGGCGTGATTCCCGGCGGCCTCGAGATGATGGACAACCTCGCGATCCGCGCGGCCGAGGATTTCATCCACGCGGGCTACCCGGTCGACGCGCAGGCGATCCTGCTGTGCGAACTCGACGGCGCGGCAAGCGACGTCGACGAGGACGCCGAACGCGTCGCCGCGCTGCTGCGCGACGCGGGCGCGACGGAGATCCGCGTCGCACGCGACGAAGCCGAGCGCCAGCGCTTCTGGGCCGGCCGCAAGAACGCGTTCCCGGCGGTCGGCCGCATGTCGCCCGACTACTACTGCATGGACGGCACGATCCCGCGCCGCGAGCTGCCGCGTGTGCTCGAAGGAATCGCCGCGCTGTCCGCCGAATACGCGCTGCCCGTCGCGAACGTATTCCACGCGGGCGACGGCAACATGCATCCGCTGATCCTGTTCGACGCGAACCGGCCCGGCGAGCTCGACCGCGCGGAAGCGCTCGGCGGCAGGATCCTCGAGCTGTGCGTCGCGGCGGGCGGCAGCATCACCGGCGAGCACGGTGTCGGGCGCGAGAAGATCAACCAGATGTGCGTGCAGTTCAACGCCGACGAAATCACGTTCTTCCACGCGGTGAAGGCCGCGTTCGATCCGCAGGGCCTGCTCAACCCCGGCAAGAACATCCCGACGCTGCACCGCTGCGCCGAATTCGGCGCAATGCACATTCATCACGGCAAGCTGCCGTTTCCCGAACTGGAGCGCTTCTGATGCGACGCGAAATCGAATCGATCGACGCCAGCGCGGCGCTCGTCGCACAGGTCGACGCCGCGATCCACGACCGCCAGCCGCTGCACATCCGCGGCGCCGGCACGAAGGCCTTCCTCGGCCGCCCCGTCGAAGGCCGCACGCTCGACGTGCGCACGCATCGCGGCATCGTCGCGTACGACCCGACCGAACTCGTCGTCACCGCACGCGCGGGCACGCCGCTCGCCGATCTCGAAGCGATGCTCGACGCAGCCGGCCAGATGCTGCCGTGCGAGCCGCCGTCGTTCGGCGGCGCGGCAACGGTCGGCGGGATGTTCGCGGCGGCGCTGTCCGGGCCGCGCCGCCCGTGGGCCGGCGCGGTGCGCGACTTCGTGCTCGGCTGCCGCGTGATCACCGGTCACGCAAAGCACCTGCGCTTCGGCGGCGAGGTAATGAAGAACGTCGCGGGCTACGACGTGTCGCGGCTGCTCGCCGGCAGTTTCGGCTGCCTCGGCGTCGTGACCGAGGTGTCGCTGAAGGTGCTGCCGAAGCCGCGCGCGACGTGCGATCTCGCGTTGCCGCTCGCCGCGGGCGAAGCCGTGCAGCGCGTCGCCGCATGGCGGCGCACGGGGCTGCCGCTCGCGGGCGCGTGCCATGCGGACGGCGTGCTGCGCGTGCGGCTCGAAGGCGGCGAGGGCTCGGTGAAGGCCGCGCGCGACACGATCGGCGGCGACCGGATGAACGGCACCGACCACGCGTTCTGGGCGCGGCTGCGCGATCTCGCGCTGCCGTTCTTCGACGATCCGCGCCCGCTGTGGCGCGTATCGGTGCCGGCCGCCGCGCCGCTCGACGCATTGCCCGGCACGCTGCTTGCCGACTGGGGCGGCGCGCAGCGCTGGCTGAAGAGCGACGCGACCCCGGCCGACGTGCAGCGCTTCGCCGCGCAATGGGGCGGCCACGCGACCTGCTTCACGCAGGGCACCACGCGCGAGCCGTTCCAGCCGCTGCCGCCCGCGCTGCTGCGCGTGCACCGGCAGCTCAAGGCGCAGCTCGACCCGCACGCGATTTTCAATCCCGGCCGCCTGACCGCCGACTTCTGACGCGAACCCGACCCCGACCCGCCGATGCAAACCAATCTCAGCGAAGCAAGCAAGGCCCTCGCCCGGGCCGACGAAGCGGAAGCGATCCTGCGCGCGTGCGTGCACTGCGGCTTCTGCAATGCGACCTGCCCGACCTACCAGGTGCTCGGCAACGAGCTCGACGGGCCGCGCGGCCGCATCTACCTGATCAAGCAACTGCTCGAAGGCGAGCCGTGCGGCGAGCGCACGCAGCAGCATCTCGACCGCTGCCTGACCTGCCGCAACTGCGAGACGACCTGTCCGTCCGGCGTGCGCTACCACACGCTGCTCGACATCGGCCGTGCGGAAGCCGAGAAGCGCGCGCAACGGCCCGCGCGCGAGCGCCTGCTGCGCGCGGGGCTGCGTCACGTCGTGCCGCGTCCGGCGACGTTCGCCGCGTTGCTGAAGGCCGGCCGCGCACTGCGCCCGCTGCTGCCCGGCACGCTGCGGGACAAGATTCCGGCCGCCGTTCCCGCGGCCGCGCCGCGCCCGGCCGTGCGCCACGCGCGGCGCGTGCTGATGCTCGAAGGCTGCGTGCAGCCGTCGCTGTCGCCGAACACCAATGCGGCGGCCGCGCGCGTGCTCGACCGGCTCGGCATCAGCGTGAGCCCGGCGCGCGAGGCCGGCTGCTGCGGCGCGACCGAATATCACCTGAACGCGCAGGACGCGGGCCTCGCCCGTGCGCGCCGCAATATCGACGCGTGGTGGCCCGCAATCGAGGCCGGCGCGGAAGCGATCGTGCTGACGGCGAGCGGCTGCGGCGCATTCGTCAAGGAATACGGTGATCTGCTGCGCTCCGACCCCGTCTATGCGGAGAAGGCGCGGCGCGTCAGCGCGCTCGCGCGCGATCTCGCCGAGGTGATCGCGGCCGAGCCGCTCGACGCGCTGGCCGATGCGACGCCACGCCGCGTGGCGGTCCACTGCCCGTGCACGCTGCAGCACGCGCAGCGCCTCGGCGGCGCGGTCGAAAGCATCCTGACGCGGCTCGGTTTCGATCTGACGAATGTCGCCGACGGCCATCTGTGCTGCGGCTCGGCCGGCACGTATTCGCTGACGCAGCCCGAACTCGCGGCCAAACTGCGCGACAACCGGCTCGATGCGCTCGAAGCCGCGCGGCCGGACCTGATTGTCACGGCCAACGTCGGCTGCCAGACTCACCTGAACGGCGCGGGCCGCACGCCCGTGCGCCACTGGATCGAGCTCGTCGACAACCGGCGCGCCAACTGACCTGATTCCGGAGGAATGCCATGCAAACGAAGCCCGAACTCGAACTCGCCGATGCCGACCAGATGCTCGCCGCCGCCCGCGCGGAAGCGGAGCGCCACGGCTGGGCCGTGTCGATCGCCGTCGTCGACGACGGCGGCCACCTGCTCGCGTTCGCGCGGCTGAACGGCGCATCGCCGGCCAGCGCATACATCGCGCAGGACAAGGCGCGCGCGGCGGCGCTCGGCCGTCGCGAGACGAAGGCGTATGAGGATATGATCAACGGCGGCCGCACCGCGTTTCTCAGCGTGCCGCTGACGGGGTTGCTCGAAGGCGGCGTGCCGGTCACGGTCGGCGGCCGGATCGCGGGCGCGATCGGCGTGTCTGGCGTAAAGTCCGAGCAGGACGCGCAGATTGCCCGCGCCGGCACACAAAGCGTCGTTGCATAAGCAAGCCGCGCGCGCATTTTTCCCCGGGAGGATTAACGATGATCGACCAAGCAGGACTGCAAGTCGCGCCAGCGCTGAGCCAGTTCATTGAAAACGAAGCGCTGCCGGGCACCGGCATCGACAAGGCCGCATTCTGGAGCGGTTTCTCCGCCCTGGTGCACGACCTGGCGCCGCGCAACCGCGAACTGCTCGCGGAACGCGACCGCCTGCAGCATGAACTCGACACCTGGCACCGCGCGCACCCCGGCCCCGTGCGCGACCACGCCGCGTTTCGCGCGTTCCTCGAACAGATCGGCTACCTCGTGCCGGTACCGTCGAATGTCGCGGCAGCCACCGCGAACGTCGACAGCGAGATCGCCGCGCAGGCCGGCCCGCAGCTCGTGGTGCCGCTGTCGAACGCACGCTATGCGCTGAACGCCACGAACGCACGCTGGGGCAGCCTGTACGACGCGCTGTACGGCACCGACGCGCTGCCCGAAGACGGCGGCGCCGAACGCACCGCGACCTACAACCCGACGCGCGGCCAGCGCGTGATCGACTACGCGCGCGACGTGCTCGACATGGCGGCGCCGCTCGCGGGCGCCTCGCACCGCGACGTGCTGCGCTACCGCGTGCAGGACGGCCAGCTCGCCGTCGACGCCGCGCAGGGTGTGTTGCATCTCGCGCAGCCGGCGCAGTTCGTCGGCTACCAGGGCGCAGCGGATGCACCGTCCGCGATCCTGCTGAAGCACAACGGCCTGCACCTCGAGATCCAGATCGATGCGTCGACGCCGATCGGCCGCACCGATCTCGCGAACGTGAAGGACGTCGTGCTCGAAGCCGCGGTCAGCACGATCATCGACTGCGAGGATTCGGTCGCGGCGGTCGACGCCGACGACAAGGTCCAGCTCTACCGCAACTGGCTCGGCCTGATGCAGGGCACGCTGGTCGAGGAAGTCGCGAAGGGCGGCAAAAGCTTCACGCGCCGCCTGAACGCCGACCGCGACTACACGACGCCCGACGGCGGCACGCTGTCGCTGCACGGCCGCTCGCTGCTGTTCGTGCGCAACGTCGGCCACCTGATGACCAACGGTGCGGTGCTCGACCGCGACGGCAACGAGATTCCGGAAGGGATCCTCGACGGCGTCGTCACGACGCTGTGCGCACTGCACGACCTGAAGGCGAAGCGCAACTCGCGCACGGGCTCGATCTACATCGTGAAGCCGAAGATGCACGGCCCGGTCGAAGTCGCATTCGCCGATACGCTGTTCGCGCGCATCGAGGACCTGTACGGCCTGCCGCGCAACACGCTGAAGATGGGCATCATGGACGAGGAGCGCCGCACCAGCGTGAACCTCGCCGCGTGCATCGCCGCAGCCGCCGCGCGTGTCGCGTTCATCAACACCGGCTTCCTCGACCGCACCGGCGACGAGATGCACAGCGCGATGGAAGCGGGCCCGATGATCCGCAAGGGCGACATGAAGTCGTCGGCATGGATCACGTCGTACGAGCGCAACAACGTGCTCGCGGGCCTGTCGGCCGGCCTGCGCGGCCGCGCACAGATCGGCAAGGGCATGTGGGCGATGCCGGACCTGATGCACGCGATGCTCGAGCAGAAGATCGCGCATCCGCGCGCCGGCGCGAACACCGCGTGGGTGCCGTCGCCGACCGCTGCGACGCTGCACGCGCTGCACTACCATCTCGTCGACGTGCAGGCCGTCCAGCAGGAACTCGAGAAGACGCCGTACGCGAGCGAACGCGACGCGCTGCTCGAAGGCCTGCTGACCGTGCCGGTCGTCGAGCGTGCCGAATGGAGCGAAGACGAGATCCGGAGCGAGGTCGAGAACAACGCACAGGGCATTCTCGGCTACGTCGTGCGCTGGGTCGAACAGGGCGTCGGCTGCTCGAAAGTGCCCGACATCCACGACGTCGGCCTGATGGAAGACCGCGCAACGCTGCGCATTTCGAGCCAGCACATCGCGAACTGGCTGCGCCACGGCGTGATCACCGAGGCATTCGTGCTCGACGTGTTCAAGCGGATGGCGCGCGTCGTCGACCAGCAGAACGCCGGCGACCCGAACTATCGTCCGATGGCGCCCGGCTACGACCAGTCGACCGCGTTCAAGGCCGCGTGCGCGCTCGCGCTGCAGGGCACGTCGCAGCCGAGCGGCTATACCGAACCGCTGCTGCACCGGTTCCGGCTCGCGTTCAAGGCGCAACAGCACGGCGGGTAAGCATGCGCATGCGGGCTTGCCCCGCATGCCGGGAGCCCGTATGCCGGCTTCACGAAACGGGTGGCCCTCACGGCCGCCCGTTTTCATATTCGCGTTCACGCGACCGTTGAAACGGATAATCGGTGCATATCGCTCGCTTTCGCTTTTCGCGTTCGCCCACCGTTCGCCCGCCGTTAAACCGCCGAAATCGGCGACCGCGCGCCGTCTCCCTTCATGCCGCAAAGCCTTGCGCTACAACGCTCTGCCCGATATTCACAAGCCCGGGATTTCACCGTAATTTGATCCGGATCAACGGGCCGCGACATTTCCCGCGCACGCGAACGCGCGCGCTATACTCGCTTGAATTCGCGCCGCCCGATTCGTCGGATCGTCGAATCACGGCAGATGTCGCCGATGAATACATGATTTACCGGTATATCTGGCCGCGATTTCCGATAATCGGCGTCCATTTTCTCTGCTGAACGGGCGGGTGGCGCCGGAAGAGCCACGCACCGGATCGCCGCAGAAACGTCATACGAATAATCGCATCGGCCCGCCGCCTGGCGACGATGCCCATCGATCCACCGACCATGGCAGAAACCGACTACGCAATGCCCAGCGAATCCGGCCTGACGAGCCGTGTCGCCGCTCATCTGCGCCGGTTCCTGCTGCCGCACCTGATCTTCTATGCCGGCCTGCTGATCGCGCTGCTCCTGCTGCTCCTGTGCACGATCGTGCTGTACGAAGGCCGCATCGACGCACGCGACCGCGCGCGCGCCATGCAGCAGAACCTCGCGCTGATGGCGTCGTGGGACATCGAGCGCAACATCGAGATCTATTCGCTGTCGCTGCAGGCCGTCGTCGAAGGCGAGAACGACCCGGCAGTCATCGCGTTGCCGATGTCGCTGCGCCGCCAGGTGCTGTTCGACCGCGCGACGACGGCCAAGTACCTCGGCGGCATCTACGTGCTCGACGCGAAAGGCGACATCGCGGTCGACGGCTTGAGCGACGTACCGCGCAAGGCCAATTTCAGCAACGAGCCGTACTTCATCGTGCACCGCGACCGGCCCGACGTCGGCCTGTACGTCAGCGATCCGTACCATTCGCGGCTGCGCGGCGGCTCGCCGAGCATCGCGCTCAGCCGGCGGATCACGCGGCCCGACGGGTCGTTCGGCGGCGTCGCCGTGATGTCGATCCGGCTCGAATATTTCCAGAACCTGTTCTCGCGCCTGTCGCTCGGCGATCGCGGCTCGATCGCGCTGATCAACACGACCGGCCTGATGCTCGCGCGCGAACCGTACGACCCGGCGATCGTCGGCCGCAACATCAGCCGCGCCAGCACGTTCCGGCACTTCATGACCGCCAGCGAAGGCAGCTTCGCCGACACCGCATCGATCGACGGCGTGCGGCGCCTGTACGTGTTCCGGCACCTCGACCACCTGCCGCTCATCATCATGGTCGCGCGGTCGGAAGCGGACACCTACGCCGCGTGGTACGACCGCGCGATTCCGATCGGCACCGCGATGGCCGCGCTCGCGATCGGCTTCGTCGGCCTGACGCTGCTGCTCGACGTGCAGTTGCGCAAGCGCCACCGCGCGGAAACCGAGCTGCAGGCGCTCGCGCGCACCGACGGCCTCACGGGGCTCGACAACCGCCGGATGCTCGACGTCACGCTCGCCCGCGAATGGCGCCGCGCCGCGCGCTCGCAGCGCGCACTGTCGCTGCTGTTCATCGACGTCGATTACTTCAAGCGCTACAACGACACGCAGGGCCATCAGGCCGGCGACGACGCGCTCGCCGCAGTCGGCCACTGCATCGCCGGCTGCCTCCGGCGCCCGGCCGACTATGCGGCGCGCTACGGCGGCGAGGAGTTCGTCGTGGTGCTGCCCGACGTCGACACGGACGGCGCGGTGACGATCGCCGAGACGATCCGCACGGGCATCCTCGATCTCGGCATCCGGCACGACGCCGGTGCGTCCGGCCGCCTGACGGTGAGCATCGGTGTGACGACGAACTATCCCGAACACGACGACGACATGCAGGCCGCACTGAAACTTGCCGACGATGCGCTGTATCGCGCGAAGGAAGGCGGGCGCAACCGCATCGTCGTGCTGACGACCGCTGCCGACGATCTCGTGTCGAAGCGGGCCTGAGCCGCTGAGCGCCCGAGCCGCGGCAGCGGCGACCGCCGGGCCGCCGCCGCCCGCGTGCAAAATCGCCGACAATGGCGGCTCGTCAGCCGCGCCGGTTCGCGGCCGCTTCGCACCACCATGAGACTCAAGGCAAAGATCTTCCTTCTGGCCATCGTGCCGTTCCTGCTCGCGATCGCCGGCATCGGCTTCGGCGTGCGCCAGCAGGCGACGTCGCTCGCACGCACCCAGCACGCGACGATCCAGTCCGCGTACCTGTCGAGCAAGGAAGTCGAGCTGAAGCACTACGTCGAGCTCGCGACGAGCGCGATCATGCCGCTCTACGACGCCAGCGGCCGCAATGGGCGCGACGACGCGATGCTGCGCACGCAGGCGCTCGCGATGCTGCAGAAGATGGATTTCGGGCCCGACGGCTATTTCTTCGTGTACGACCTGCACGGCAATTCGCTGATGCATCCGCGCGAGCCCGAGCGCGTCGGCCACAACTTCTGGTCGATGCGCGACCCGCAAGGCGCACTGACGATCCAGACGCTGATCGGCGCGGCGTCGCACGGCGGCGGCTACGTCCGCTACGCATGGCAGCGGCCGTCGACGGGCCGCGTCGCGCCGAAGCTCGGCTACGTCGTCGCGCTCGAACGCTGGGGGTGGATGGTCGGCACCGGCATTTATCTCGACGACGTCGACAACGCGCTGCAGCGGATCGACGCGCGCGCGTCCGCGAACATCGAGCGCACGATGAGCTGGCTCACCGCCATCGCGCTGACCGGCGCGGCGGCGATCGCCGTCTGCGCACTGGTGCTGAACGTCAGCGAATCGCGCAGCGCCGACGCGAAGCTCAAGTTGCTCGCGCAGCGCGTCGTCGAATCGCAGGAGCAGGAGCGCGCGCGGCTGTCGCGCGAGCTGCACGACGGAATCAGCCAGATGATGGTGTCCGCGAAGCTGATGCTCGAATCCGCGCTCGCGCGCTTCGAACGCGGCGCGGCGCGCTTGCCCGAGGCCGAGCAGGCGCTGGCATCGGGCGTCGGGCGGCTCGGCGACACGCTGCGCGAAGTGCGGCGCATCTCGCATGCGCTGCGTCCCGCGATGCTCGACGATCTCGGCCTCGCGGCCGCGCTCGAACAACTCGTCCGCGAGCTCGGCGCCGAAAGCGACATCGACATCGGCTATACGCAGGTCGCGCACAGCGGCACGCGGCCGCTGCCCGCGGCCGTGAACACCGCGCTGTTCCGGATCGCGCAGGAAGCGCTCAGCAACATCGTGCATCATGCGCAGGCGTCGCGCGCGGCCGTCACGCTCGACGTCGGCGCGCAATCCGTCACGCTGACCATCGCCGACAACGGCTGCGGCTTCGACGCCGAACGCTCGCAGGCCGACGCGCGCCGCGGCATCGGCCTGCGCAACATGCGCGAGCGCCTCGACGCGCTCGGCGGCATGCTGACGATCACGTCGCAGGTCGGCCACACGATCGTGGCCGCGCGCGTGCCGCTGCGCAGCGCCACCTGACGACGCGCCCCATGACAGGAGACCTTTCACGCATGAGCGCCCCCGACACCGCCCGGCCCGCTGCCGCCCGACTGCTGCTCGTCGACGATCATCCGCTCGTGCGCGACGGCTTGCGGATGCGGCTCGAAGCGGCCGACCTGTCCGTGGTCGGCGAGGCCGGCAACGCCGACGAGGCGCTCGCGCTCGCCGCATCGCTCGA
The DNA here is from genome assembly GCF_003330765.1 of Burkholderia pyrrocinia. Classification (NCBI taxonomy): domain Bacteria; kingdom Pseudomonadati; phylum Pseudomonadota; class Betaproteobacteria; order Burkholderiales; family Burkholderiaceae; genus Burkholderia; species Burkholderia pyrrocinia. Next base: position 3,283,742 of record NZ_CP024903.1, on the reverse strand, counting down.
ACCCGATCTCACGCTGATGGATGTCGGCATGAACGGGATGAACGGCATCACGCTCGCCGGCGTGTTCCACGAGCGCTTTCCGGGCATCCGCGTGCTGATGCTGTCGATGCACGACAACATCGAATACGTGACGCAGGCCGTGCGTGCCGGCGCGAGCGGCTATCTGTTGAAGGATTCGCCCGCGAGCGAGATCGTCCGTGCGATCGGCGCGGTGCTGGCCGGGCAGACGTTCTTCAGCGAAGGGCTCGCCGCGCGGATGATCCATGCGAGCGCGATCGCGTCACCGCTCGATCGGCTGACGCCGCGCGAATGCGACATTCTCGACGCGCTGGCCGAGGGGTTGTCGAGCAAGCAGATCGCGCAGCAGACAGGGCTGTCGGTGCGCACGGTCGAGACGCACCGGCTCAACCTGAAGCGCAAGCTGGAGATCGAAGGGCAGGCCGAGCTGATCAAGTTCGCGGTCGAGCATCGGCGGCGGTAAGCACACCCGACGCGGCGATCAGTTACGGAACACGCGACCGGCCGACGCGCCGCGGCATTCCGGCCGAGAAGACGTCACGCACGGCGGGCCGACGCCGCAGCGCGACCCGCCACGAAAAAAGGGCGCCCGAGGGCGCCCTATGCATCCGGACTCCGAACCGCGCAGCGGCCGTCAGTTCGTCCGCGAATTGTGCTTCTGCAGATACACGATCAGGCCATCGATCCCGCCCGAGGCGAGCTGGCCCTTGAACTGACCCTGGTAGACCTGGATCAGCCACGCGCCCGACATGTCGATGTCGTAGATCTTCCAGTCGTTGCCGACCTTGCCGAGACGATAACCGACCGACTGGCTGTCGCCGGGCGTCGTCACCGTCGACTGCACGAGCGCGTCGGCGCCCGACGCGCCGCCGGCCTTGAACGAGAACTTCGCGTCCTGGCTGCCGAGCTGCGCGAGCGACGCGGCATAGGTGCGCGTCATCAGCAGCTTGAACTGCTTGTACAGCTCCTGCTGCTGTTGCGGCGTCGCCTGCTTCCACGCGTCGCCGACCGCGATGCGGGTCGTGCGCTCGAAGTTGGTCGCGGGCAGGAAGCGCTGCTCGACGACCTGCGAGACCTTCGCCATGTCGCCGCCGCGCGCGGCCGGATCGGCCTTCATCGCGGTGACGGTGCCCTCGACCGCATTGCGGACGATATCGACCGGCGCGCTCTGCGCAAAAGCGGAAACCGACACGGCGGCGGCCGCGACGAAAGCAAACAGATGACGTTTCATACGATATCGCACTCGATGAGAAAAAACGGCCGGCTCTTTGCATCGGCCGGTGGAGCAAAGTATACCGGGCCTGACGCCCGGTTGCGGCGCCGTGACCGACTGTTACCTTTCAGTTCATTTGTCACAGGCGCGGGAAAAGCAGCGCAGCCGCCGATTATGTAAGCGTACCCTTACAAAATAACCGGCCGCCTGCACCAATTCCGCCGCCGCGAACGCATCTCCTTCCCGCCCCGAAACCCCAACGTCACGACCGTCGCCACGCCGCGCCGGTATACTTGACTACTTTGCCCTAGCCAGCCGCTCCCCACCGCCACATGGTGACATCTCTCATCGTCCGACTCGTTGCTTGGTCGGTGCGCCGCCCCGTCTGGGTCGTCGTCCTGTCGCTCGTCATCGCCGCCTTAAGCGGCGTCTACGTCGCGCAACATTTCAAGATCAACACCGACATCAGCAAGCTCGTCGATGCGGAACCGCAATGGGCCGCGCTCGGCCAGGCCGTCGATAAAGCGTTCCCGCAACGCAACGGCACGATCCTCGCGGTCGTCGAGGCGCCCGCGCCCGAATTCGCGAATGCCGCCGCGCATGCGCTGACCGAAGCGCTGCAGAAGCAGGCCGAAGCAGGCCGCATCGGCCAGGTCGCCGAGCCCGGCGGCGGGCCGTTTTTCGAGCACAACGGGCTGCTGTTCCTGTCGCCGCAGGAAGTCTCCGATACAACGTCGCAGCTTGCGAGCGCGCGCCCGCTCGTCAACGAACTCGCGAAGAATCCGAGCCTGACCGGGCTCGCGACGACGCTGGCCACCACGCTCGGCCAGCCGCTCCTGACCGGCCAGGTGAAACTGCCCGCGATGGCCAAGCTGCTTGCGCGCAGCGCCGCGACGGTCGACGACGTACTGGCCGGCAAGCCGGCCGCGTTCTCGTGGCGCGCGCTCGTCGACAGCGACGCCGCGCGACAGCCCGCGCGCGCGTTCGTCACCGTGCAGCCCGTGGTCAACTACGGCGCGCTGAAGGCCGGTGCGGAAACCAGCCAGGTGATCCGCGACGCTGCGCGCTCGCTCGACCTCGAGAAGCGCTACGGCGCGGCCGTGCGCCTGACCGGCGAACAGCCGCTCGCCGACGACGAATTCGCGTCGGTCCAGGACGGCGCGGCGCTCAACGGCGCCCTCACGCTGCTCGTCGTGCTCGGCATCCTGTGGCTTGCGCTGCGCTCGAAGCGGATGATCGGCTCGGTGCTCGTCACGCTGTTCGTCGGCCTCGTCGTGACCGCGGCGCTCGGCCTGATGATGGTCGGCTCGCTGAACATGATCTCGGTCGCGTTCATGGTGCTGTTCGTCGGCCTCGGTGTCGACTTCTCGATCCAGTACGGCGTGAAGTACCGCGAGGAACGCTTCCGCGATCAGCGCATCGATCACGCGCTGATCGGCGCCGCGCACTCGATGGGCATGCCGCTCGCGCTGGCCACCGCGGCGGTCGCGGCGAGCTTCTTCTCGTTCATCCCGACCGCGTATCGCGGCGTGTCCGAGCTCGGCCTGATCGCGGGCGTCGGGATGTTCGTCGCACTGCTGACCACGCTCACGCTGCTGCCCGCGCTGCTGCGCCTGTTCGCACCGCCGGGCGAATCGAAGACGCCGGGCTTCCCGTGGCTCGCGCCGGTCGACGATTTCCTCGATCGCCATCGCAAGCCGATCCTGATCGGCACGCTCGTGGTCGTGATCGGCGCGCTGCCGCTGCTCGCGTTCCTGCGCTTCGACTTCAATCCGCTGAACCTGAAGGATCCGCACAGCGAATCGATGGCGACGCTGCTCGCGCTGAAGGATTCGCCCGAGGCGGCCGTCAACGACGTCACGCTGCTCGCGCCGTCGCTCGCAGGCGCCGACGCGGCCGCGAAGCGCCTCGACGCGCTGCCCGAAGTCGGCCGCACGACCACCTTGTCGACCTTCATCCCCGCCGACCAGCCGGCCAAGCGCGCGGCGATCGCCGCGGCCGCGAGCGACTTGCTGCCCGCGCTGACGCAGCCGGCCGCGCCGCCCGCGACCGACGCACAGCGCGTTGCCGCGCTCAAGCGCGTGTCGGACCTGCTGAGCTACGCGGCCGAAGATCACCCGGGCCCGGGTGCGGCCGCCGCGCAACACCTGTCCGCATCGATCGCGAAGCTCGCCGCCGCCGACAGCGCGACGCGCGACCGCGCCGAGCGCGCGTTCTCCGACACGCTGCGCATCGCGCTCAACCAGCTCGCGGCGCTGCTGCAGCCGCAGGACATCACGCGCGAATCGCTGCCGCCGCAGCTCGTGCGCGACTGGATCGCGCCGGACGGCCACGCGCTCGTGCAGATTTCGCCGAAGGTGCCGAAGGGCGTCGACCCGAACGACGACACGATGCTGCGCCGTTTCGCGACGACCGTGAAGGCCGCGGAGCCAGGCACGACCGGCGGGCCGATCTCGATCCTGCATTCGGCCGACACGATCATCAACGCGTTCCTGCACGCAGCGCTGTGGTCGATCATCTCGATCACGATCCTGCTGTGGGTCACGCTGCGCCGCTTCGGCGACGTGCTGCGCACGCTGGTGCCGCTGCTCGTGTCGGGCATCGTGACGCTCGAGATGTGCGTCGTGCTCGGCATGTCGCTCAACTTCGCGAACATCATCGCGCTGCCGCTGATGCTCGGCGTCGGCGTCGCGTTCAAGGTGTATTTCGTGATGGCGTGGCGCGCGGGGCAGACGGGGTTGCTGCATTCGAGCCTCACGCATGCAGTACTGTTCAGCGCCGCGACGACGGCGACCGCATTCGGCAGCCTGTGGCTGTCGCACCACCCGGGCACGTCGAGCATGGGCAAGCTGCTCGCGCTGGCACTGACCTGCACGCTGATCGGCGCCGTGGTGTTCCAGCCCGTCCTGATGGGCAAACCGCGCGTCAATCGCGCCAAGAACCAATCGCAAGGAATCAATGAATAAGGTGCGAATCATGGCGGCGACCGTCGCCGCCAGCGCGATGCTGACCGGCTGCGCGACGGGACCGAACCGCAATCCCAACGACCCGCTCGAGCCGATGAACCGGGCGATGTACAAGTTCAACGACACCGTCGACTCGAACATCGCCGTGCCGATCGCGAAGGGTTACCAGAAGGTCACGCCGACGCCCGTGCGCACCGCGATCAGCAACTTCTTCTCGAACCTCGGCGATCTCGGCAACATGGCGAACAACCTGCTGCAGTTGCGCATCACCGATGCGACGCAGGATCTGATGCGCGTGGCGATGAACTCGCTGTTCGGTGTCGCCGGCCTGATCGACATCGCGACGCCGGCCGGGCTGCCGAAGCATCACCAGGATTTCGGGCTGACGATGGCGCGCTGGGGCATGCCGTCCGGCCCGTATCTCGTGCTGCCCGTGTTCGGGCCGAGCACGTTCCGCGACGGCGTCGGCCGCGCCGTGGACGTCCGCTTCAACCTGCTCAACTACATCGAGCCGGCCGCGCGCAACCCGATGTATATCGCGCAGTTCATCAGCGCGCGTTCGGACCTGCTCGGCGCGACCGACCTGCTGAAGCAGGCCGCGCTCGATCCGTATTCGTTCGTGCGCGACGCATACCTGCAGCAGCGCAAGTCGCTGACGTATCGCAGCCAGTCGTCGTCGGCCACGCTGCCGAACTACAGCGAGCCGGGCGAATCGGGCGCCGTGCCGGCCGCGACGCCGGCCGTGCCGGGGCTGCCGAACTACGAAGATCCGGGCGAGTCGGGCGGCGCATCGGGCGCCACGCCGAACAACGCGCCGGCCGCGCCGGGGTTGCCGCAGTACGACGATCCGGGTGCGGACAATGCGATGCCGGCGAGTGCGCCTGCCGCGGCGCCGGAATCGCCCAACTCGGCGAGTGCGCCGGCCGCCAACGGCGCACCGGCCGCACCGGCGATGCCCGCGAGCAATCCGGCCGCGCAGTAACGCCGCAACGGCGACCGCCGCAAAGACACCGAGCGCTGCATCATGCAGCGCTCTTTTTTTGTCCGCGCGAAGCGGGAAACCGGGAAGAGGAGGAGGGAGAGAGAAAAGCGGCGCGCGCCGCTCAAACGATCCGCATCGCGCCCGCACGCTCGAACGCGTGCCGCGCCTGGATCAACGTCGTGCGCGCCGCGCGCGCGTCGCTCGCGACCTGCAGCAGCGGGCCGAGTTGCGACGGCTGCTTCAGCAATTCACGCAGGATCGGCAGGATCGCCGTGCTGCCGTCGTCGCGCAGGCCGGCCGTCGCTGCGCGCGGCAGCGTGCGCCACGCCGGATCGACGATCGCGCGGCACACCGCGAACGGCACGCCGCGCGCGGCCGCGAAGGCCGCCGCGATGTGCGACTCCATGTCGACCGCGAGCGCGCCCTTCGAGCGGTGCAGTGACGCCTTGTCCTGTTCGCTGACGACCGGCGCGCCGACGGCCGCGATCGTGCCGCGCGTGACGCGCGCCCAGACCGGCGTGTCGTGCAGCGCGGCAACGAGCCGCGCGCTCCAGCCCGCATCGGTCTCTACGCGGCCGAACGGCCCGTCGATCGCGCTCGCGATCACGAGCGCGCCGGGCGCCAGATCGGGCGCGAGCCCGCCCGCCGTACCGAAGCTCACGATGCCCGCGCAACCGCGCGCGGTCGCGTCGGCCAGCGCGCGCTCGAGCCGGTCGGCCCGCGCGGCGAACACGGCCTCGACGCCGTCACCGCGCGCGATGCGCGCCTCGAACGCCATCCCCGTCACCGCGATGACGGGCAATGTGCCGTTGTGCTGTGCCGCGCCCACGCGTTACATCCCGACCGTGACGCGCGTCGCGTTGTCGCGCTTCAGGTTGCGGTAGCGCGCGAGCGCCCACAGCGGGAAGAACTTGCGATAGCCGTGGTAGCGCAGGTAGAACACGCGCGGGAAGCCCGTCGCCGTGAAGCGCGTCTCGTCCCACAGGCCCTGTTCGTTCTGCCCGGCGATCAGGTAGTCGACACCGCGCGCGACCGCCGGGTTGTTCACTTCGCCTGCCGCCATCAGGCCGAGCAGCGCCCAGGCCGTCTGCGACGCCGTGCTCGGCGCCTGCTCGAAGCCGCGGTAGTTCAGCTTGTAGCTGTCGCCGTCCTCGCCCCAGCCGCCGTCCTTGTTCTGGATCGACAGCAGCCACTGCGCGCCGCGCTTCATGCGCGGATCTTCCGGCCCGAGGCCGGCCGCGTTCAGCGAGCACAGCGCGGTCCACGTGCCGTACACGTAGTTCATCCCCCAGCGGCCGTACCAGCTGCCGTCCGGTTCCTGTTCCTTCAGCATGTAGTCGAGCGCACGACGGGCCGGCTCGCTGTTCGCGGCCGTCTCGCCGAGTTGCGACAGCATCGACAGGCAGCGGCCCGACACGTCGGACGTCGGCGGATCGAGCAGCGCGCCGTGATCGGAGAACGGGATGTTGTTCAGGTAGTACTGCGTGTTTTCCGGTTCGAACGCGCCCCAGCCGCCGTCGCTGCTCTGCATCCCGACGACCCATTCGCGCGCGCGCGCCATCGATTCGCGATATGCATCGTTCTGCTTGAGTTTCTGCGCGCGGTCCATCGCCAACACGACCACGGCCGTATCGTCGACGTCCGGATAGTGCGCGTTCGCGTACTGGAACGCCCAGCCGCCGGGCCGCACGTTCGGGCGGCGCGAGATCCAGTCGCCGCGCACGTCGAGGATCTGCAGCGGGCGCAGCCATTCGAGGCCGCGCAGCACGGCTTCCTCGGCGCGCGCGTCGCCGGTCTCGAGCAGCGCGTGCGCCGCGAGCGACGTGTCCCACACCGGCGACAGGCACGGCTGGCAGTACGCTTCGTCGTCGTGCACGACGAGCAGCTTCTCGACCGACTTGCGCGCGATCGCGCGGTTCGGATGATCTTCCGCATAGCCGAGCACGTCGTACATCATCACCGAGTTGGCCATCGCCGGATAGATCGCGCCGAGGCCGTCCTCGCCGTTCAGGCGTTCGTCGACGAACGACACGGCCTGGCGGATCGCGCGTTCGCGCGTGTAGCTCGGGAACAGGCCGTCGACCGCGCGCAACGCATGGTCGACCACGCGAAAGAACGCGAACCAGCCGGCGCTCTGGTGGCCCTGGCGCGGCAGCAGCCCGGCGTTGACGGGCGGATCGATGAACAGCTCGTCGATGCGCACGCCGCGCGGGTTCTTCGCGATCGGCCGCTTCGCGTTCAGCACGAGCAGCGGCACGATCACCGTGCGCGCCCAGTACGACACCTTCGACAGATGGAACGGGAACCACTGCGGCAGCAGCATGATCTCGACCGGCATCATCGGCACCGCGCGCCACGGAATCGCACCGTACAGCGCGAGCTGGATGCGCGTGAACACATTCGACATCTCCGCGCCGCCCATCGCGTGGATCGCGTTGCGCGCGCGCTGCATGTGCTCGGCGTTCTCGTCGTCGCCGATCACCTTCAGCGCGAAATACGCCTTCACGCTCGCGCTGATGTTCGGCGCGCCGTCGGTAAACAGCGGCCAGCCGCCGTCCGCCTGCTGGATGCGGCGCAGATACCGGCCGATCTTCTGTTCGAGCTCGAGGTTCGGCGTCTCGCCGAGATAGTGGACGAGCAGCACGTATTCGGCGGGAATCGTCGAATCGGCTTCGAGTTCGTAGACCCAGTGTCCGTCCGCTTTCTGCGCGGCCAGCAGCGCGTCGGTCGCACGCGCGACGGCCGCGTCGACGTCGGTCGGCGCAGTGCCGGCGGACAAGTTAGCCATTTCGGTGAGATCGTTCATCGGTCCCTCTCTTATTGTGTCTGGAGCACGTCCGCGGCCAGCTGGCCGGAACGGATCGCGCCCTCGATCGTGGCGGGCAAGCCGGTGGCAATCCAGTCGCCCGCCAGCACAAGATTGGTCCAGCGCGTACGCACGGCCGGACGTTTCATTTCCTGCGACGGCACCGCCGCAAAGCCCGCGCGCGGCTCGACGACGAGCTGCCACGCGGGGATGGTTTCCGGGTTCGCGCCCGTCACGCGCGCGACGTCTTCCCAGATGCGCTGCGCGAGCGTGTCGCGCGGCGTGTCGAGCCAGCGGCCCGCATCGCGGATCGTTGCCGCGAGCTGGCCGCCGCCGGTGCGCACCGCATCGACGACGCCGTTGACGACGGTCGTATGCAGCGGGCTGCCGGCCGGCGGTTCGACCGCGAAATACGCGGTCACGACCGCGCTGAACGTGTCGGGCGCGGTGAGTTCGGGCACGAGCGGCTGCGCGACCTCGGGCGGCACGGCCAGCACGACCGCGTCACCCGACGCGAGATCGATGCGCTCGCCGCCGATCGCGACCGCATCGACCGCATTGCCGTGCGCGCCGAATTCGAACGCGTCGAGCCGCGAATTCAGCCGGATCTGCGCGCCGCCGTGCTGCAGCATCCGCAGCGCCGGCTCGACGAACGCGCTGCCGAGCCCGTGGCGCGCGACGAGCGGGCGGCAGCCGGGGCCGCCCGCGGCGAACGTGCCGTACAGCGCCGCGCGCGCAAGCTCGGCACTCGCGTGGCGCGGCTCGACATTCAGCACATCGAGGAAATACGGCCGCAGCCAACGATCCCACAGCACGCCGTCGCATCGCATCGTCTGTGCGAGCGAGCGGCCCGTGCGCGCGAACGCGAGCGATGCGAGCGCGAGGTAGTCGAGCGGTGTCGTGCCCGGCGCGCGCGACGCGGCATCGAACAGCCACGACGGCCAGCGCCCGTTGCCGAAGCGCAGCGTCCAGCGCTGCTGCGACGCGACGTCGACGACCGGCCATTCAGGCAGCGCGGGCCCCGCGAGCTGATCGGCCGCGCCGATCGCGCGCAGGTAGCGCTGCGTCGCGGACTGTCCCGCGAATACCGCGTGCAGCCCGCTGTCGAGCGTCGTGTTCAGCGTCCCGTCGAACCACGAGCGACAGCGGCCGCCCGCATGCGCGTGCGCGTCGTGCAACACGATGCGCCGCCCGCGGCGTTGCAGCTCGACCGCGGCCGACAGGCCCGCGAGTCCGGCGCCGATCACGTGGACGGTTCTGGGCATCGACTCGGTCGACTCAGAACAGCGCGTAGCGCGCGGCGATCATCAGCATGCGCGCCTTCGGCTTGCGCAGCGGCGCGCGCGGGGCGGCAAAGCCGCGTGCGATCGCCGCCTCGAGAATGCAGCGATACGCGCCCGACATGATGCGCGGCGCCTTCACCTGCGCACGCGCGCAGGTATCCATCACCGCGTCGGCCTGGCGGAAGTGCTCGAACGCGCGCTCGACGAGCGTCGCGCACACGCGCGGCAGCGCCGGATCGCGAGCGATCGTCACCGGATCGGCGATCGCGATGCCTTCGCGCGCGAGCAGTTCGCGCGGCAGGTAGCAACGGTTGATCGCCGCGTCGTCGTCGATGTCGCGCAGGATGTTCGTCAGTTGCAGCGCGCGGCCGAGGTGGTGCGACAGCTTGATCCCTTCGGCCTCCGGCATCCCGAAAATCCTCACCGACAGCCTGCCGGCCGCGCTCGCCACGCGATCGCAAAAGAGGTCGAGCGTCGGCTCGTCGGGCGCGCAGATATCCTCGACCGCGTCCATCGCCATCCCGTCGATCATCGCGTGGAAATCGTCGCGCTGCAGGTTGAACGCGCGGATCTCGCGGTCGAGCGCGGCCAGATGGCGCGGCGGCCGGCCCGCGAAGCACGCGTCGATGTCGGCGCGCCAGCGATCGAGGCCCGCGGTGCGCTCGGCGCGCGGCAGGTCGCTGTCGGCAATGTCGTCGACCGCACGGCAAAACGCGTAGACCTGGAACATCGCATCGCGCTGCACCGCCGGCAGGATGCGCATCGCAAGATAGAAAGAACTGCCCGATGTGACGGCAGCGGCGTCGGTTTCTGGTTCGTCCACGACGGAATTGGAAACGGCCAAGACAAGCTCCACGGAGACACCCACGCGGGGCGATTGAAGAAGCCATGCCCGGCTGGGATGGTCAAGGTGTCAATTGCGTGCGAGATATGCGAACGATCGACGCAGACAGGCACAAATTACCGGCCGGAAGCCGGAATTGGGCGAAAGTATAGCAATCTTTGAAATTCGATGGCGGACACGCGGCGCGACCGGCCTCGGCGGGAACAGGCGCCGTGCGGCGCAGGCGGCTCGTCAGCCGTAAACGATGTCGCGCTGCAGGTCGAGCGCAATGAGCCCCATTTCGCGGGTGAGCTGCAGCATCGAGCGGCGTTCGAGGCGCGAGCCCATGAAGCTCGTCACGCGGCCGTCTGGCTCCACGGTGAACTGGAATACCGCGCCGCCCGTGCCGAACCACGCGCCCGGCACATCGTGCGATTCCTGCCAGTCGATCTGCTCGAACACGCGCGCGATCCCCGCGCGCACCAGGTCGCCCGCGCCGATCGGCGGCGCGATGTCACCCAGGTCGTCGAGCGAATAGGGGCCAGGCTTGTCCGGCTTCCGGTAGAAGAGGTAATCGACGTTCATGGAGCGCCATCGGAGCAAAGCAACAAATTAGCGCGCTTCGGCACAAATTCATATCGGATCCGGACGAAATGTGGCCTGCGCGAGACAAGCGGGACGGATCGCGACCGGCAACGCGATCGCACCGTGCGTTCGCGTTTGGCGCGCACGGGTTCGTCTAAGATGACACCTTCCTCAAAAAATACACGGACACCATGGAGACGAACGTCACCGCCACCCCGCAGTCCGACCATCCCGTTTTCGTGCTCGTGCACGGTGCCTGGCACGGCGCGTGGTGCTACGCGCACGTCGCGGTCGCGCTGGCCGCGCGCGGCCACCTGTCGATCGCGCGCGACCTGCCCGCGCACGGCATCAATGCCCGCTTTCCCGCGTCCTACCTCGAACGGCCGCTCGACAAGGACGCGTTCGGCGCCGAGCCGTCGCCGGTCGCGAACACGACGCTCGACGATTACGCGTCGCAGGTGATGCAGGCCGTCGACGACGCATACGCGCTCGGCCGCGGCAAGGTCGTGCTCGTCGGGCACAGCATGGGCGGCCTCGCGATCACGGCGGTCGCCGAACGCGCGCCGGAAAAGATCACGAAGATCGTCTATCTCGCGGCCTTCATGCCCGCGTCGGGCGTGCCGGGCCTCGACTACGTGCGCGCGCCCGAGAACACGGGCGAGATGCTCGGCCCGCTGATGCTCGCGAGCCCGCGCGTCGCCGGTGCGCTGCGCATCGATCCGCGCAGCGGCGACACCGCGTATCGCGAGATGGCGAAGCGCGCGCTGTATGACGATGTGCCGCAGGCCGACTTCGAGGCCGTCGCGAACCTGATGACCTGCGACGTGCCGGCCGCGCCGTTCGCGACCGCGATCCCGACGACCGCCGCACGCTGGGGCGCGATCGACCGTCACTACATCAAGTGCCTGCAGGATCGCGTGATCCTGCCCGCGCTGCAGCAGCGTTTCATCGACGAAGCCGACGCGTTCGCGCCCGGCAATCCGACCCACGTCCACCAGCTCGACAGCAGCCATTCGCCGTTCGTGTCGCAGCCGGCCGTGCTGGCCGGCGTGCTGGCCGACATCGCGAAAAGCTGAGCGCGGGGCGGGGCCGGCGCGCCTACGCGTAGGCGACCGAGCGGTCGCGCCCGAGCCGCTTCGCGCGATAGAGCGCGGCGTCGGCCTCGTTGACGAGCACGTCGCAGGTCGGCGCGCCCGTCTTCGCACACGCACCGCCGACGCTCGCCGTCACCGGCACGCTGACGCCCTCGGCATCGACCGGCACGCTGCCGATCGCATCGCGCACCTTGTCGGCCACCCGCATCGCCTCGTCGAGCGTCGTGCACGGCAGCAGCAGCGCGAATTCCTCGCCGCCGAAGCGGCCGAACGTGTCCTGCGCGCGCACGATCGACGCGACGCGGCGCGCCGTCTCGCGCAGCACGGCGTCACCGGCCGCATGCCCGAAGCGGTCGTTGATCGTCTTGAAGTGGTCGAGATCGAACAGCAACACCGACATGTCGCCGCCGTAGCGCTGCCAGCGCGCGAATTCGTCGCCGAGCCGCGCCTCGAAGAAGCGCCGGTTCGCGATGCCGGTCAGTCCGTCGCGATTCGCGTGTTCGCGCAGCTTCGCGACCGCTTCCTCGCGCTCGCGCTGCATCACGCTCACATGCGTGACATCCGAGATCGTCACGCACACGGCCTCGACATCGCGGCCGCGCGTGAGCGGCATGAACGTGCAGTCCTGCTGCATGTAGTCGACGCCGCCCGTGATCGGCCGGTCGTGCTCGAAGCGGAACAGGTAGGGCCGCTGCTCCCATGAGCTGAACGCGAAGCTGCCGAGCTGGAACACGCTCTCGAGCTTGCGCGACAGCCACGCGTGCGGCAGATCCGGAAAGCGGTCGAACAGGTTGCGGCCGATCACGTCGGCAGCCGGGATGCCGCTGTGGTCCTGCATGAAGCGATTCCACATCAGCACGGTCATCGAGCGGTCGAGCACGAACAGGCCGAAGCCGACCCGCTCGATCACGAGGTCGCTCAGCGACGGGGCGGCGGGCGTCATAGCGCGGACAGCAACGCGTCGAGCGCGTCGCCCATCAATCGGATCGAATCTTCGGCCATCAGCATCACGAAGTGGGCTCGGAACGAGTGGTCCTCGAGCCCGAAGTTCACCTCGAGCAGCAGCGCAACGCTCCACGCGAGCACGTTCGGCTGGAATACGTCGTCGAACGACACGTTCGTACCGAGCAGCCCGGGCGGAAAAAACACGGGCTTGCGCCCGAGCTCGTCGAGGATCGACGCGACGCAGGCGCCCATCAGCACGTTCGCGACGTCGAACACGAGTTCGTCCGGCGTCGTCATCCCGCCATAGACGCCGTCGCCGAACGTGCGATCGACGACCGTCATGAGCCGCCCGACACCCGCCGTGCGGCACAGCACGATCGCCTCGCCCTTGATGTCGGAACGGAAGCCCTGGCGCACGGCGGTCACGTTGTCGTAGATGCCCGTCATCTCGCGCAGCGCGTCGCCCGCGTCGGCCGCCTTCACGACACGCACGCGCGGCACCGACAGCTCGATGAAGCGGCCGAGCAACAACGCAAGCCGCGCGGCGGCGCGGCCCATTGCAAGGTTGGCGATCTCCTGCAACGCGTCGCGTTGCTCCGCCGTGAACACCGATTCAGGCATACAACCCATACTCCTTGAGAATGGGCAGCAATGCCTCCGACGTCACGGGCTTGGCAACGAATGCGATCGCGCCCAATTCGCGCACGCGTGCTTGCGCCTGCGGCTGGATATCGGCGGATACCACGATCACGAACGTGTTCAGATCTTCGTGGCGCAGTGTCTCCAGGACCTGATATCCGCTCATGTCGGGCATCGTCAGGTCCAGAAACATCACGGAAGCTTTGCCGTCACGATAGAGCGCCAAGGCCTCGCGACCATTCGCTGCATACGTGACGTCAACGTCCCAGTCTCCCGGCAGCGCCTTTGTCAGAAGTTTGCGAGCGAGCAGCGAATCGTCGGCAATTACAATCGGCAAAGACATGGCGGGCGGTGCGGTATGCGGAATGGTCTCTCTCGCGTTAACGACCGCGCGGCGCGCTTCTTGAGGCGCCATGCGTTCGGGCGCAGGCAACCGCCTTGCGGCCGCGCGCGGGCGCCGCGACGCGGGTGCGCGCGACGCACCGCGCGGCGAACGCCGGCGGGCGCATCTATCTGTCATAGGGAAAGCAAGGCGCGATTCTCTGAGTAAACCGAAGGCGATGCAACTCGCCATTTTCACCATTTCGAACAGAATCGGTCCGATCTCGCGTCATTCCGAAAACAGCCGCGACCATTTTCGAGATAAGTACGCAAAATTTTTCCTTGTGTACGTTTGCGCTGCCGGATTCGTCGCGTTTTCAATCTGACAATCTTCCCCTGTCGGATTCGACAGGATCGCGTGCGTGCCGGGCCGCGCAGCGGGCCGTCGCAACTCGTTTATGATGGCAGGCACCTCTGCTTCACCCGCTTCTTCGATGACGTCCGACCGGCCTGCCGACTCCCGCCCCCCCGCCTCTACTCCCGCCGACGACTGGCAGGACGACGGAAGCTACGCGACCGGTGCGCCCGAGCACGATTTCGCGGTCCGCCGCGTGACGTTGATCGTGCTGCTCGTCGCGGCGATCGTGCTGCCGTTCCTCTACGTGATGGTGATGGCGTACAACGACCTGAAGGCACGCGAGGCCGCGGCGAGCGACGTGACGATGCGCACCGTGCGCGTCGCCGAGGAACACGCGCTCAAGGTGTTCGACCTGAGCGAAACGCTCGATGCGCGCATCGTCGACCTCGTGCAGGATATGGACGACGCGACCGTGCGCAGCAAGGAATCCGACATCCACGAAGCGCTGAACACGATCGGCGGCGGCTATCCGCAAGTGGCCGCCGTGTCGATCTTCGGCGCGAGCGGGATGCTGCTCGCCAACAGCCTCTATTATCCGGCGCCCTATGCGTCGATCGCGAACCGCGACGACTTCGCCGGCATCCGCGACGGCAAGGTCATCGAACACATCTCGCGGCTGATGATGGGGCCGCTCAAGCTCGAGAACATTCCCGTGTTCAACACGGGCGTCGCGCGACGCCACAGCGACGGTTCGTTCGCCGGGATGGTGTCGATCGCGCTGAAGTCGTCGTATTTCAACGCGTTCTATCGCGACCTGGTCGGCGGCGCGAGCACGCCGATGACGATGGCGCTCGCGCGCTCGGACGGCGCAGTGATCGCTTCGTATCCGCCGCCGCCATCGCTCACGCACACCGATCGCGCGGCCACGTTCGGCGACGCGCGCAACGATCCGCGCGCGGGCGTCGTGCACGTGCGCCACGACGGTGCGAGCAGCGAGATCGTCGCGTACCGCCAGGTCGGCAGCTATCCCGTCTACGTGACGTGCGCTTACCGCACGTCGGCGATCTGGCATGAATGGTACGAACACCTGAGCGTGCTGTTCATCTCGATGTTCGCGCCGTCGATCGCGCTGTGGTCCGTGATCTGGCTGTCGCTCAAGCGGCTGAAGGCGGAAGAGGAGGCGTGGGACCGCTGGCAGGCCGAAGCATCGATGCGGCGCTCGATCGAATCGGCGTACCGGCAGTCGCGCAAGATGCAGGCGCTCGGCAACCTCGTCGGCAGCGTCGCGCACGACTTCAACAACCTGCTGATGATCATCTCGAGCAACGTGCAGATCGCACGACGGCGCGGCGCCCCGCATCTCGACAAGGAACTCGGCGCGATCGAACGCGCGCTGAAGAACGGGCAGTCGCTCACGCGCCAGCTCCTCGGCGTCGCGCGCAAGCAGCCGCTGCACAACGAGACGATCGACATCGGGCAATGGGTCGGCACGTGCCGCGAACTGCTGAAGACGTCGCTCGGTTCGAAATCGTCGCTGGTGGTCGCGATCGAGCCCGGCGTCTGGCCGATCCGCGTCGACGTCGCGGAGCTCGAGCTCGCGGTGATCAACCTCGCGGTCAACGCGCGCGACGCGATGACGACCGGCGGCCGCTTCACGGTCGGCGCGCGCAACGTGACGCTGCGCCGCGAGGACGGCTTTCCGCTGACCGGCGATTTCGTGCAGATCTCGCTCGACGATACGGGTTCGGGCATGGCGCCCGACGTGCTCGCGCGCGCGTTCGAGCCGCTGTTCACGACGAAGGCGCAGGGGATGGGTACGGGGCTCGGCCTGCCGCAGGTGTTCGCGTTCTGCGAACGCTCGGGCGGCCTCGCGACGATCGACAGCGCGGTCGGCGCCGGCACGTCGGTGCGCCTCTACCTGCCGCGCGCGCGCGCCGAGGACGTCGTCGCGCGGCCGCAGGCCGTCGTGCACGACGCCGGCGCGCTCGCCGGCCTGCACGTGCTGCTCGTCGAGGACAACAGCGAAGTCGCGGCCGGCACGGAGGCGCTGCTTTCGCTGCTCGGACACCGCGTGACCTATGCACCCACCGCCGACGACGCGCTGCGCCTGATCGAGGGCGCGGCCGCAAACGACGCGTTCGACCTCGTGATTTCGGATATCCACATGCCGGGCCGCCTGAACGGCATCGACCTCGCCGAAGCGGTCGACAAGCGGCCGGGAAAGCTGCCCGTGATTCTCGTCACGGGTTACGCGGAGGAACTCGATCGCACGCGCACCGTCAACGTCCGCGTGCTGTCGAAGCCGTTCGATATCGCGCTGCTCGACGAGATCCTGCTGGGCATCCGCGAAGCGCGCGACGCGCGGCACGCCGGCGCGTGACCCGCTGCGTGCGGGCCGGCGCCGGCTGCGTGAACGGGCCTGACGATCAGGCCGAAGTCGTCAGGCCTGCTTCAGCAGACGCACCCAGCCCGCGTAGCGATCGACGAAGCCCTGCAGGAACTTGCGGGTGTCCTCGCTGACGATCTGGCCCTGATCGTCGATGCGCGCCGGGTCGTGCTTGATGAACATCTCGGGCTGCGCGAGCGTCTTCACGTCAAGGTACGCGAGCACGTTGCGCAGGTGCTGCTGCGCCAGCGCGGTGCCGGTCGCGCCCGGCGACGTGCCGAGCACCGCGCCCGGCTTGCCCGACCACGAGTTGGAACCCCACGGGCGCGACCCCCAGTCGAGCGCATTCTTCAGCACGCCCGGAATCGACCGGTTGTACTCGGGCGTGACGAACAGCAGCGCGTCGGCAGCTTCGATCGACTGCTTGAAGCGCTTCGCGACTTCCGGGAAATCCGCGTCGTAGTCCTGGCTGTATAGCGGCAGTTCGCCAATCTCGACGAATTCGAACGAAAAATCGGCGGGAGCGAGCGAGATCACGGCGTGCGCGAGCGCGCGGTTCCACGAAGCGCGACGCAGGCTGCCGACGACGACCGCAATACGATAGGACATGGCGTTCTCCTTCCGGTGAGTGAAGAATCGGATCGATTGCTTCTGAATAGGCGACAAAGGTCTGTTTATAGGCAAGCCAGCCCGTGAACCGCCCCACGGGGCCGTCCGGCCGACTTTCCACAAGGTTTTCCACAGAAATTGTGGATAACTCGGCCGTTATGTTCTGACGTTACAAACTGCCCGCCGCGCAGCGCCATCGACGCGCGATACGGGTTTCGGCAAGCATAGCGCAGCGCGCCGGCCGGTTTCGTGAATTCGTGACGGAACATGCGTTGCAGGCCGGCACCGCGCCCAGTAAGCTGCTGGCACCGCGACGCGCCCGCTCTATGGCGCAAGCGCGATCGCTTCGAGACACTGCCACCCAGACATGCCGTCCGCATACGACGACCCCGCCTATCTCGCGCAACTGCGGCGCGACCTGCTGCGCTTCGCGCGGCTCCAGCTCCGCGATGCCGACGCGGCCGAAGATGCCGTGCAGGAGGCACTGGCCGCGGCGTGGTCGCACGCGGGCGATTTCGGCGGGCGATCGGCCCACAAGACCTGGGTGTTCGGCATCCTGCGCAACAAGCTGATCGACGTGTTGCGCGCGCGGCAGCGGACGGTGAGCCTGTCCGCGCTCGACGCCGAGCTCGACGGTGAATCCGTGCTCGATCGCGAACTGTTCAAGGAAAACGGACACTGGGCCGCGCATGCGAAGCCGCGACCATGGCCGCAACCCGAAACGCTGTTGCAGCAGCAGCAGTTCTGGATGCTGTTCCAGACCTGCCTCGACCACCTTCCGGAGCAGATCGGACGCGTATTCATGATGCGCGAATTCCTCGATGTCGAGATTGCGGACATCTGCAGCGAATTGACGCTGACGACGAATCATTGCAGCGTGTTGCTGTATCGGGCGCGCACACGCCTGCGAACCTGCCTGAGCGAAAAAGGACTGACGACCGAAGATGCTGCCGGGGAAATGTACTGATGTGACGCGACTGCTGTCGGATGCGCTCGACAGGCGTCTGACACTGCACGAGCGGCTGCAGGTGCGCGTGCACCTGCCGGCCTGCAGCGGATGCAGGGCCTATCGCGGGCAGATCGCGCTGCTGCGGACGGCCGCGAAAGCGGCGGCGGGGCGGGGACCGGGCGATGACAACGCTTCGTCCGGGGAGGGCTAGGCGCGCGTTGCCGCTGTCGTTCGGGCGGCGGGCGGCGGGTGGCGTGCTGCCCGGCGATCGCGCCGGCTTCGATTGCCGGTGCGCGCGCCGGGCTGATGCAATAAGAAAAATACGCCGGCCAAGAATTATTCGAACAACGCTTGCACCAATTCGGGCGGTCGACCGATAGCCGCCTTGCCGCGATAAACGACGATGGGGCGCTGCAGCAGAACCGGATGAGCGGCAATCGCCTCGTAGGCTTCCGCATCGGTCAGATTCGCACGGGCCAGATCCAGCGTCTTGTACGGCTCCTCGCCGTCGCGCAGCATGTCACGAATTGGGCGGCCGAGCTGCCGATGCAGCGTTTCCAGTTCCTCGACCGTCGGCGGCGTCTTCAGGTACTCGACGACATTCAGCGGCGAGCCGGCAGTATTCAGCGACTCGACCAACGCAAGTGTCTCGCGCGACTTCGAGCATCGGGGGTTGTGATAGATCGTGATCATCATTCAGGCCTGGATGGAAGAGCCTTGTATTGTAGCCAGTCTGCATCGGGTGCTTCGGCGGGACAGTCGATGCGAGATCGAGCTCGGATTCGATGCTTCGCAGAGGCTGGGTTGGCGACGCGGTGCGGCAGTGACGCGAGCCGCGAGAGGGGCGTGCCATCGGCGATGTGCTTCAAATAGCTGATGTGTTTATGCGCGTAAAGTCGGGAGGCACGCTATCGCGGAATGAGGAATAAGGTTCTGCGAGCCAATGCATCGTGACAGCTGCCTCGGGCAGCGAGAGGCGCAGGCGATGGCGTGGCAAGCCGGTTGGTTTATGCGCATAAAGCTTGCAATCGTCGGGGAAGGCACCTCGCGATTCATGGCGCGTCGGAATGACGACACGCCACGGCATTGGTGCGATCGCTGCGTCGATATGCTGCCTCGTCGGTGCATCACTGCGTACCGGAATTCAGGCAAGGTCGGCACCTGATCCTTCGCCGCTCGCCGTCCATCGCCCCGGTTTATGCGCATAAACGTCGCTCCCCGACAGCGCGTTGTGCCGATGCACGCAGGGTCAATGGCACACTTCGAAGCTGCGTGCTTGGCTAGGGCGGACAGTTCACAACCCACGCTCAGGAATGCCCGGTTGTCCCGCCACACGGTTGATCGCCTCGGTCTCCGGTGAGTTTATGCGCACAAACTCACCGCCCGCAGCACGACAGACCACCACCATCCAACGACCGGGTAGGGCACTGTGATATCGCAGGATGACACTGCTCACACCGACAACGCGGCTCGTGATGACGCAACCATCGAGTGGCTCGTTGACGTCTCCAGGCATCAGCTACGCGATCCGATCGCGCCACCGATCACCGCCGGTTCGTTTATGCGCATAAACCGATAGCCCGAATGGCTAACGCGTAGTTGTCGAACGACAATTTCATTGAAATATAAATATCGTCCTGTAGAATTCCAACGACCAAAATAGGAGTGAAAATTGGCCGCGGAAATCATTGCAGTCACTCAACAAAAAGGTGGTGTCGGCAAAAGCACGATTGCCATGCACCTCGGCGCCGCGTTCCATGAAAAAGGGAAGCGCGTCCTCGTCATCGACGCAGACCGTCAAAACACGCTGGTTCACTGGTCGAGCGCATCCGGCGACAGCGACACCGGCATTCCGTTTCCGGTCGTCAACCTTGCCGAAGCCGACGGCCAGATCCATCGCGAGATCAAGAAGTTCATCAACGACTACGACATCATCGTCGTGGACTGCCCGCCGTCGATCACCGAGAAGGTATCGGGCGTCGTCCTGCTGGCCGCATCGATTGCCGTGATCCCGACTTCGTCGTCGCCGGCCGATTACTGGTCGAGCGTCGGGCTGGTCAAGCTGATCCAGCAGGCTCAGGCCATGAACGAAGACCTCCGCGCCGTCTTCCTGCTGAACAAGACCGAAGAGAAGCGCATGCTGACCCGCGAGCTCAAGCGCGCGCTCGAGGAGCTCGGCTTCCCGTTGCTGAAAACGCAGATCCCGACCCGGGAAGCGTACAAGCAGGCGATGGCGCTCGGTCAGACCGTGCTGCAGATGAACGATCGCGGCGGCAAGCTGGCCGCTGCGGAGATTCGCGCATGTGCCGACGAAATCGTCGCCATGCTGCCCTGACTTTATGCGCACAAAGGAGTCACATGAAACCTTCCCAATTTGCAAAAGGATTCCAAGCGCGCCCGGATATCACGACGAGCGAGAAGCGCACGGCGCTCGATCGGCTCAATGCGATTGACGGCATCGTCAAATCCGAGACGCCCACCCCGGCTCCGACCAAATCCGCGAAGAAAGACATCGCGCCGCCGCCCGCTCCGGAACTCACGCTCGATCCGTCGATCGACGAATCGCCGCAATATCGCGCGTGGCGCCTCGAGAACCGCTATGCGCCGGGGCAGGTGATCGAGCTGTCGCTGAAGGCGATCAAGCATAGCCCGTTCAACCCGCGGCACTTCTATCTGAAGTCGTCGATTGCCGAACTCGCGGTCAACCTCGCGAAGCAAGGGCAACAGCAGGCGATCCACGTGATTCCGGATTACGACAACCCGGGCACGTATTTCGTCAGCGATGGCGGCCGCCGCGTGCGGGCGCTGAAGGAAGCGAACAAGGAATTGGTCAAGTCGATCGTGATCGACGTGCCGATCGGCATCCAGAGCTACAAGCTCGGCTACGATCTCAACGTCCAGCGCGATTCGCAGACGGTGTTCGACAATGCCGTCGTGTGGCGCCGCTTCCTCGACGACCAGCATTTCCAGAGCCAGAAGGAGCTCTCCGAGCACCTCGGTCTCGACGAGTCGACGGTGGCCGTCGCGCTGTCGATCGGCAAGTTGCCGGAAGCCATCATGCAGGAAATGGTCGCGCGCCCCGATCGCTTCGGCTCGAACATGGCGTATCAGGTCGGCCGCTATCACAATGCGCGCGGCACCGAGGCCACGCTGCGGCTGATCAACAAGATCGTGTCGGACGATCTCAGCACGCGCCAGGTGTCGGACATCGTCAAGGGGCGCGTCGCTGCGCAGGAGACGCCGAAAGCCGCGGGCCGTCAGCGCTATGCGCAGCGTCTCGAGATCAAGCTTGGCGGCAAGTCGGTCGGCGACCTGAAGTCGTATGGCGAAGACCGCATCGAATTGCGCCTGCGCGGCCTCCCGAAGGACAAGCGCGACGCGATCCTCGAGCAGCTCGAGCGGATGCTGTTGTCGGAGTGATGGAAGCGGCCGGCAGGGCCTGGTGAGGACGCCGGGCCCGCCCCGAGACGGGGCCGGCCGGCGGCGGGCCCGTCAGCGGGCCTGGGCGGGCGTCAAACGGCCCGCGACTGGTTCAGCGTGAACGACAGCAGGTCGCCGTCCGTCGGCTCGCCCCAGGTCTTCTGGGCCAGCCAGTCGAAAAAGGTCGTCTCGGCCAGCTTGGAATCGAGGCCGCGCTTGCGCCAGTCGTCGCGCAGATGCGAGCCCATCGTCGGCAGCGCCTCCGATTCGAACGACTCGCGCGCCACCTCGCGCTCGGCGTCGCCCTGCTCTTCGTACAGCACCTTCGCTTCCTTGCGGCGGAACGCTGCGAATTCGCTCAGCAGACGCGCCTTCAGATCGTCCGGCTGGGCCGCAGCGACCCTCGCGGACGGCGTGCCGGCAGGCAGCGCGTCGACCGACTCGACCGGCGGCGCATAACCCTTCTTCAGCGCATCCTTGAACAACGCCGGCGCGCTGCGCACCGGCGGCAGCGTCGTGCTGCGCAACCGCTGCTCGGTCATCTGCAGCGCGGCACGAATGCGGTTCTCCTCGCTGTCCGCATAGAGCGTCTGCGCTTCCTTCAGCGGGATCCCGAGCTTCACCATCCGGTCGACCAGCGTACTGTCGAACACGTTCGGGTGTTCGTCGAGCGCGAGCATCGGCTGCTTGCGCTCGGTCACGCGGAACTGGATCTCCGCGACCCGGCGCCCTTCACGATGCTCGATCAGTTCGACGAAGATATTGGTGACCGCGTTGACTTCCGCGATCGCGGGACGCAGATAGT
The DNA here is from genome assembly GCF_003330765.1 of Burkholderia pyrrocinia. Classification (NCBI taxonomy): domain Bacteria; kingdom Pseudomonadati; phylum Pseudomonadota; class Betaproteobacteria; order Burkholderiales; family Burkholderiaceae; genus Burkholderia; species Burkholderia pyrrocinia. The sequence continues at coordinate 3,261,540 of NZ_CP024903.1, read as the reverse complement.
CGCGCTTGAAGTACTTGTACTCGCGCTTCGCCTCGTCGCCGGCTTCCGTGTCGGGCGTGCCCGACAGGATCGGCCGCCACCATTCCCACGGCTCGCGCATCGTCAGGTGGCTCGGATTGGTCAGATAGCGCACGCAGATTTCGTACAGCGCGAGACCTGCGCTGCTGCGCAACTGGCTCTGGAACTGCAGGCTCAGGCGCGCATACTGGACCGGGTCGAGCAGCTTCTTCTTGATCTTCGGCGCGAACGAGAATTCGACCCACACGCGGCGGGTCGCCGGATCTTCGAGAATTTCCGCGTCGGCGATCAGCGTCGAGATCCCCCACTTGCGGCCCGGCTTCTGGCTCGACGTCCCCGTGCTCCATTCGACCTGCACCGACACCATGCGGCGCAGGTGTTCCTTCACCAGCGCAGTGTCGTTCGAATCGAAGGCGGAGTTTGCGACGATATCCGACAGCAGCGCGCGATACGTATCGCCCGAGTCGTCGGCCTGCTGCGCCACGGCCAGCAGGACGTTGAACAGCTTGCGGGTCAGGAGCGTGATCTTGCCGCTCTTCGGCTGAATCGCGATCGCCTCGACGGCCTTGCGCAATTCGGCTGAGCTGGCACTCACCACATCCACATCGGTTTTCTTGGCGCGCTTCGTCGTGGCCATGCGTCGGGTCGGAGGAGAAGTTTTTCGGAAGGATAGCGCCTGTGGTGATGTGCGTCCAGAACGACATGCTCACCATAGCCGGTGAAGCGCATGTGCAAAACGGCACTCACCCCAACGGCTCCCGAAAACGCTCACCGGTCTGGAATTGCAGCGTTCCGGACTCTTCCAGACGTGTCGCGGGATGCGCCGGATCACAGAATTTCACCTGTGCTCGACACGTGCGAAATTCGCTCCCGAATCGGCTCACCTTTCAGTTTGTCGTAATTTTACGACTGCGCAGCCGTGAGTTCGGCACAGGGTCGCGATTGCACCTCACAGTGCCCCCCCGATTACCGCGCATCGGGCTGTATGCATGTACAGGCACGGCTCACCGGGAGATCGCGATCGGCTCCGGCATCCGGAAAGACGCCTTCGAAACCCGCCCGCGCGACCCGATCGGACCTGCTTTGCCGGCCCGGGCGCGCATTGTACAGTGCACAAACCGTGTCGGGCCCCGAAAATTCTCACCTTGAGCACAGCTTGTTCTTTCGTCCAGATGCCGACGAACGCCCGACACACGCGGGATTGACTAGCAGAGACTCCCGAAAACACTCACCTTATTGAAAAAATGCGGTGCAGCAACGGGCACGGGAATGGCTCCCGAAAAACCTCACCGTAACTGCCGCGGTATCAAAAATCCCAATGCCTTCCGATACTTATGCGCAGAAGGCATTTGGCTGTGCCTCGCAGGCATCCCCCGAAAAACCTCACCTTTCGACGGGAATCCTTCATACGACAACCATGTGACGGCCCCCGAAAAATCTCACCTGTGCCAAAAAGTGGCACAGCAAAAACGAGATTTCTTCCAGTCCTGGCGGGCTTTTCGGCGAATCAGGCCGCTCACAGGTCCCGAAAAGCCTCACCTTTGACCATTTTTCGAGCAAATACCGTTCCCGAAAATGCTCACCTGTGCCCCGGATCACAGCCTGTGATCCATGCCCCGAAAAAGCTCACCTCACCAGGATCGGGGCAGGAAAACCCGCATTTCCCTCCCGAAAAGCCTCACCTTTAGGGCATCACAGGCCCCGGAGAGCACTTTTGCTGTGCAAAATGACGTTCGCTTCCCGGAAATCCTCACACCCAAGTTCCGTGGAGTCCCGTGAAACCTCACCTTTCGTAAAAACTGCCCAAAAGATGGGCAGAATCGGGGCGCGAAGAGGGTCCTGCAAATTCTCACCTATGTCTGCACAGGCAGAAAACTGTGCAGGCAGGCACAGCGCGGGTTCTGTGGCTGTGCGGCCCCGAAAACCCTCACCTTTGGGAAATCTCGTGTTTCACTGTGATCCCGAATCCGCTCACGACCTTTCCTGCAACGGCTCACGCAGCTCCCCGAACCCCATCACTTCAGCTCCCGCAGAAGATCACCTTGGCTCCCGTAAAACTTCACCTTGTCGGCCGGAAAGCCTTGCTACATAAGGCTGTGCCGTGGCGTTAACGTTTTTAACTAAGGGTTCAAGGGTGTTTACTTCTAATACTCTCAAGACATCGGCTGAAGAGTTTTCCACAGATACCCCAAACCCCGAACACCCACGAGCAATCGGACCGTTCATCATGTGAAACAAATGCCGGATTTCGGAGTCTGCTGGAAAATGCTTGTACTACAAGGACTTGGCTGACTTTCTTCGCTTTGTTTCACGGAATCCTGGACTGCGTTCGTCCGGATTGGCTCACAGACCCGAGTTCTGTGCAAAGCGACGTAAATTCACAACGTCGAGCCGGAATCAGTATCAGGGAATACGTATTTCGTTATGATTGCTACATTTCAATGTCTGTGAGCTCTGTCATGACCCTGGACGAAATGCGCCAAGTCATTCGTGACGAACTGGAATCGCTGCGTGCAAGCGGTGCACGGCGCCAGGAATTGTCGCTGCATGCATGCAAGCGTCTGTTCTTCGATCTCGGCATCCGGCCGTCGGCCGCTAACGTCCGCGATCTCACCCAAACCGGCAGCGCCAGCGACATCCCGAAAGACATCGACCATTTCTGGGAGCGCATCCGCGCCGCCTCCAAGATCCGACTCGACGGTGCCGCGATCCCGAAGGCCGTCGAGGAAAAGGCCGGTGCGTTACTCGGCGCACTCTATGAAGAAGCGTTGAAAGCGGCGCGCGACAGTCTCGACGGCGACCGTGAGCAGGTTCGCGCCGGCGTTGCCGACGCCGAGCAGCGGTTGCGCGACGCAACCGTCCGCCAGGAAACGCTCGAAGGCGCGCTCGCCCGCGGCGAAGCAAGAAACGAGCAATTGCAGGCTCGTGTGACCGAACTCGAGGTTCAGCTCGTGTCGCAGACGACGCACGGTTCGGCCAGCGAAGCGACGTTGCTCACCACAGTCGCCCGATTGGAAAAGGAACTGGCCGCGGCGGCTGGCCGCGTCGACGCCGAGCAGGCGCAGAACGCCACGCTGCGCGACCGCATCGATGCATTGCAAGCCGAATTGCAGCAGCGCACCGAACACTATGCGCAGCAAATCAAGGACGCGGTGGCCGAAGCAGAACGCCGCGTCAAGCCGATGCTGGTCGAGCTGGACTCGTTGCGCAGCATGGCGTCGACCTACCAGAGCGGTTTGCGCGATGTCCAGCGCAAGGAATTCGATTTCCTGCAGCAACTGAGCTCGACCAAGGCACGCGCCGACCGGCTCGAAGAACAATTGCGCACCCAGAGCGATGAACTGGAACGTGCGACGCGCGACGCGAGCTCGTTGCGCGCGAGCCGCGGGATGAATCCGGAAATCGCCGCGCTGATCCGGCGCCTGGCCGATGCCGGGCAACTGGATGCGGAAGCGTTTTCCGCAATCGGTACCTCGCTGGATCACGAAATTTCGGTGCCGGCTCAGTGCCCGTGTTGCGATGGCGAGCCGGAGCTGTCACAGGGTGAAGAGGGTTTCGAAGTGGTGTGCCCCGAGTGCGAGCACGCTTCGGGCGCATGGCCGTCCCGATTCGAAGCCATCGCGCGTTTTGCGCATACCTGACCCGGGAATCGGCCGCTCCGCACCGGTAAGACGATCCGGGGAGCTTGAGGTGAGGTTTTTCGGGAGCTGTGGAACGGTGAGGCTACGCCATGCAAGGCTGCTCACGGATCGTTTCGCGTGAGCAGCCGTTTCCGGATCAGCGAGCTTCGTCGCTGTCGGACGCGTCACCGTCTGCCAGGCCATCGCGCCAGTTTTTCCATGCGCGATGCAGGCGATTCGACGAGATCGGCCGCATGAAGCCCAGCCATCTGCCGACCCGTTCGGGCGGCACGTCGTTTTCGAACAATTCGGCCGCGTAGGTATTGCGCAGCGTTTGCGGGCTCGCGCGCGCGGTGCGCGACGACGTGAGCCCGGCCGATTCGACGATCGCGTCGATGGCGCGCAGCATCGTCGCCTTGTGCATCGGCCGCCCGGCATGCGATGCCGGGAACACCAGCTCCCCCGGAATTTCCTGGCGCTTGCGCTCCGTGAGCCATGCTTCGAGCAGTGCGATCGCGAACGATGCCAGATGGGTTTCGCGTGCGAAATCCGGATGGGTCGACTGGATCTGCAGCGATGTACCGCTCGTATTGATGCAACTAATCGTAAGTGCGCGTGCTTCACCGGTTTTGATGCCGGCGCCGAGAAACGCGGCCACGAGTGCGCGATCGCGCCGCTCCTTCCAGTAGGCGGAACCGGATACGCCGATCGGCGAAAACAGATAGGCGAGCAACGTTGCGCGCTCGGCCGGCGTCAGGAAACCGGTTGGTTCGTTGTCGCGAGCCTTTCGCCAGTTCGCTTCGCCATCCTGAGCAATGAAACGGGCAGGGTTGGTCGATGCGTATTCGGTGCGCCGGATGTGGTCGAGCACACGCTCGATCAGCCGCAGATAGCGCATTCGTTGGGTTTTCCGGATCGGCAACTCGCCGACGAAATTTGCGATCGTTGGCGTATCGACCGTCGCCAGATTTTTCTGATGTGTGCGCAGCCAGGTGAGGAAGGCACCCCATTGCGCGCGATATACGTCGGCTGACGAGCGGCGATAGTCCTGCATGGCCAGCCACGCGTCGAATGCGACTTCGGGCGAGACGATCCAGTCGGATGCGCCGCGATCGAACAGATCCTTCTCTTCTGGGCGTGCCGGGGTGTCGGGAGAGGCGGGAAGGGACATGTTATTTATTCCGTTAGTTGCGTATATGGTAGCCCTTTCCGCAACGTCTCGGGCAGCAAGAGGCTGGACAGGCCGCCAGGTTCGGCGGCCTGGGCTGGCAGTCAGTCGCCCCACGCGTTGGACAGACGGTGAGCGCGCTCGCGAGGCGCCGCGTCATGCGACGTTGCCGCCGCTTCGTACGCGAGAACCGCGAACGAAAAGACGGCGGGCAGCGCATTCGAGCGCCCGAAGTCGATCGGATCGTCCGTTTCGGGAAACGTCATGTCCGACGGCCGTTCGAACAATTGACGCATGCCGGCCTCGTGCCGGCTGGCAAAGCCGAGATCGGCGAGCGCCTCGGCTTCGATGGCGTGCAGCAGGCGCCACGTCAGCGGGACGCGCTGACGGATGTAGCGCCCGGCAATATGGCGAACGATCAGCTCGAGGTCGTGCGCGGCAGCCTTGAAGCTGAGCGCGGCCAAATCTTGTTCTTCTGTCATCGCAGGCTCCTGTCGACCGGGGCGGGCGCCTCGGTGCGCCGGCTCCGGCCGATACATGGCGGAATGTCCGTATACTGTACAAATATACAGTGCTTTCCGCAACTGGCCTTTTGGCCAGCTATACGCGCAGTCAGCGATGTATCACGATCAGCAGTGCCCGCGCCTCGGCCTTGCCGAGGTTGCGGATCGCGTGTGGCTCGTCGGCCGGGTAGCGCGCGGTGTCGCCGGCCTTCAGGCGCCGGCTTGCCGCCGCGGCTTCGATCTCCATCGCGCCCTGCAGCACGGTGAGGTGCTCGCGCGTGCCGGGTTCGTGCGCGTTCGATACCAGCGCGCCGCCGCCCGGCAGCGTCAGCTCGTACCACTCGAACTTGCCGGCGAGGTCGATCGGGCCCCACACGCGCAACTGGTACCGGCCGTCGTGGCCGGCGAGCGTCGGAATGTCGTGCGGGCCGTCTACACGGATCGTCTCGGGCGCCTTCGGCTGCGAGAACAGCTCGTCGAGCGTGATGCCGAGCGCGTTCGTCAGCCGCCAGGCGACGGCGATCGTCGGGTTGGCCTTGTCGCGTTCGATTTCGGACAGCATCGATTTCGATACGCCGGCCGCGCGCGACAGGTCGTCGAGCGTCAGCTTGCGCTCGTTGCGCAGCCGCTGGATCTGCTCGCCCACACGCGGCGGCGTGGCGGCCGGCTGCTGCGGCGCGGCGCTGGCGGGCGTGCGCCGCGATCCGGAGGAACTTGCCATTTGGATTCCGTTCGCTTAGAGTTGTTCGGTATTTCGAATTCTAGTTCGGAATATCGGATAAATGCGGTCAACCGAACGACCGACTATAACAGTAGCAGGCCGTTGCGCCGCCGCCACGAGCGGTGCGCTGCGGAATGCGAATCCCTGTCAGGAGCTTTGCGATGCGTGATGCCTTTCTCGCCCGGGTGCGCGAGACGCTCGACCAGATCCGCGCGGACGGTTTTTACAAGACCGAGCGCGAGATCGCGAGTCCCCAGGCGGCGGCCGTGCGGCTCGCCGGCGGTGCCGGCGTGCTCAATTTCTGCGCGAACAACTATCTGGGCCTGGCGAACGATCCGCGCCTGATCGGCGCGGCGAAGGCCGGCCTCGACCAGGACGGCTTCGGCATGGCATCGGTGCGCTTCATCTGCGGCACGCAAACCGTGCACAAGCAACTGGAAAGCGCGCTGGCCGCGTTTCTCGGCACCGAGGACAGCATCCTCTATTCGAGCTGCTTCGATGCGAACGGCGGGCTGTTCGAGACGCTGCTCGATGAGAACGACGCGGTGATCAGCGACGAGCTGAACCACGCGAGCATCATCGACGGCATCCGCCTGTGCAAGGCGAAGCGCTATCGCTACCGGAACAACGACCTGTCCGACCTCGAGGCGAAGCTCAAGGAAGCCGATGCGGCGGGCGCGCGCCACAAGCTGATCGCGACCGATGGCGTGTTCTCGATGGACGGCATCATCGCCGATCTGAAAGGCATCTGCGATCTGGCCGATCGCTACGGCGCGCTCGTGATGGTCGACGATTCGCACGCGGTCGGCTTCATCGGCGCGCACGGCCGCGGCACGCCCGAGCACTGCGGCGTCGAAGGCCGCGTCGACATCATCACGGGCACGCTCGGCAAGGCGCTCGGCGGCGCATCGGGCGGCTATGTCGCCGCGCGCCGCGAGGTCGTCGAACTGCTGCGCCAGCGCTCGCGTCCGTATCTGTTTTCGAACACGCTCACGCCGAGCATCGCCGCGGCATCGCTGAAGGTACTGGAACTGCTCGGCAGCGACGAAGGCGCGAAGCTGCGCGAGCGCGTGCGCGAGAACGGCGCGCGGTTCCGCGAGCAGATGACCGAAGCGGGCTTCACGCTCGTGCCCGGTGCGCATCCGATCATCCCGGTGATGCTCGGCGACGCGCAGCTCGCGACGAACATGGCCGACCAATTGCTCGGCGAAGGCGTCTACGTGATCGGCTTCTCGTTCCCCGTCGTGCCGCGCGGCCGCGCGCGCATCCGCACGCAGATGAGCGCCGCGCATACGCCCGAACAGATCGACCAGACGGTCGCCGCGTTCGTGCGCGTCGGCAAGTCGCTCGGCATCGTCTGACGGAGGCGCGATCATGAAAGCACTGGCAAAGCTCGAACGCGGCCCCGGCCTCACGCTCACGCGCGTGAAGCGTCCCGAAGTCGGACACAACGACGTACTGATCAAGATCCGCCGCACGGCGATCTGCGGCACCGACATCCATATCTGGAAGTGGGACGACTGGGCGCAGAAGACGATTCCCGTGCCGATGCACGTTGGCCACGAATATGTCGGCGAGATCGTCGAGATGGGGCAGGAGGTGCGCGGCTTCGCGATCGGCGATCGCGTGTCCGGCGAAGGCCACATCACGTGCGGCTTCTGCCGCAACTGCCGCGCCGGGCGCCGGCATCTGTGCCGCAACACGGTCGGCGTCGGCGTGAACCGCGAAGGCGCGTTCGCCGAGTATCTGGCGATTCCGGCGTTCAACGCGTTCAAGATTCCGCCCGAGATCTCCGACGATCTCGCGTCGATCTTCGATCCGTTCGGCAACGCGACGCACACGGCGCTGTCGTTCAACCTCGTCGGCGAAGACGTCCTGATCACCGGTGCGGGCCCGATCGGCATCATGGCCGTCGCGATCGCGAAGCACGTCGGCGCGCGCAACGTTGTCATCACCGACATCAACGACTACCGGCTGGAGCTCGCGCGCAAGATGGGCGCGACGCGTGCGGTCAACGTCGCACGCGAGTCGCTGCGCGACGTGATGGCCGACCTGCACATGACCGAAGGCTTCGACGTCGGTCTCGAAATGTCGGGCGTGCCGAGTGCGTTCACGAGCATGCTCGAGGCGATGAACCACGGCGGCAAGGTCGCGTTGCTCGGCATCCCGCCCGCGCAGACAGCGATCGACTGGAACCAGGTGATTTTCAAGGGGCTCGAGATCAAGGGCATCTACGGCCGCGAGATGTTCGAGACCTGGTACAAGATGGTCGCGATGCTGCAGAGCGGCCTCGACCTGTCGCCGATCATCACGCACCGCTTTGCGGCCGACGATTACGAGAAAGGCTTCGCCGCGATGCTGTCCGGCGAAAGCGGCAAGGTGATTCTCGACTGGACGGCCTGAGTGTCGAAGGGGCAGTGCGGCGCGTTCGCCGCCTGCCCCGCTTTCGTTTACCTCTGCGTTTTCGAAGTCGGAACGCTTGAATCCGGGCTTAAGGTGAGATTATTCGGGAGCTGTGTTTGCGTGCCGAATCGCGGCACGATCGCGCATCGGTGACTTGCCATCGCACGTTCGCTTCACCTGTCGCACCGGCCTGCCAGCCCCGCCTCGCTTCCGCCCATCACGCCATTCGGTGCCTGTTCTTCCTCTTCCACGCGCTTCCCGGTTTCGTTTGCCGGGCGATCGTTTGCGACACACCGTATGCAATGCGGTGTCGAACCGAGATGCCAGCCGTGAGTTCGCGAACCTCGTTGCGACTCACTCATGCGCGATGCGATCGGCATCGAGCGGTGCGCAGGCCACGACTTGATCCGTTCACCATTCATCCCTCACGGTTCGAACTGGAGACTCACCACGACGAGCCAGCGTTTCGGGCACTGCGGCGCAACGTCGATCAGGTCGCCGTGCGAGCCAGGAACCGTGATGAACCCGTGTTGCGCCGCGTACCGGTAGGCGCGTAACGCATCCGCTTGCAGCCAGAAGCTGACGAGCACGCACGTCACGAAGCGGAACAGCAGCAACGTCGCGGCTTCCGGCGCGATTCAGCCCTCTCGCCGGCAGGGCTTTTTCACACGGGTGTTGACGACGTAGAACGATCGTTCTACCGTAAACGCATGAACACACATCTCGATCCCTCCGGCGAACCGGGCGTTCGCGACCGGCTGCTCGACGCGGCCGAAGCGCTGATCTATTCGGGCGGTATCCACGCAACCGGCGTCGATGCGATCGTGAAGCGATCCGGCGCGGCACGAAAGAGCTTTTATTCGCATTTCGAATCGAAAGAGGCGCTGGTTGTCGCCGCGCTCGAGCGCCGCGACGCGCGCTGGATGCGCTGGTTCGTCGACGCAACCCATGCGCGCGGCAAGGCGCCGCGCGCGCAGTTGCTCGGCATGTTCGATGTGCTGCGCGACTGGTTCGGGCAGCCCGACTTTCACGGCTGCGCGTTCCTGAACGCGTCGGGTGAGATTCCCGATGCCGACGATCCCGTGCGCGTCGTCGCGCGCACACACAAGGCGCGCCTGCTGGCATTCGTGCGCGAGCGGTTCGATGCGTATGCCGACGAAACGGGCATCGAGCGCCGCGGGCTTGCGCGCATCGCGCGTCAGTGGCTCGTGCTGATCGACGGCGCGATCGGCGTGGCGCTCGTCAGCGGCGATGCAAACGCCGCGCGCGATGCGCGCGCAACGGCCGAACTGCTGCTCGACGCCGTGTCCCGGTAGTCGACGCAGCGAATCCGAACCGGCCGCGGTTGTCCGTGGCCAGAACCTGAACAGGAGCAATCCATGTCCGCTTCCCCCGAAGTCCGCCCGCCCGTTCCGCCCTTTACGCTCGAAACGGCGCGCCAGAAGGTACGCGCCGCCGAGGACGGGTGGAACACGCGCGACCCGCAGCGTGTGTCGCTCGCCTATACGCCGCAAAGCCGATGGCGCAATCGCGCGGAATTCGTGACCGGCCGCGACGAGATCGTCGGGCTGCTGCAGCGGAAATGGACGCGCGAGCTCGACTACCGGCTGATCAAGGAGCTGTGGGCGTTCGGCGGCAATCGCATCGCGGTGCGCTTTGCTTATGAATGGCATGACGACGCCGGCAACTGGTTTCGTTCGTACGGCAACGAAAACTGGGAGTTCGACGAAAACGGCCTGATGGCGCATCGTCACGCGAGCATCAACGACCTGCCGATTCGCGAGGAAGATCGTCTCTATCACTGGCCGCTCGGCCGCCGTCCGGACGATCATCCGGGGTTGTCCGATCTCGGGCTGTGAGGTTCGCGTCCATTCAGCGGATTGGCGAACGCATCACCTGTGTTCGATGGTGAGGAAATTCGGGAGTCGATGCGCTGAAGGTGAGGTTTTTCGGGACCCGGTGAAATGTCGCGTCGGACTGTGTGCTTCGAGCAGATCGACGCGGCATCGCACCGTACATACCGGACACGCCGCGCACGTCGGCATTACGTCATGCATGTATCGACGTGCAACGGTGTGCTTCACCACAAGATGCATCTCACCGATCGCGCCGGTCCGACAGCGCATCGACGATCGGTGTGCATGAACATGATGTGCATCTCACCGATCGGATCGATTTCGACGAGAGACAGCGCAAGCAGTGTGCGTTGCCGCTTGTCGTTGCTCACCGCTCGATTTCACCGTGCACGCATCGCAACCTGCATAGGTGCGCAAACACATCGCGTGTTGCTCACCGCCGGCTGATTCGTGACGTCCCTGCCCGGCGCGATCGCCCGCGCCGGGCCCGATCGTCAGCCCGCAATCCGCGCGGCGATCGCTTCGCCCACTTCCTGCGTCCCTGCGTTGCCGCCGAGATCGCGCGTATGCGGCCCGGTGCGCAGCACGTCCTCGATCGCGGCGACGATCGCATCGTGTGCTTCGCGTTCGCGGCCTGCGCCCTCGCCGAGGAAGTCGAGCATCATCGCCGCCGACCAGATCATCGCGACCGGATTCGCGATGTACTGCCCCGTGATATCGGGCGCGGAGCCGTGCACGGGTTCGAACAGCGACGGAAACTTGCGGTCGGGATTCAGGTTCGCCGATGGCGCGATGCCGATCGTGCCCGTACAGGCCGGCCCGAGATCGGACAGGATGTCGCCGAACAGGTTCGACGCGACGACGACGTCGAAGCGGTCGGGCTGCAGCACGAAGCGCGCGCACAGGATGTCGATGTGCTGCTTGTCGACGGCGATCTCGGGATAGCGTTCGGCCATCTCGGCCGCGCGCGCGTCCCACCACGGCATGCTGATCGCGATGCCGTTGCTCTTCGTGGCGACGGTGAGGCGCCCGGCGCGCCGCTGCGCGAGCTCGAACGCGAATTTCAGCACGCGCTCGGTGCCGTGACGCGTGAAGATCGACTGCTGCATCACGACTTCGCGCTCGGTGCCTTCGAACATCGTGCCGCCGACCGACGAATATTCGCCCTCGGTGTTCTCGCGCACGATCATGAAGTCGATGTCGCCCGCGCGGCGGCCGGCGAGCGGCGACGGCACGCCGTCGAACAGGCGCGCGGGCCGCAGGTTGATGTACTGGTCGAACTCGCGGCGGAATTTCAGCAGCGAGCCCCACAGCGAAATGTGATCGGGCACCGTCGCGGGCCAGCCGACCGCGCCGAACAGGATCGCGTCCATGCCCGACAACTGCGCCTTCCAGTCGTCCGGCATCATCTTGCCGTGCTGCGCGTAGTAGTCGCAGCTGGCCCAGTCGATCTGTTCGAAGTCGAAGCGGACGCCGAAGCGCGCGGTCACTGCGTCGAGCACGCGCAGGCCCTCGGGCATCACTTCACGGCCGATGCCGTCGCCGGGGATCACGGCAATTCTGTAAGTCCTGTCGGTCATGCAAAGCTCCTTGGCTGGTCGGCCGGCTGCCGGGGGATGCAGCGGCGCGTCACGCCATTCTATTTATTTCCATTCGGATTAAAATCACGCGAAAGGTTAATCGACTCTCCACGAATCGTGAACAAATCGCCGAACCTCGACGACCTGCGCGTGTTCAGCCTGGTCGTCCGCCTGACAAGCTTCAGCGCGGCCGCCGAGCAACTCGCGGTGTCGCCCGCGTATGTCAGCAAGCGCATCGCGTTGCTCGAGGCGCAGCTCGGCACTCGCCTGCTGCATCGCTCGACGCGCCGCGTGACGGTGACGGAAGCCGGCGAACGCGTGTTCGCGCGCGCCGAGAAGATTCTCGACGACGTCGATCATCTCGTCGAGGACGTGTCGACGACGCGCACGGTGCCGCGCGGCACGCTGCGCATGTCGAGCAGCTTCGGCTTCGGCCGGCACGTCGTCGCGCCGGCGCTGCTCGATTTCTCCGCGCGCTATCCGCAACTGAACGTGCGGCTCGATCTGTTCGACCGGCTCGTCGACGTCGCGGGCGAAGGCTACGACCTCGACGTGCGCATCGGCGACGAGATCTCCAATCACCTGATCGCGCGCCGCCTCGCCGCGAACTACCGCGTGCTGTGCGCGTCGCCCGACTATCTCGCACGACGCGGCACGCCGCGCTCGCTCGCGGATCTCGCGTCGCACGACTGTCTCGCGATCAAGGAGCGCGATCACCCGTTCGGCGTCTGGCGGCTGAACGTGCGCGGAGAAACGGCAACTGTGAAAGTCGGCGGCGCGCTGTCGACGAACCACGGCGAGGTGGCCGTGCAATGGGCGCTGGCCGGGCGCGGGATCGTGTTGCGCTCGATCTGGGAAGCCGGGCCGCTGATCGAACGCGGCGCGTTGTGTCGCGTGCTGCCGGACGCGATCCAGCCTGCGAACATCTGGGCGGTTTATCCGGAACGCGTCGCGGCGTCGGCGAAAGTGCGTGTGTGCGTGGATTTTCTGGTGGAGACGCTGGCCGGCCTGAATGCCGCAGCGGGCGACGATACGGCCTGAGACCGGCCAAAGGTGAGCTTTTACGGGACGATGAACCGCGCGTGACCGGCGGAGCGTTCGAAGTCGAAACGTGAGCGGCGCGACGTCGTGCACATCACCATTGAACCTGCGCGACGACGGCGCCGATCCGTTCGCACGTTACGCACGTTACAGCCGGTTGTCTTTCGCGAGCATGAGCACGCGCGCCCAGCGCTGCGCATCGCGCTTGTCCGTCATCGGCAGCTTCCATTCGCTGCGCACGGCATCGCGCACGCGCACGACGAGATGCCAGCGGCCGCCGATCGGCGCGGCCTGGCAGCCGTCGAGTTGCGACAGCGTATAGCGGCCGTCCGCGCCGTCGTGCGACAGCCACAGCAGCCCCTGCGTCGCGGACACGCGCAACTCGCCCCACGCGCGATGCACGATGTGCGTCCAGCCTTCTTCCTTCGTGTTCGGTGCGATGTCGCGGCGGCGCTTGATCCACCATGCGATCAGCGCGATCAGGATCGCGGCGGCGAGCACGGCGGCCGCGATCGCGACCGGCTGGCCGAACTGCGCGGCGATGACGTGAAACAGGTGAACCGCGCCCCATCCAGCAGCGATGAGCGCGAACAGTGCAATGAAAATCGGCATGTCGGATCGGAGAAGAGGACGGACCAGCGCATGCATCGCGCCGATCCGTTGCGCACGACGTTACCGCTTGCGGTGAATGTCGTGCGTCACGAAGCCCGCGTCGTTGTTGGGCAGCGCGAGGCCGTCCTTCACAGCGAGCGTCTTGCGGATGTCGTCGAGACCCGCGGTCCAGTGGTCGCGCATCGTCGACAGACCGAACTGATAGTCCTTGTAGTGATGCTCGTACGCTTTCTGCTGGTAGATCAGGTGCTGGATGTTGTACTTCTTGCTGCACGACATCGCATCAGCTTCGACGCACCACGGATCGGCCTTGCGCTGCTCTTCCGGCACCTGGTCGAGCACGTGGCGCAGCACGTTGCGGTAGCGCTGTTCGCGCTGCAGCGTGTCGGTGACGAAACGCGTGCGGCTCGAATACTGCACGTCCTTCGTGCGCTCGGCGACGTCGGCCATCGTGCGCGGCAGCGGCCCGCGCGCGCTCCACAGATCGACCTGGAACGCGAGCGTGTCGCGACGCGGACGTGCGCGGAGCACTTCCATCAGCGGCGTGTTCGACACGACGCCGCCGTCCCAGTAATACTCGCCGTCGATTTCGACGGGCGGGAACGCGGGCGGCAGCGCACCGGACGCCATGAAATGCTCGGGCGCCAGACGGATGCGCGAGTTGTCGAAGTACACGAAGTTGCCGGTGCCGACGTTGACCGCGCCGACCGACACGCGCGTTTCGCCCGAATTGATCCGGTCGAAGTCGCACAGCTTCAGCAGCGTTGCGCGCAGTTGCGACGTGTCATACCAGCTGATCTTCTCCGGATGGTCGGACACGCCCGGCAGCGGCGGCGGGAAGCGCGGCACGAAGAAACCCTGCTGGCCCTGCATCATCGCGCTCGCGGCCTGCGACGCGGTGAAGAACGTGCGGATCTGGTCGATGCTGTTGAACAGCGCGAACTCGAACGCGGCCGGAACCGTGGGAAAGAACGCCGGCTTGCAGATCGTTTCCCAGAACTCGCGCAGCCGTTCGACGCGATGCTCGGGCGCATTGCCGGCGATCAGCGCGGTGTTGAGCGCGCCGATCGAGATGCCTGCGATCCAGTCGAGCGGAACGCCCGCCTCGTGCAGCCCTTCGAACACGCCGGCCTGATACGCGCCGAGCGCGCCGCCGCCCTGCAGGACGAGTGCGATCGTCTCGTACGGCAGCGACCGCGCGGGGGCCGGCGCGCCGGCTTCGTGATGCAGGTCCGCCGCATCGACGGCCTGCTTTTCGGTACGGGCGTGCGGTTTCATCAGTTGCTCCGAAAAATTCCGCCGTTGATGGCGGAGACGAACGGCGTGCCGTCGACAGACGGCATTCCGTCGTGAGAATAAGCGGTGGTGCGGGAATAATCGCCTCCCGTTCGGGAGGCGGGGGCGTTACTGCATGAACCAGCCGTGGCTGACGATGAACGACTGGCCCGTGAGCGCGGCGCTCGGGAATGCCGACAGGAACAGCACCGTCTGCGCGACGTCCTGCACGGTCGTGAACACGCCGTCGACCGTGTTGCCGAGCATCACCTTCTTGATCACTTCGTCTTCGCTGATCCCGAACTCCTTCGCCTGCTCCGGAATCTGCTTGTCCACCAGCGGCGTGCGCACGAAGCCCGGACACACGACGTGCGAACGCACGTTGTGCTTCGCGCCTTCCTTCGCCAGCACGCGCGCCAGACCGAGCAGCCCGTGCTTGGCCGTCACGTAGGCCGACTTCAGCGGCGACGCTTCGTGCGAGTGCACCGAACCCATGTAGATCACGACGCCGCCGCGATCGTCCTTGTACATGTGCTTCAACGCAGCCTTCGTGGTCAGGAACGCGCCGTCGACGTGGATCGCCTGCATCTTCTTCCAGTCGGAGAACGAGTAGTTCTCGATCGGGTTGACGATCTGGATGCCCGCGTTCGATACCAGGATGTCGATCGAGCCGAACGTCTCGGCCACCTTGTCGATGCCGCTGTTGACCGCTTCCTCGCTCGTCACGTCCATCGCGACGCCGATCGCCTTGCCGCCCGCCTTGTTGATCTCGTCGGCGACCGCGTTCGCGCCGTCCTGGTTCAGGTCGGCGATCGCGACGGCCGCGCCCGCCTTGGCGAGCTCGAGTGCGATTTCCTTGCCGATGCCGCTCGCGGCGCCCGTGACGACTGCGGTCTTGCCATTCAGGTTGCTCATGTTCGAATTCCCGTGGTGAAAGGATTGACAGGGAGAAAGGACTGCGGACGTGTTACTGAGCCAGGTAATCGTAGACGACTTCACCGAGGCCAAGTGTCAAATCTGCTACGAGGTGCCGGGCTTCGACGATCTCGAGCACGGGCAGGTCGGCCACGGGCGCGAGCGCGTGCGGCGCCAGCTCGAGCGATGCGGGGCCTGTCCACGCGCCCTTCATCTTGATGTCCTGCAGGTAGTAGCGCACCAGTTCGCACACGCGGGCGGTGCCATCGACGTGCGGGATGATCTTCAGCAGGAAATTGGGACCGGCGAGGCGCTTCGTCTGCTCGTCGATGTCGAGTTCCTTGTGCTTGTAGCCCATCGTGCCGGTCGCGACGCGCACCTTGCCGTAGTCGAGCGTGCCGAGGATGTGGTCGGTGTTCACGTGCAGGGTGGGCGACGCGAGCTTCTTCGGGAAGCCCCACAGTTCTCGGCCGCCGGCGATCGGCGGGTGGTCGTCGAGATACATCGCGAGCGTGTAGCCGCCCGGCTGGCCGTTGTATTCGACGGGAATCACCTGGCCGCTTTCGGTGTAGTCGCCGAAGCCGGTCGAATCGGCCATGCGGATGAACTCGTAATGCACGAGCGGCTCGGTGATCTGCAGGGGCTCGGGGACGATTGCGCGGAGGAGGTCCGGATCGGTGCGATACGTAATGATCAGAAACTCACGATCGACGAAACGGTAAGGACCCATCGGGAAGGCAGGGCTGGTCAACGGCATTGCAAACGCTTTCGATCGGACATCGCTGGGCTTCATGCGGACTCCTTGTTGTTGATCGCTTCGTGGATGAGTGCTCGTAAGGTCGTAATCGTATGCCTGTGCGCCGCTGTTGTGCGATGCCGCAATTGGAATTAATTGTTGCTTAAATAGAAGGGTTGACCGCGCAAATATTGAGGCAAACGGTGAAAACGGTCCGGACGGCGCCCGGCGGCCCGATCTTCGCACGCGGCGATGACGCCACGATGTGAAAAAGGTGAGTCTTTACGGGATGTCAGGTGAGCCTTTTCGGGAGACAGTCGCGCGGAAATATGACAATTGTATGAACTTGTGTTGCAGTGCAGGCTCTAAGTGCGTTCGCCGCGGTGGGCGGCCCTGTCCCGCATGCCTGTCGCATTAAGCATCGCTTAAGCGGGGGCGCCCTAGCATCGTTCGTGTCCGACCGGGTAACCGGTCGACTCTTTACGCCCTACGCAACCGGATTCATGCAGAACCTCAATCTCACCCTCTTTTCCGCCATCAACGCCGGGGTTGCACCGCAACCGGGCGTTGCCCGCCTCGCGATCTTCGCCGCCGACTGGCTCGTCTATGCGCTGCCCGCGATGCTGCTGCTGACCTGGATCTTCGGCGCGCGCCCGACGCGGCGCCAGGCGATCGAAGCCGGCGTCGGCGTGTGCGTGGCGCTCGCGCTTGCGCAGGTGCTTGGGCATTTCTGGTTCTCGCCGCGCCCGTTCATGGCCGGCGTCGGCACGCAACTGATTCCGCACGGGCCGGACAGCTCGTTTCCAAGCGATCACATGACGTTCGCGTGGAGCATGGCAGTCGGCCTGATGCTCGGCGGCACGACCCGGCTCACCGGGTTCGTGATGGCCGCGCTGGCCGTAGCGATTTCATGGGGGCGCGTCTATGCGGGCGTGCACTGGCCATTTGACATCGCGGGCGGCGTGCTGGTCGGCACGGCCGGCGCGCTGGCCGCGCACCTGTACGGGCAACGCGTGACCGCGCTGCTCGAACGGCTCGGCGATTCGGTGCACGCGGTCGTGATGGGGCGCCGACACGTGCCGTAAGCGGAAGGAAGTCGGGCAGGATGCCGTCAGCCCGGCGAGCGGGGTGTGTGGGCCGATTCGGCCGCCGCGGACGGGCCGCCGCTCGCATCGTGCAGTTCGGGTGTATCCGCCGGGTGCTGTGCGGCGTCGCGTTCAAGGGAGCTTTCCTTCAGGATCGCGCACATCGCGACGAACAGCGCGAGTACGACCGCGGCGAGGCCGCAATAGCCGGCGATCTTCAGGTTGCGAAGGAAAGGCGAAGCGTGGCTTTCTTTTGTCATGACCGGGCGCTCCTGGGCGGGCTGCGGCGGCTGTCGCCCGACAGCGGCGTCGCAGACGTACATATAACCCAGCCGCGATGCCGATGCCAAGCCCGTTGGTGCGCCGGCGCCACGGTCGCATCACCCGTCAGTCAGCCGGGTGCCCGCACTCGTCAGTCTTCCAGCGTTTCGTGCACGGCCGCCGCGCCGCGCTTCCAGTAGGCCGCCGCGCGGATGCGCGACTTGTCGACGCCGCGCTCGCCGGTCAGGTGCTGGCGTACCGCGCGCATCGACAGCGCTTCGCCGGCCGCCCACACGTAGCCGTCGCCGGATTGCGGCAGCGGCAGGTCGCGCACGGCATTCAGCAGCACGTCGCCGTCCGCCGCGTCGGCTTCGGCGCGGAAGCGCCAGATTTCATGCACGTCGGCGCGCGTATCGAACGAGATTTGTGCGGTGCGATCCGCGACTTCGAGCACGACCGCCGCGCGCGCACCGGCCGGCAATTCCTCGAGACGCCGCGCGATGGCCGGCAGCGCCGTATCGTCGCCGATCAGCAGATGCCAGTCGAAACCGGTTGGGACCACGAACGAACCGCGCGGGCCGCCGATGCCGAGCCATTGACCGACGCGCGCCTGCGCGGCCCACTGCGACGCGGGGCCCGGATGGTTCAGCACGAATTCCAGATCGAGTTCGCCGGCGGCGCGGTCGAAGCGGCGCGGCGTGAAGTCGCGCGCGACCGGCTTCGGTTCGCCTTCCGGGAACTCGGGGCCGTTCGCGCCGAGCGTCGGCATCGTGGGCCGTTCGGCGCCGGGCGGCGGGAAAAACACCTTCACGTGATCGTCGAACGACGCGGATTCGAAATCCGCGAGATCGGGGCCGCCGAGCGTGACTTGCAGCAGATGCGGCGTCACCGCATGTACGCGCAGCACCTGCAGCAGGCGGAACTTGAGGGGGTGGCGCACGCGGGTCACGGTGCGGTCGGATGTGTTCTGCATCAATCCGTTCTCCTTGGGTTTTGACGGGCCGGCGCGGATCACGCGCCGGTGCCGCCTTCGATTTCGGCAGTCGCGCGGCGCATGATGGCCGCGATGCGCCGCTGTTCGTCGGCGTCGGCGGCGCTCTTGTGCAGCAGCGCCCGCTTGAGCGCGAGGCGCGCCTCGACGAACTCCGGCAGCCAGCCCGCTTGCGCTTCGTCCTGCGCTTCGTTGCCGGCCGATTCCCCGGCGAACGCGCGGCGCATGAATTCCATCTTGCGTGCGAGGTGCGTGAGGCGGGCGAACAGCGTGTCGACGCGTTCGCGTTGCGCGTCGAGATGCGCGCGGCCGGCATCGGTCAGCGCATAGCGCTTGCGGTTGCCTTCCGGCTGCGACGCGACGAAGCCGCCTTCTTCGAGATACGTGAGCGCCGGATACACCATGCCGGGGCTCGGGCTGTAGAAACCGTTCGAACGCGTATCGAGCGCCTTGATCAGCTCGTAGCCGTGGCTCGGTTGCTCGGCGACCAGCGCGAGCAGCAACAACTGGAGATCGTCGGAGCTGAACTGGCGGCCGCGCGGCATGCCGTCGTCGCCGAAATCGCCAAAGCCGCCGCGCCCGCCACGGCCGCCGAACGGGCCGCCACCACCGAACGGATCGTGGCCGCGCCGGTGGCGGCCGATCGCGTACCAGAGACCGGCGAACCAGTCAGGGCGGGCATGCGCACCATGACCGTCGCATCGGGCATGGCCGCGGGAGGGGTTGTGTCGCATGATCGTGTCCTTGGATATGTCGAAAAACATATCTAAAGATATATATCGAAAGATAGGGCGTCAAGAGGAATTATTGGGGCGGGATGTTGGGTCGTGGCGTGGCTTCAAATTTTTGTGGATGTGACTATCGATAATTTATCCTGATAGTTTTTCGTGCGGCATCCTGCGTAAGACGAGAATTTCCGTCGATACGCTTCCCAACACTTGGCAATTGGACAATCAGGGCAATGCCTGCGTTTGAAATCGTCGGAAGCGACTTATCGTGAAGTGCAGCCGTGGCGAGGCTAATTCTTTTATTGCTGATTCCACGAGATATCCGCTGTGGTTTAAGACCAAGCGCGACTATGCCGCGATGGCATAGAAGAAGTCTTGTCCCTGATAAGTATTCACGATCAGCCTAAATCGCGAATCGCAATTGGACCTCTTCAATTTGGAGGTGGACGATCGTTTCACTTGCCGTGCATAAAAGGCTTCTTGAAGCGAAATCGTGAGACAAATGTAGCGAAATAAACCGACAAATACCAGTCGCCGCTGCATTGCCATCTTCGATGGATCTTACCGCGCGTCATCTCTGACGTGCCGCGCGATCCCTGCAACGAATCCCGCAAGACATTGCATGCGTGACGAGTCGACAGGCAAGCGTGCTTGCACGAGCGAACGAAAATTTTCAGGTGTTTTCGCGCGACGAAGATTCACATAACGACGGAGGTGGGACGGAGATGGAGATGAACATGCAAGAGATTCACATAAGTGAATCTGCTCCCAAAAAGTTGTCGGGAAACATGGGCCCGATCGGCCTGGCACTGATGGTGCTTGCATTCTCGGCACCTTTAACAACGGTATCCGGTTACATCCCGTTCGCGTTGATGTTCGGAGGCGTCAGCAGCCCGGTCCTGTTCGTCGTTGTGACGATCGCTCTTCTGTTCTTTTCCGTCGGTTACGTGACGCTCAACAATATCGTCAAGCGCCCGGGCGATTTCTATGCGTTCGTGAGTTTTGGTATCGGAAAGTCGACCGGCCTCGGCTCGGGCATCCTCGCGGCGGTATCGTACTTTCTGCTGCTCGCCGGTGTGACGTCGTTCTTCGGCGTGTCCTGTTCCGACCTCCTTCATGAAACGACAGGTGCCGTGCTTCCGTGGTATATCCCCACGATCGCATGCTGGCTGGCCTGCGGGATCCTCAGCTATCTGCATGTCGAGTTGTCAGCAAAAGTCCTGACGTGGATCATGCTGCTCGAGATCGCGGTGTGTCTCGTCTTTTCGTTCTTCGTGCTGGTGAAGGGCGGGGCGGCGGATATCTCGGCAACTGCACCGTTTGCGCCAAGCCAGCTGTCGAAGAGCGCGAGTGTGCCGTTTTCGGTGCTGTTCATCGTCGGCTTCTTCATGGGATTCGAGGCGACCGCGCTGTTCCGGGACGAAGTCCGGATGCCCGACCGGACGATTCCGGTAGCCACTTATGGTGCGGTCATCTTCATCGGCGTCGTCTACACGATTTGCGCGTACGCGCTGATCATGGCCTATGGGTCGCATGTCCAGGACATCGCTACCAAGACACCTGCTGCAATGTTTCCCGATGCATTCTCGAAATTCGTCAGCGGTCGTCTCCATGTCGTGATCTCGCTGCTGGTACTGACGTCGGCATTCGCATCGGCGCTGTCGACGCAGAACGTCCTGGCGCGCTATATGCACAACCTCGGCACCGACGGCGCGCTGCCGCGATTCCTCGGCAAGGTTCACCCGAGGCACGAGTCTCCCTATCTTGCATCGATCACGGTGTCCGTGATGGTGCTCTGCGTGCTGATTCCCTTCATCGTGCTGGGCGCCAAGCCGGATCTGCTCTACGGGCAACTTTCCGGAGTAGGTACGTCGGGGATCGTCGTTCTGATGGCCATCGTCAGCATCTCGTCGTTGGTGTGGTACAGCCGAAGCGGCAGGCACCAGGGCGTCAGCTTTTTCAAGTCGGCGGTTGCGCCCGCGATTTCCTCGGTGTTCTTTATCGCACTGGTCGTGCTGATCGCCCTGCACTTCGATGTTCTGGCCGGTGGCGATCCGGGGCAGTACGTGTGGATGTTCTACTGCCTGATTAGCGTGCTGCTCGTCGGCATCGCACTGGCTCAATACTTCAAGTACCTGCGCCCGGAGATCTTCGAAAGACTTGGCCGCAGCCATAAGGACTGAATCGTTGAACGACAGGGGCGGTGGTGTTCCGCCTCAACCTGGGTCGTTTCTCCTTGGATCCCGAGCAATTTTCGGGATCTTTTTTTGTTTCTCCGGTTCGTCGTTCCCCAAGCATCCGGCTACCTGTGCCGGTCGATGCGGAAACGTCGCGACCGGCTCCTCATCATCCGTTCATCCAGAAGATGTCCGATTTGTCGGACGCACCCCAGACCATGGTCGTCGAGACTGCAAGCGAAAACAACAAACGGGCCGCGACGCGCGCATCATTTTTCCTCGCCGGAATCAGCGTCGCGACGTGGGCGCCTCTGGTGCCTTACGCGAAAGCCCGGCTTGACGTCGACGAAGCTAAATTCGGCTTCCTGCTGCTCTTTCTCGGAATCGGTGCCGTTGGGTGCATGCCGCTCTGTCAGCGCGCAGTCGAGCGATTCGGCTGTCGCAATGTCATCGGAGCGGGTGCCGCGATGATCTGCGTGTCGCTTCCGCTCCTTGCGACGCTGTCCGGCATGCCGGCGATGGCTGTCACGCTGTTGATCTTCGGCGCCGGTCTGGGATTCGTCGACGTAGCGATGAATATCCAGGCCACGCTCATCGAGAGGCAAAGCGGTGAGCAGCTGATGTCCGGTTTCCACGGCCTGTTCAGCGTCGGCGGAATCGCGGGATCGTTGGTTGGTGGCTCGCTGCTGTCGGCCGGCGCGAATCCGCTTGGCGTAGCGGGTGCCATGGTTGCCGTCATCGCCGCGCTGATGTTTCGCTACGCGCGATATCTGGAGTCGGCTGGTGCGGGCGAGCGTACGGCTTCGGCACTGATCCTGCCGCAGGGGATCGTGGTCTTGATGGGCGCCATGGCGATCGGATGCTTTCTCGTCGAAGGCGCGATGCTCGACTGGAGCGCACTGTTCCTGACGTCCGTGAAGTCTTATGCGCAGGATCGCGCGGGGTTCGGCTATACCGCGTTCGCGATGACGATGGCGGCGGGGCGCCTGTTCGGCGATATGTTGATTACGCGGTTCGGTCCGCGTGCGGTGATCGTATCGGGCGGGATCCTTGGCGCGATCGGGATGTGCATCGCAATCGCCGCGCCGTCGGGCACCGGCGCGATCGTCGGCTTCGCCGTCTGCGGCATCGGGTGCGCGAACATCGTACCGATTTTGTTCGCCGCTGCCGGGCGGCAAAAGGCAATGGATCCGTCGGCCGCGATTTCGTCGATCACCACATTGGGCTACGGCGGCAATCTCGTCGGGCCGGCAATCGTCGGCTTCTTTGCACATGCCATCGGCCTGCATCTCGCATTCGCGTTGCTCGCCGTGCTGCTTCTGCTCGCTGCGTTCGGCGGCAGGAAGATCGAGCCGTGACGGCGCGCGCTGCCGACGACTGATTACGAATTTCGATCAATAACCATTTTTGTTCTTCATTGGATTGAATCGATCGAGGTTGATGTAATGCACGGACGTCTTTCACCGTGAGCGAATGCCATGACCGATCTCTCCTCCGGCGACTTCTCGGTCGCCGACATCGAAGCCGCCTATGTGCGCATCCTGCCGTTCGTCGTGCGAACGCCTCTGCTCGAGAGCGAAGCACTTAACCGCGCGGCCGGCGCCCGTGTGCTCGTCAAGGCCGAGAGCCTCCAGAAGACGGGCTCCTTCAAGTTTCGGGGCGCGTGCAATCGCGTGCTGCAAATTCCCGTCGCACTGCGGCCGCGTGGCGTCGTTGCCTTCTCGTCCGGAAATCACGCATTGGCGATCTCGGCGGTTTGCGCACGGCTCGGCATGCCCGCGACCATCATCATGCCGGCGGATGCACCCAAGGCAAAAATCGAAGGGGCGCGCGCTTACGGTGCAACCGTGCGTCTTTACGACCGGCAAACGGACGACCGCGAGGCAATCGGCCGTGATATTGCGGAGCGCACCGGCGCGGTGACCGTTCCGCCCTACGACGATCGCCAGGTGATGGCCGGGCAGGGCACCGTCGGTCTTGAGATCGTCCAGCAAACGCAAGCCATGTCCGTGGTGCCGGATGTGGTTCTCGCGGCAGCCAGCGGCGGTGGTCTGGTCGCCGGTGTCGCGACGGCGATCAACGCGTACTGCCGGCAAGCACGAATCTACGCGGTCGAGCCGAAGGGCTTCGACGACCACGCGCGGTCGATTGCGAAGGGGGAGCCGGTGGCCAATGCCACGGGAGCCAGATCGATCTGCGATTCGTTGCAGGTCGCGTCTCCGGGCAAGTTGACGTTCCCGATCAACAAGAGGCTGCTAGCCGGGAGTCTCGTGGTCGACGATGACGAGGTGCGTCGAGCGATGCGCGTGGCGTTCGAGACGCTGAAGCTCGTCGTGGAACCTGGTGGCGCAGTGCCGCTCGCGGCGGTACTGGCAGGGAAGCTCGACGTAGGCGGAAAGACGGCCGTACTGGTGCTGAGCGGCGGCAACGTGGACCACGACGTCTTCGTCAGTGCGTTGGCCTGACCATCCGGCATTCATCAACAAAGAGCGCTTTTTGCCAGGAGGCAATTGCCATGCTGCAACGGGACAGCAAACAGTATCAACGCGTCGCACGCACGATCGATGAATTCATGACGCTCGACTATACGGGCGTCGGGCTCATCGCCAACATTTACGCTGCGCTGCAGAAGCGGCAGCCCGGCTTCGCATGCATGGGCGCGGCCGAACGCATCGTCGAGGCGGTGCGGCGCCACGGTGGCCCGGTGCTTATCGCTACGGGATTCCCTGAGGGTGGCGGTGCACCCGAGACCGACGGGCCGGTGGGTGCTGCGCTGATGGCGCGCGCATTCTTCCTGGGCCTGGGCGTGCCGACTGTCATCGTGATAGACGAAGACTGGGAGGACATGATGATCCAGACCTGCCGCGGCGCAGGACTGGCTCCGATGCCGTTTCCGGACGATGGCGTGGTGAAAGGGATCGAGTATCTGCGGCCCGTCTATATCCGAACCGTTCCCAAGGACAAGGAAGGCAGTCATCGTGTGTCGGACGACTTGCTCGAGCGTACCCGGCCCAGCGTGATGATTTCAATCGAGCGTCCCGGCTGCAATGCGCTGGGGCTATACCACGGCCTGGGCGGCCGTCCGCTCGACGGGCTTGTCGCCGATCTCGACTACCTGTTTTATCAGGGAAAGGAGCGACGCATTCTGCACGTCGGCGTGGGCGACGGCGGCAACGAGCTGGGGATGGGGGTGATTGCAGAAGATCTGCCCGCGTTCTCGCCGAAGGCTGCGTCGACCGGCGTTGCGGGACGGGGCGGAGTGGCCGCGGTCAATGCGGCCGATCACCTCGTCGTCGCGAATGTGTCGAACTGGGGGGCGACGGGCATCATCGCAGCGCTTTCGGCGCTGCTGGAGAACCCGATCGTGTTTCATGACCCGGAGCTCGAGATCCGCTGCATCGAATGCTGCGTCAACTCGGGCGGCGTGGACGGCATGTTCATGGCGCCCGAGCCCGCCGTGGACGGTATCAGCGCGCTCGAATGGGAGGGGCTCCTTCGTACGCTGCGCGCGAGCGTTCGACGCACGCTGGGCGATTCGATCAACTGGCAGGGCGAACGTGGCGACTGGAGGCAGTTGAAATGACGGAAAAAACGACGATCGATGCACGCCTCGCCGAACTGGGCCTCGAACTGCCGCCGGCGAGCGTGCCACGCGGCAGCTATCTGCCGGCGGTGAAGTCGGGAAATTACCTGCAGATAGCGGGTCAAGGACCGCGCCGAGGCGGCGAGCTGCTGTATGCCGGAAAGGTTGGCACCGACCTCGGCGTGGAGGACGGGCAGCGCGCAGCTCAGCTGTGTGCGCTCAACATCCTGAGCCACATCGGGCGAATGCTCGATGGCGATTTTTCGCGCGTCGTTCGCATCGTTCGCGTAGCCGGCGTCGTGCAATGCGACGCCGGCTTTACCGAACACGCGACGGTGCTCAACGGTGCTTCCGATCTGTTCTTCGCCGTTCTCGGCGAAGCGGGGCGGCACGCACGTATCGCGACCGGCGCCAACTCCTTGCCGTCCGGCATGGCTGTGGAAGTGGAGGCGACCGTAGAAGTCGCTTGACGCCCTGCCTATGCAGATGTCCGGGCGCAAGGGGATCACCACGGTACGAAACTGAAGGGACAGAGGTGAGCATGCAATACGATTCAACTGCCGGTCCGGTCCGTGACGGCGAATATTCCGAAGGTACGTACCGGATGGTCGCATTCCGGGTCATGCCTTTTCTGATGCTGTGCTACGTCACCGCATATCTCGATCGCATCAACATCGGCTTCGCAAAGCTGCGGATGCTGTCGGATCTCGGGTTGACGGACGCAGCGTACGGACTGGGAGCCGGTCTGTTCTTCATCGGCTATTTTCTGTTCGAGGTACCGAGCAACGTGCTGATGGCGAAGATCGGTGCGAAACGGACCATCTCGCGAATCATGATTCTTTGGGCGCTGATCTCGGCGGCCTTTGCGTTCGTTTCGACGCCGGCTCGGTTTTACATGCTTCGCTTTCTGCTCGGCGTGGCCGAGGCCGGCTTTTACCCCGGCATCATTCTGTATCTGACGTATTGGTTTCCGTCCGCGCGCCGCGCGAAGATGGTGGCGCTCTTCGTCGGTGCGGTGCCTTTGTCCGGCATGATCGGTGCGCCGGTATCGGGTGCGATCATGTCGGCGCTCGAGGGCGCGCATGGTCTGGCGGGATGGCAATGGCTTTTTGTCATCGAAGCGATACCGTCGTTTGCGCTCGGGCTGCTGACGCTCGTATTCCTCGACGATGGTCCGGGGTCGGCTCGTTGGTTGCCGGATCGGGACAGACGATTCATCGAGCGCGAGCTGGAGGCGGATCGTCGGGCGATAGACGGACAGGGCGCCGGGATGAGCCTGCGGCAGACGGTGACGGACCGCAAGGTCTGGCACATGACGCTCATCTGCTTCTGCTCGGCGATCTGCTCGTACGGCGTTTCGTTCTGGTTGCCTACGCTGATTGCGCAGCTCGCGCCAGGCGACGTCTTGCGCATCGGGTTCTATACGTCGGTACCGTTCAGCGCGGCGTTCGTCGGGATGTATCTGATCGGTCGCAGCTCCGATAAACTTCGCGAACGCCGCTGGCATCTCGTCGTGCCGTTTTTGTGCGTGATTGCGGGGCTCGTCACGAGCGTGTTCGCACGCGGTGCGCCGGCGATCGCCTTGGCAGCGTTGTGTGTCGCGGCCGTGGGCGCGTACAGTACGACGTCGATGCTGTTCTCGATTCCCGGATTGTTCCTGACGGGGATAGGCATGGCCGCAGGTGTCGCGTTCATCAACTGCGTCGGCGGGTTGGGCGGGTTCGTGAGTCCCTATGTCGTGGGCGTCGTCAAGGACATGACCGGCAGCACCGATTACGGCGTTTTCTTTATTTCGACGATGGCCGCAATCGGCGTGGTGCTGACTCTGGGCCTTCCGAAGAAGCTCGTCAATCGTTGAGATCGATGCGCGTCGACACCCGTTGCGTCTGAACGATTGCGGGCGGGGCAATTTTCTTCATGTTCGACGTGAACAGAGCAGATGATCAATCTGAAAAGCCTGGAAACCTTCTACTGGGTCGCCACCCTCAACAGCTTTCATAAGGCGGCGACCAAGATGCACACGACGCAATCGGCCGTGTCGCACCGGATTTCCGGGCTCGAGGACGATCTGGGCGTGCTGTTGTTCGAGCGAGCGGCGCGAACCATCCGGTTGACACCCCGCGGCCGAACGCTGCTGGATTATGCGGAGCGGTTTCTGGCGCTCGAGTCCGAACTGATTTCGGCTATCGCGAGTCCTCAGACGTTGTCCGGCGTGGTTCGGCTGGGCGCCGCCGAAACCATCGTTCATATGTGGCTCACGGAGTTCATCGAGCGTGTGCACCGTGAGCATCCGGGTATCGTCATCGACATCGTGGTCGACATTACGCCGGCGCTTCGCGACGCGCTCAAGTCAGGCGAGATCGATATGGCGTTTCTGCTGGCGGGGCCCGTTGTGGATCCCGATTTCGTCGAAGTGCCGCTGTGCAGGTATCCGGTCGACTTCCTCGTGTCCCCGGATCTCGATGTCGGCGACGGCCCGTTGACGCCGCAGGTGCTCGCTCGCTTCCCGATCATCACGCTGCCGAAGCGGACTCATCCCTACATCACGCTGAGAAACGCCATTGCAACCCGGGACAAGCCTTCTCCGCGAATCTTCGCGAACTGGTCGCTGTCGACGATCGTGAAGATGGCGGTCGACAGGATCGGCATTGCCGTGATGCCCGGCGCGGTTGCCCGGCACGAACTCGAGACGGGCGAACTCGTCGCGAAGGCGTCGACGCTCACGCTGGACGATTTCGTATTCAGTGCGGCATACCCCCGCGGACTCGACATGCGGATCTACGAAATCCTGACCGCTTTGGCGCTTGAAGCGTCTGCGTCGACGCTCGCGTAACCGCGTTCCCGGATATCCGGCCAGCCACCCGCAGGGTGGCTTCTGCTGTCTCTCTCAACGGCCGGCGTCGTGGCTGCCCCGCAGCGGTCATCGTTTCCCGACGGGCCATGGATGCAATCGTCCGACCCGCATCAAATGGGGTTGCATCACGACGAATCCCGCCTTCCTGCGAAGTTTGGCGATTTTTATCATCCTTTGGGTGGACGAGGGACGCGCGCGTCATTTCTAGAATGAAATCAAATGCCGGGATACGCGATGTCACCGCCCGGCTTGACGCGATTCGCACGTCGCAAGCCTTTTGGCGAGTCTCCAACGAAGAGCCGCATGGCGACGTCAGTTCGACCGACAAACAGGCTGTTGATCACGGGCTCTCGCAAGAGAGCGGGACAGGAGGGACGTCTATGACCGATACAAGCGAGAAGAGGGTGGCCTCGATGAGCGCGTCGGTGCGCTATGACGCTTCGGAAAAGCAGAAGGCACAGGCTAAAACGGCGCGCATTCCAATCAAGATCGTCCCGATCGAGCCACTTCGCAAACCACGGTGGATCCGTGCCCAAGTTGCGACGCCGAATACGCGCTTTTTCGAGATCAAGACGATCCTGCGCGAGCACAACCTGCACACCGTGTGCGAGGAAGCGAGCTGCCCGAACATCGGCGAATGCTTCGGCAAGGGCACCGCGACGTTCATGATCATGGGCGACAAGTGCACGCGCCGCTGCCCGTTCTGCGACGTCGGCCACGGCCGCCCCGATCCGCTCGACGCCGATGAACCGAAGAACCTCGCGCGCACGATCGGCGCGCTGAAGCTCAAGTACGTGGTGATCACGAGCGTCGACCGCGACGACCTGCGCGACGGCGGTGCGGCCCACTTCGTCGAGTGCATCCGCGAAGTGCGCGAGCAGTCGCCGGAAACGCGCATCGAGATCCTGACGCCGGATTTCCGCGGCCGTCTCGATCGCGCGATCTCGATCCTGAACGCCGCGCCGCCCGACGTGATGAACCACAACCTCGAAACGGTGCCGCGCCTGTACAAGGAAGCGCGCCCGGGTTCGGACTACGCGCACTCGCTGAAGCTCCTGAAGGACTTCAAGGCGCTGCATCCGGACGTCGCGACGAAGTCGGGCCTGATGGTCGGCCTCGGCGAGACGGAAGAGGAAATCCTGCAGGTGATGCGCGACCTGCGCGCGCACGACGTCGACATGCTGACGATCGGGCAGTACCTGCAGCCGTCCGAGCACCACCTGCCGGTGCGTGCGTACATGCATCCGGATACCTTCAAGATGTATGAGGAAGAGGCGTACAAGATGGGCTTCACGCACGCGGCCGTCGGCGCGATGGTGCGTTCGAGCTATCACGCGGATTTGCAGGCACATGAGGCAGGCATTGCGTGAAGGGACGATTCCTGTGCCCGTGATAAGGATCGGTTATCGAAAAACATCGTCAACGGCAATTGGACCTGATCAATTTGGCGGTGGACGATGGCCCGCGATACGAACTGACCTGAGTACTGTGTCGGCACGCAGTTGACGACGACTGTTCAGACACACGAACGATCGCGGTGCTATGCAGCGCAAGTTCGACAATGCTGGCGAAATGTTGAAGGGGTAAAGAGATGGAGGTGGAGATGGAGATGAAACTGAATATGGACGACGTTCAAATAGAAACGTCTCCGCAGAAGAAGCTGTCGGGCAGCATGGGGGCCGTCGGTCTGGCGCTTACCGTGCTCGCGTTCTCGGCCCCGTTGACAACCGTATCGGGTTACATCCCGTTCGCGTTGATGTTCGGGGGAGTCGGCAGCCCAGTGATATTCATATTGACGACGCTTGTATTGCTGCTGTTTTCCGTCGGCTATGTGACGCTCAACAATATCGTGAAGCGCCCCGGCGACTTCTATGCGTTCATCAGCTATGGCATCGGAAAGTCAACGGGCCTCGGTTCCGGCATTCTTGCCGCGGTCTCGTACTTTCTGCTCCTCGCCGGCGTCACATCATTCTTCGGCGTATCGTGCTCCGATCTCGTGCACGACATGACCGGCGCGTCGATTCCGTGGTACTGGCCGACGCTCGCATGCTGGCTGGTGGTTTCGATGCTGGGATACCTTCATGTGGAGCTGTCCGCGAAGGTGCTGACGTGGGTGATGATTCTCGAGATCGTCGTCTGTCTGGCATTTTCGTTCGGTGTGCTGGCGAAAGGCGGAGTGCCTGGTGTTTCTGCATCCGCTCCCTTCATGCCGAGCCAACTGGCGAACAGTACCAACGTGCCGTTCTGCATGTTGTTCACCGTGTCGTTCTTCATGGGATTCGAGGCCACCGCGTTGTTTCGCGACGAAGTGAAAATGCCGGACCGGACGATTCCGCGTGCGACGTATGGCGCAGTCATTTTTATCGGCGCGATCTACACGCTGTGTGCGTACGCGATGATCATGGCCTACGGACCGGAGGTTCAGTCGATCGCGGCCAAGACGCCCGCGGCAATGTTCCCTGACGCCTTCGCGAAATTTGTGAGCCCTGGCCTGCACCTGATCGTTTCGGTGCTGGTGATGACGTCGGCGTTTGCGGCGAGCTTGTCCACGCAGAACGTGCTTTCGCGCTATATGCACAACCTTGGCACGGACGGCGCGCTTCCCCGCTTCCTCGGCAAGGTGCATGCGAAGCACGAGTCTCCGTATCTTGCTTCGATGACCGTCTCGGTCATGGTGTTGTGCGTGCTGATGCCGTTCATCCTGATGGGCGCCAAACCCGATCTGCTGT
This sequence comes from Burkholderia pyrrocinia, assembly GCF_003330765.1. NCBI lineage: Bacteria > Pseudomonadati > Pseudomonadota > Betaproteobacteria > Burkholderiales > Burkholderiaceae > Burkholderia > Burkholderia pyrrocinia. The sequence goes on along the minus strand of NZ_CP024903.1, from coordinate 3,230,684 downwards.
ATGGGCAACTCTCCGGTGTCGGGACGTCGGGAATCATCATTCTGATGACTATCGTCAACCTCTCGTCGTTGGTCTGGTACGTTCGTCGAGGCCGGCAACAGGGCGTGAGCTTCGCCAAGTCATTTCTTGCGCCGGCGATTTCGTCCGTATTCTTCATTGCGTTGGTTTATCTTGTGGCAGCACACTTCGACGTGCTCGCGGGTGGCGACCCGGGGCAGTACGTGTGGATGTTCTACTGCCTGATCGGTGTGCAGGTTGGGGGCATGGCACTTGCCCAATACTTCAAGCACCGGCGCCCCGAAGTCTTCGAATGCCTTGGGCGCAGTCAGAACGGTTGACGATCACGACAAGCCAGGACTCATCGAGTCCTGGCTTTTCTTGTGCAAAGCAAGCGCGGCGCGTTGCCTACCGCCCTTCGTAACGAGCGGCGACGTTTTGGGCGAGCCCGGCCACGATCGAACTCAGCGGCATGTCGGCTCGGCGAACGAAACTGGCGGTGAACGGCATCACCGGCATCTCGTGGCCGGTATCGATGCGGCGCAGCCGGCCGGTCGCCAGATGCTCCGCCACGACGTGATGCGGGATCGCCGCAATGCCGATACCGTCGAGCGTCATCCGGACGATCGATGACAGCGACGAGTTGCCGAAGATCCTCACGTGATGCAGATGAGATCGATCGAACATCTCCTTCAGCTGCATGTACGGACGCGTCGATCGGGAGAACGTGATGATCGGATGCCGTGCGAGGTCATTCAGCGTGAGGTCTCCCGCGTCGCATTCGAAATCCGACGAAACGATCCAACTGATCGGATAGCAGCACAACGGCAAATTCTCTGCGTTGCTCGCATTTACGGGACCCATCAGCAGCGCGACGTCGATCGTGCCGTCGGCAAGGCCCGCGGTGAGATTCGGCGTGGCGTCGACATTGACCTCGAGTGTGATATCGGGGTACTCGACGCTGAGTCGTTTGAGCAGCGTGGACAGCCATGTGTGCACGATCGTGTCCGACGCGCCGAGCTGGACCGTCCCGCTCAGAGCAGTGCGGCCCGCGACGGCCTCTACCATCTCCGCGCTCAGCGAGATCATCTGTTCTGCGTAGATGAGCAACTGCCTGCCCTTGATGGTCAGGAAGCAACCCCGTTTGTCTCGCTCGAACAGGCGCCCTTTCAGTTGCTGTTCGAGTTGCGCGATGCGCGCGGATACAGCCGGCTGAGTCGTGTGCAACCTCTCCGCGGCGCGGTGAAATCCTCCCAGCTGGGCGACGGCGTAAAAGGTCTCCAGGTTTCGAAGATCGATCATGTGACGAACTCCACCCACATAGGGAAAGGCGATTCGATCGCACCTGTCCGGCGCTCGGTTGCCGATCAGATAAAGCGACGCATTTCCCCATTGCGGGGAAGCTTCGGTCGATCATAACGACGAAGGTTTGAGCGCTCAACACCGAACGCCTGAAACCGGCGAAAGCGGACGCGCTGCACATTCTTTCTCCACCTTTAGGTGGACGAACCTCATCAGGCGTCTAACTAGAATTTCAACAACGCTGAACGAACAGCGCGTTCGTGACTGTTGATGCGAGCGTTGATGATCGATTGCGAGTGCGTGGTTCGCGCGTCGACGTGGATCCCGGATCGGGATTCGGTTTTGTGCTCAGGCACTGATAAGAATCGGTGATCGCACGAAATCGCCAATCACAATTGGACCGAGCGAAATTGGCCGGTGACGATTGAAATGGCATGTCGGCACTGCTGTCGCGATATTCGTCGGGCGATCGGGATTTGCAAGAGGGCTGAGTGTGCCGCGTCGAAGCGCGCTGCCACGCACACCATTTAAATAAAGGAGATTGGAATGTCCGCCTTGAAGTTTCCCAGTGAGCGGCTCGTGGACGCTTATCGCGCCATGCGAACGATTCGCCGCTTCGAGGAGCGGGTGATGGACGAAATGTCGACCGGCGACATTCCGGGCAACACCCATCTTTGTGCGGGACAGGAAGCCAGCGCCGTCGGCGTGTGTCTGCACCTGTCGGACAAGGACTACATTTCGTCGACCCATCGCGGGCATGGTCACAGCATTGCCAAGGGATGCGACATCGGCGCAATGATGGCCGAGCTGTTCGGGCGCGCGACGGGAACGTGCGGCGGAAAAGGTGGCTCACAGCACATCGCCGACCTGCGCAAGGGAATGCTGGGTGCGAACGGCATCGTGGCCGGCGGTGCACCGATCACGTGCGGCGCCGCGCTCACGGCGAAGTTGCTCGGTACCGGTGGTGTGGCCGTCGCGTTCGCGGGTGACGGTGCGATGAATGAAGGCGTGATGTCGGAGAGCTTCAATCTCGCGAAGATCTGGATGCTTCCGATTGTCTTTGTGATCGAGGATAACGGCTTCGGCGAGGCTACGGCGAATTCGTTTGTCTCGGCCGGCAGCTTCACCCGGCGCGCGCAGAGCTACGACATTCCGGCCGCCGAAGTGGACGGTACCGATTTTTTCGCGGTCTACCAGGCCGCGGGCCAGGCGATCGATCGTGCACGCAATGGCGGCGGTCCCAGCCTTCTGCAAATCCACGTGCCGCGCTACTACGGTCACTACAGCGGCGATCCCGACAACTATCGCACCCCGGAAGAAAAGAAGGCCATGCGTCAGGAGCGCGATTGCCTGGCCAATTTCCGCAGGCAAGTGCAGGAAGGGTCGCAAGTGGACAGTGGCGAGCTGGACGCGGTAGACGGGCAGATCGAGGTCCAGATCGACGCTGCCGTGAGTGCTGCGCGTGCAGCACCGTTCCCGCCGCTTTCGGCACTGACCGCCGACGTTTACGTGAAGTATCTGTAAGGACCCACTGCAATGGCAAAGAAATCGTTCCGTCAAGCGCTGAATGACGCGCTGCACTCGGAGATGGCGCGGGATCCGCGCGTGATCATGATGGGTGAAGACCTGACCGGTGGTGCAGGCGCCAACGGCGTCAAGGACGCGTGGGGCGGCGCATTCGGTGTGACACGCGGGCTGCTCGAGGCATACGGCCCCGAGCGCATTCGCGATACGCCGATCAGCGAGGCCGCATTCGTTGGCGCAGCTGCTGGCGCAGCCCTCACGGGGCTGCGTCCGATCGCCGAGCTGATGTTCGTCGACTTCGCGGGCGTATGTCTCGACCAGATCATGAATCAGATCGCGAAGTTTCGGTACATGTTCGGCGGCCACGCCAAGACGCCGCTCGTGATTCGCGCGACATACGGGGCCGGCACGCGCTCGGCCGCGCAGCACACGCAGGCCTTCTATCCGATCTTCACGCACATCCCCGGGCTCAAGGTGGTGATCCCGTCGAATCCGTACGACGCGAAAGGCCTGCTGCTCCAGGCGATTCGCGACGACGACCCGGTGATCTTCCTCGAAAACAAGATGCTGTATGACACGACGGGTGAAGTACCCGACGGCGCGTACACGATTCCGTTCGGCGAAGCACGTGTGGTGCGGGACGGGAAAGACGTGCTGATCGTTGCCCTCGGTCGCATGGTCAGCGTAGCCGAGTCGGCCGCGCGCATCCTCGCCGCAGACGGGGTCTCGGCATGCATCATCGATCCGCGCACGACGTCGCCGCTCGACGAGGACACGTTGCTCGAATACACCGAGGACATCGGGCGCGTCGTGATCGTCGACGAGGCGAACCCGCGCTGCAGCGTGGCGACGGATATCTCCGCGCTGTTGGCTGACAAATGCTTCGACTCGCTGAAGGGGCCGATCCGGCGCGTAACGGCGCCGCACACTCCGGTGCCGTACGCGCCGAACCTTGAAGACGCGTACGTACCTTCGCCGGAAGCCGTCGTGAATGCCGTCCAGTCGATTCTGAAGGGGTAATCAATCATGTCGTTCATTGAAGCCGTCACCATCCCCAAGTGGGGGATGACGATGACCGAAGGCACCGTGCTCGAATGGCACGCGAAGGAGGGAGACAAGGTCGAGCGCGGTCAGGAGCTCCTCGAGGTTGAATCCACGAAGGTCAACAACGTGGTGGAAGCGACCGTGTCCGGGATTTTGCGACGCATCGTCATCAACGAAGGTGAAATTGCGCCGGTTGGCGCACTGATCGGCGTCATCGCCGATGCGGAGGCGACCGAGGAGGAAATCGACGCGCTCGTCGCAAGCTACGCGCATCGCCTGAATGCGGGCGACGCTGACGCAGGCGGTGCTGTTGCACCGAAGGTGGTTCCCGTGTCCGGGGGCAGCGTGAATGTGCTGGAGCTCGGCCCCGGAAGCAACGAATCCGTGCTGTTCATTCACGGCTTTGGTGGCGATCTGTCGACCTGGCTTTTCAACCAGGGCTCGCTCGCCGAGCAGTTCCGGACGATTGCGTTGGATCTTCCGGGGCATGGCGCGTCGACGCCGGTTACCGACGGCGACGTGATCAGAAAGATCACCGAGGCCGTCGAGGAAGCTGCCGACGCAGTGACCTCCGGGAAACTGCATCTGGTCGGTCACTCGTTTGGTGGTGCGATCGCCGCCGCCTTTGCGGCCGACAAACCGGCGCGTGTCGCGTCGGTGACGCTTATCGCGCCGATCGGCCTCGGCAAGGAAATCAACCGGTCATTCGTGACTGAATTCGTCGCGGCAGAGCGCCGCCGTCCGCTTCAGGCTGCGCTGGAAAAGCTGTTTGCCGATCCGTCGAAGATCACGAGCGAAATGGTCGAGGGCACGCTTCAGTTCAAGCGTCTGGAAGGCGTCCAGGAGGCGCTGTCCGCCATTGCCGACACCATCGCCGACGAAAACGGTCAGGTTCAGACGATCGGCGCGACGCTCGCGGGGCTCACATGTCCCGTGATGCTGCTCTGGGGCGAGCGCGACGGAATAATCCCGGTCCCGCGGGCCGACAGCCTGCCGTCCACGGTGCAGCTGCGCGTGATTCCGGACGTCGGCCACATGCCGCAAATGGAGGCAGCGTCGGTTGTGAACGATGCGGTGCTGGACAACATCAATCGCGCCCGATAACCGCGCCTGCCGAGCGGCGGGATGCCGATTCGGCGGCGTGGTGCGGTTATCCGCGCAGTGATCTTGAGGAAACTGTGATGTCAGGACGTTTGACAGGCAAGCGGGTACTTCTGACCGGCGGCGTTGCCAATATCGGTCTCGCCATTCTGGAGTCGTTCGTTGCCGAAGGCGCGACGGTGTCGGTCGTCGATATCGACGAAGTCAAGGGCCGCGCACTCGAATCCCGGTTTGGTGACAAGGTGCGCTTTTTCCGAGCGGACATCTCGAGCGAAGAAGAGATCAAGACCGTAATCGGGAAGTCGTCCGAATGGATGCACGGCATCGACACGTTGTGTCTGAATGCCGGCGTCCAGCTCTCCGGGCGCGTCGAGGATTTCAGCACCGAGAACTGGGACAAGGTGTTCAGGATCAACGTGCGGGCCAACTTCATTTTCGCGCGCGAGTCGCTTCGCTACCTGCGAGCCGCGAAGAAGTCATCGATCGTGATGATGTCGTCCCTCGCGGGCAAGCGCGGTGGTACTGGCCTCGCATGCTATTCGGCGTCCAAGGCGGCCATCATCGGTCTCACGACCACGCTTGCCATCGAGCTCGCACAGGACGGCGTGCGCGTCAACGCCGTGTGCCCCGGCTGGATCGATACGCCGTTCAATCAACCGGCGATCGATTTCATGGGCGGTCGCGAGAAGCAGGAATCGGTCGTTCGAACGGCCATCCCTCTTGGCCGACAGGCGACGCCGGACGAGGTCGCGCCGCTGTTCGTCTACCTTGCCTCGGACGAGTCGTCCTACGTGACCGCGCAGGCGATCAACGTCGACGGTGGCGCATACAACTGACTCCCGGACAGGATCAGGAGGAGAACAATGAGCAAACAGATCACATGCGAAGCCGCTCGGCGAGCGATTGAGGCGGGCGTCGCCAAAGCGAACGAACTGGCACAGCGCTCGTCGCTGTCAATCGTGGATGCCGGTGGCCATCTTATGGCGTTCGCGCGAGTGAACGACGCAGCGTTTGGCACGATTGAAATTGCGCATAACAAGGCCTATACCGCGGCGGCATTGCGGCTCCCGACCGATTACTGGATGAAAACCGTGCAACCCGGAGCCGAGCTGTACGGGCTCGAGCGCTCGGCGTCCCGTCCGTTGGTCGTGTTCGGCGGCGGCCTGCCGGTGAAAAGCGGCGAGGACGTTATCGGTGGTGTTGGTGTGTCGGGTGGCCCGGAGGAAGCGGACGTTGCGATTGCGCGTGCGATGGTCGCTGCGCTCGGCGAGAACTGAACAATTTCGGGCAAGGGTGCTTTCAATGGAATCGACTGCAGGTACGCGGACGATGTCGGCCGACCAGGTCCGGCTGCTGATTCGCAACGGCAAGTTGCGTGCGCCGACCACGGGATACGCCGATGGATTCATGCAGGCAAATCTGGCAATTCTGCCGAAGATGTATGCAGATGAATTTCGCGAGTTTTGCCGACTCAACCCCAAGAGCTGTCCGTTGGTCGGAGTCGGGCAACCCGGAAACCCGGAGCTGGACGGACTTGGCGCAATCGACATTCGAACCGACGTGCCCCGTTATCGCGTGTATCGGAACGGGGTTCACACCGACACGGTCGACGATCTAGTCGATCTGTGGCGCGACGATCTCGTGACGTTCGCACTCGGTTGCTCGTTTTCATTCGAGAGCGCGATTCTGCAGGCCGGGATCGACATTCGCCACATCAGCGCAAACCGGAACGTGCCGATGTATGTGACGAACATCCAGACGGCAGCCGCGGGGCCGTTTCATGGCCCGATGGTTGTGTCGATGCGTGCGTTCAAGCCTGCCGACGCGATCCAGGCGATTGTGCTGTCGGAGCGGTTTCCGCTCGCGCATGGCGCGCCGGTTCATATCGGCGACCCGGCAACCATCGGGATTCGCGACGTTGCCCGGCCGGAGTTCGGTGATCCGCCGGTGATCGAAGCAGGCGACATTCTCGGCTTCTGGGCCTGCGGGGTAACACCGCAGATGGCACTTCAGGCGGCGAAGCCGGACTTTGCGATCACGCATGAACCGGGGTACATGCTCGTCACGGATTTGCCAGCGAACACGGCAGTCGTGTGAGCAAGGAGTCGTTGCAATGTTCGATGCAGAAATCGCTGCGAAGCTGCTCAATCGCGGAACATCGCAGGCGTCGGACGACTGTGGCATGCAATACCTCGACGTATTGAACGAGGGGCTGCTTGATTTTTCTCACAGGATCGAGCGTCTGGCCGTACAGGACGCCGGTTCCGAAGTTCCTCGCGAAATCGAGTGGCTGACATTCGGCGACGGCTCCCGCGCGTTGCGCATTCGTACGGATGACGTGCAGACGTGTTGGAGCGAATGGGTTTCGATTGCGAAATCGGGTGACATCAAATCGATAAAGAGTGCGAATAAATACATTGCGGCGGAATGAGCAGACGAAACCGTCGCAGTCTGTCCGCAATGGAAATTGACTGATTGGCGAGGAAGCTCGCCGGGAGACACCGATGTCCGAGCATGGCGTTCGATTGGAATGGAATGTCGAGAAGCATCACGAGCGAGAAGGGACCTATAGCCGGGACCACCGGGCGATCATCAGTCCGACGGTGACGATCCCTGTATCCGCGGCCCCCGATTATCTCGGGAACGAAAACCTGGCGGACCCGGAGCAGTTGCTCGTCAACGCACTCGCAAGTTGCCACATGCTGTACTTCCTCGCGCTCTGCGAAGGCAGTGGCTATGCGGTCGAGTCGTACTCTGACAATGCAGTCGGGAAGGTCGAGAAGAGCGCAGAGGGGTTTCACTGGGTATCTGAGATCGTGCTCAGGCCTCGCGCGACCTTCACGTCCGAAAAGCAGCCGAATCAGGCGCAACTCGAGCGACTGCATCACCGTGCCCACAAAGGGTGCTTCATCGCCAATTCGATCAAGTCGAAAGTGGAAATCTATCTCGGCTGAACTGGGACCAGGATCGACTATCAGCCGATCAAAAACCGTAATGAGGAGAGTGAGATGAAAAAGGAAGATCTGGTCGTGGTCGCAACCGTCGTTGCTCGCTCCGGCAGCGAAGACGTGCTGCGCGAAGCGTTGAAGGAGCTGGTGCCGTATGCAAAGACGGAGCCGGGCTTCATTCAATACGATCTTCATGAATCGACCGAGACGCCCGGGCAGTTCGTCTTCTACGAAATCTGGGAGAACGAAGCCGCTCTTGAGACGCATTCGAATACCGAGTTTGCGAAGGCGTTCGGCGCACGGGCGGGGCAATGGATCGAGTCCGTCTCGCTCAGCAAGTTCCGGAAAATCGCGTGAACCTCGCACGAACGCTAGAGCAGCATCGTGTGTTCGTGCATTGAAGGAATCCTGTAGGCAGCGTCATGGTAAGCATTGATTTGAACTGCGATCTCGGTGAGAGCTTCGGCGCTTGGCGGATGGGCGACGATGCGGCGATGCTCGACATCGTGACTAGCGCAAATGTTGCTTGCGGTTTTCATGCCGGCGATCCGGCGGGGATCTATACCGTGCTGCATGAAGCGGCACGGCGCGGTGTCGCCGTCGGCGCGCACGTCGGTTATCGCGACCTGGTGGGTTTCGGGCGTCGCAACATGCAGCCATCCCGTGCAGAACTGACGGGCGACGTGATCTACCAGATCGGTGCACTGCAGGGGCTTGCAAAAGCCGCGGGCACGTCGATTCGCTACGTGAAGCCCCATGGTGCGCTGTACAACACGATCGCGCACGATACCTACCAGGCGGCGGCCGTCATCGACGCGATTCGGGCGATCGATCCGACGCTCGTACTGATGACGCTGGCCGGCGCACCCGTCGCGGATCAGGCCCGTGAAGCCGGCCTCGCCGTCGTCAGCGAGACGTTTGCCGACCGGGCGTACAACGTGGATGGAAGCCTCGTGAATCGCCGCATGGAAGGGGCGGTCATTCATGATCCGAACGTCGTTGCACGTCGCATGCTGCGGTTCGTGCAGGAGGGTGTCGTGACGGCAATCGATGGAACGGACATCACCGTCGATGCCCAGTCGATCTGCATTCACGGAGACAACCCGTCGGCCGTTGCGACCGCTCGTCTGCTGCAAACGCAACTCGCGGCGCGTGGCGTTGCACTTCGGCCGTTTGCCGGAGCGTGCAGGGGAGAGAACCGTGCGTGAGCAGATGCGCATCCTTTCGGCCGGCTCCGCCGGCGTTCTGGTCGAGCTCGAGAGTCTCGAAATGACGCTGGCGATTCTCGACCGGCTGCTCGCGAGCGAAGTGGAGGGAGTCGACGAGGTCATTCCGGGTGCGCGTACCGTGCTGGTTCGCTTCGACCCGGTCGTCATCGATCGTGCGGCGCTGATCGGACGGCTCGGGCAGCTCGACGTGTCCGTTCGTCGGGAGCGTAGCGGGAGCACGTTCGATATCCCGGTTTCCTACGACGGGGAGGATCTTGGCGAGGTCGCCGAGCTGCTGGGATGGTCCGTGGCGGAACTCGTCCAGCGGCACCTGGATGCAGTCCACTCGGTCGCGTTTACCGGATTCGCGCCGGGGTTTGCCTATATGACCACTGACGATCCGGGATTCGATGTCCCGCGGCGCAAAACACCTCGTGTGCGTATCCCGGCGGGCTCGGTCGCGATCGCGGGCAAATTCAGCGGAATCTATCCGTCGGATAGCCCCGGCGGATGGCAGCTTCTCGGTACGACGCAGGTGCCGATGTGGGACCCGGCGCGTCCGCGTGCGGCATTGCTCGCGCCCGGCGATCGCGTCCGCTTTCTCGACGCGAAGAAAGGCGCGGCCGTTCCGGTATCGCGGCGACGGGAGCCGGCGCCGGTGCGCCAGGTTTCAGCCAGCGGCATCGTGGTCACGCGTGCGGATCGCCCGGTGTTGTACCAGGATCTCGGTCGGCCTCGACAGGCTGACCAGGGTGTCTCCGTGTGCGGTGCCGTCGATAGCGCCGCGCTACGGACCGCGAACGCCTGTGTCGGCAATCCCGACAGTAGCGCCGCGCTCGAAGTGACGTTCGGCGGTCTTTCGCTGGTGCCCGATCGTGCGGTGACCCTGGCGGTGACGGGGGCGTCGTGCCCGATTTCGATTCGCGACGCGAATGGCCACGTGACAGTTGCCCCCCACTCGCGACCTTTTGCCGTCGATGCGGGCGAGGAAGTCACGCTCGACATTCCCGGCCGCGGCATGCGGAGCTATGTCGCACTGCGCGGCGGGTTTGTCGTCGCGCGCACGTTGGGATCCGCGTCGACCGACACGCTTTCGAGGATCGGCCCGGCGCCGATTGCCCGTGGCGATGTTCTCGTTCCGGCCGACGAAGCGGCTACGTTCGTCGAGCCCGAGCCGCTGGCCGTGCGGCCGCTTCCGTGCGCCGGCGACGTCATCGAGGTCGATGTCGTCCCGGGGCCGCGCACCGATTGGTTTACCGATGAAAGCGTCGCACGGTTTCTGTCGCAGGAATGGCATGTCACGTCCGAGTCGAGCCGCGTCGGCATGCGGCTGTCGGGTGACCTGCCGCTGCAGCGGCGCGATGACGCGGAGCTGCCGTCGGAAGGCACGCTGTTCGGATCGATTCAGGTGCCGCACAGCGGGCAGCCGGTGCTGTTTCTGACCGATCACCCCGTCACCGGTGGGTATCCGGTGATTGCCGTGGTCGCGGCCAATCATCTGGGCATGCTCGGACAGATTCCGATCGGCGCCCGCATTCGCTTCAACCCGATATCCGCATTCGATCCGCAAGTGAAGGAACTCGTTCGATGAAGAAGCTGCTCATCGCAAATCGTGGCGAAATCGCCATTCGCGTCATTCGTGCCGCGCGCGACTACAACGTGACGTCGGTCGCAATTTACTCGGACGCCGATGCCGGTTCGCTGCATGCCGAACTGGCCGACGAAGCGTACGGGTTGGGTGCCGGTCGCCCGGCGGACACCTATCTTGACATCGCGAAGATTCTGGCGATCGCACGTCGCTCCGGTGCCGATGCGATTCACCCCGGCTACGGCTTCTTGTCCGAGCGTGCGGAATTCGCTCAGGCGGTCATTGATGCCGGGTTGATCTGGGTCGGCCCGTCACCGGAGGTCATCACCGCACTCGGCGACAAGGTGCAGGCTCGACGTATCGCATCGAAGGTAGGCGCGCCGCTGGTCAAGGGATCCGACGGGCCGTTGCACAGTGCGTCGGACGCGGTAGCTTTCGCGCGGGAAGCCGGCTTGCCGCTGGCGATCAAGGCGGCGTTCGGCGGCGGCGGTCGCGGTATGAAGATCGTCCGGCGAATGGAGGATGTCGCGGAAATGTTCGATTCGGCCGTCCGTGAGGCGACGGAAGCGTTCGGCCGGGGCGATTGCTACGCCGAGCAATTTCTCGATCGTCCGCGCCACATCGAGGCGCAGATCCTCGCCGACCATCATGGCAACACCGTTGTTCTCGGAACGCGCGACTGTTCGCTTCAACGTCGAAACCAGAAGCTCGTGGAGGAGGCACCCGCGCCTTTTATCACCAATGACCAGCGATCGCGCATTCACGACTCGGCGCGACGGATATGTGCTGAAGCCGGCTATACGGGGGCGGGCACGGTCGAGTTTCTGCTTTCTCAAGACGGGGTCATCTCGTTTCTCGAAGTGAATACGAGGTTGCAGGTCGAGCATCCGGTGACGGAGGAAACCACCGGAGTCGACATCGTGATCGAGCAACTGCGCATCGCGGACGGCCTTCCTGTCTCGACAACGGCCACGCCGGAGCCACGCGGTCACGCAATCGAATTTCGTATCAACGCGGAGGACCCGGGGCGCGGCTTCTTGCCGACACCTGGTGCGATCACGCGTTTTCGTCCACCAGCAGGCCCCGGCGTGCGGCTCGACTCCGGCGTCGAATCCGGCTCGCAGATTCCGGGACTGTATGACTCGCTGATGGCCAAGCTGGTGATTACCGGTGAGACGCGGCAACAAGCGCTGACTCGTGCGCGTCGAGCGCTCGCCGAATTCAGAATCGAGGGCGTGGCATCGGTACTGCCTTTCCATCGAGCGGTGCTCGAGGACAAGAGCTTCACCGGCGAAGATGGATTCAGGATCCATACCAACTGGATCGAAACGGAGTTCGGCGGTGTCGATCCTTCTGCGCGCGTCGCGCCGGCTGAGGGCGGCGTGCTGCAGAGCTTCATCGAGATTGACGGAAAGCGTCACACGATCGGCCTGCCTGTGTCGCTGTTCGCGAACCTGGGTGCCCCGCGTGCGTTCGACGATGCGGCGAACACGGAGGAGCGTGCCGATATCGTGACGGCGCCGGTGCCGGGAACGTTGCAGAAGTGGCTCGTGGAAGACGGTTCGACGGTCGCAAAAGGTGATGGTGTCGCCATCATGGAGGCAATGAAGATGGAGATGCGTGTCGTCGCACCGAAAGGCGGGCGAATCCGGATCCATGGGGCATCGGGAAGTCCGGTCGCGGCGGGCGAGAAGATCGCGGTTATCGAGTAAGGAGCGAAGGAGACATTGAATCGAGCTTGAACTGTCGAGACGCGGAAGATATACGCCGTGTAATTTGGAATCCTGAGTAACTGGCGAAAAATCAAATTTTTTGTCGGAAGAGTCAAGAAATCGGCTGAGTGCGTCACGAGTACGACAGCCTTAATGGAGGAAAACCGTGAAAAAACTGAATGTCGCTCTGGTAGGCACTGGCTTCATGGGCAAGGCCCACTCCATCGCTACTGCCGTGGTGCCGATTTTGTTCGGCTCGCCGGTGGAGATCGAGCGCAAGGTCGTGGTCGACATCGACGACGAACTCGCGCGCAATGCAGCTGCGCAATACGGGTTCGCCGAACATGCGACGGACTGGCGCGAAGTCGTGTCGCGCCCGGATATCGATATCGTCGATATCTGCACGCCGAACGACACGCACGCGGCTATCGCGATCGCTGCCGCGAAGGCGGGCAAGCACGTGATGTGCGAGAAGCCGATGGCCATGACGGTGGCCGACGCGGAGGCCATGTATGCAGCCGCGAAGGAAACGGGCGTAGTAACGATGATCTCGTACAACTATCGCCACACGCCGGCACTGCAGATGGCCAAGCGCCTGATCGACGAGGGGCGTATCGGCGAGATCCTGACGTTCCGTGGCTACTACCTGCAGGACTGGGGCGCCGATCCGAGCACGCCGCTGTCGTGGCGCTTCAACAAGGAGAAGGCCGGCTCGGGGACGCTAGGCGATATCGGTACGCACGTCATCGACGCAGCGCGCCTGCTCGTCGGCGAGTTCGAATCGGTGAATTCGATCGTCAAGACCTTCATCGCCGAGCGGCCCCTTCCGGCCGGTCGCTTCTTCGGCCCGGCAGGTCAGGCGTCATCCGAAAAGGGCAAGGTCGACGTCGACGACATGGCCATGACGATGATCAAGTTCACCAACGGCGTGTGCGGGACGATCGAAGTGACGCGCAATGCGTGGGGCCACCACAACCAGCTCGGCTTTGAAATCCACGGCACCCGCGGTTCGATTGCGTTCGATTATCAGCGCCTGAACGAGTTGCGTGTGGCATTCGCTGATGATCCGTCGGACGCGTTCGGCTTCCGCACGATCTATTCGGGCCCGCATCAGCCGTTCGGCGACAAGCTGTGGCCGGTTGCCGGGATGGGGCAGGGCTACATCGATATCAAGTCGATCGAGTGGTACAACTTCCTGCAGGCAATCGCCGGGAACAAGCCCGCCGCACCGAACTTCGAAGACGGCGTTCAGATCGAGCGCATCGCAGACGCGATCCTCGTGTCGGGGCAAAGCGGCGTGTGGGAACACGTCCAGCAGCCGACTCGCGGATAACACGGCTGCCGCCTGAAGTCGTGCTGAGACGGTGAGCTTCTTCGGGAGCGGCAAATCTGTCAGGCGGCCCGTCGGCAAGAAATCCGACGGGCGCCTTTTCATCCACTACCAACGTTGAAGCATCACCGTCAAGGCGGCGAATCGCGATAGATCCGGATGCGGCCGTCAGGGCGGCCACATTAAAACGACAGCGTGTCAATAGATCGGAGGCAGTAGATGACGTTGGCAATTGGGGTGATCGGCGTCGGTGTAATGGGATCGGAGCACGCGCGCATTTTGCGTGAAGAGACGTCGGGAGCGGAGCTGATCGCCGTTTGCGATGCACACGAAGGGCGCGCGCGTGAGGCCATCAGGGTCGTCGACGCGGAAATCGCGAAAGGCCGCAGGCTGGTCCAGGTTGGTTACATGCGTCGTTTTGACCAACCGTACCTCGAGATGAAGCACGCCATCGGAGACGGCGAGATCGGTGCACCGGTTGTCGTGCACAACATCCACCGCAATCCCGTCGCGCCGGATTGGTTCAATGGCCCGATGTCCCTCCGCGAGCGGAGGGTTGTGCCGGTCGTATACGGTTCCTGAGACACGAACTGGGGCGAACATGATCAGATACGCTGTTGTAGGCGCCGGATGGATATCGCAAGAAGCGTTCATGCCGGCTGTCGCGCAGACCGGAAATTCGACGATTGGTGCGTTGGTCTCCGGAAATCCTGAAGGGGCACGGAAGCTTGCGAGATTCCATGGTGTCGACACGATCGTAGGCTACGACGACTACGAGCGGATGCTGAATAGCGATATCGTCGACGCCGTCTACATCGCGGTACCCAACCCGCTTCACGCGGATTACGCGATTCGCGCGGCGCGGACCGGCAAGCACGTATTGGTCGAGAAGCCGATGGCGACCAACGTCGCGGACGCCGAAGCGATGATTGCGGCCGTCGCCGAGGCCGGCGTGTTGTTGAGCACCTGTTACCGCTTGCATCTCGAGGCAGGGACGATTGCGGCGCTGGAAGCAATCCGGGAAGGTCGCATTGGCGATCCGAAGTACTTCAGCGGGGTTTTCGGCTTTCAGTCCGCTACGGGCAACCATCGGCTGGACAGTAAAAACTGGGGTGGCCCGCTTCAAGACATCGGGATTTACTGCGTCAATGCGGCACGACACGTCTTCTCTGACGAACCCGTCGAGGCGTCGGCGATTACGACGCGTCGTTCTGGGGATCCCCGCTTCGCCGACATTGACGACGCCATTGCGGTCACCTTGCGCTTCCCCAGCGATCGAATTGCGCAGTTCTATTGCAGTTTCGGCACCGCGCCAATCGATATGTACAGGGTGCTGGGGAGCGAAGGGGACCTGACCATGGAGCCCGGTTTCAGGTTCGAGACGCCGACGCGGATGGTACTGAACGCGAAGGACGCTTCGGAGACGATGCATTTCAGGCACAGCGATCACTTTGGCGGGATGATTCAGCAATTTTCCGAATGCATTCAGAAAGGCAGCAAACCTGTGGCGAGTGTCGAAGAAGGATTGGCTGATCTGAAGGCCCTGTTGGCGATCGAGGAGTCTGCGCGTACGGGAACAGTGGTATCCGTCGAGCCGACGCGTTTCAGCCGTCGAAACCTGACGCTGGACGATGTGCGCGCCGTGCCGAGAACGGAAAAGCGGTTGCTGCTGTAGGTGTCAAGTCACGAGGCCCTGCGGGATGCACTGTTCGAGGCTCGCCCGACGAGCCTCGAATTCCTGTTGTGGATCGCGAAGCGAGGCTCGAGATTCAGTTGTAGCCGAGGATCGACACCGACCTGAGATCAGGCCGATCGGGAACATTCGCCGCGATGGAAGACATGGGTTCACGAAGAAGGACCGTGTACGGCGAGGTGCTTCGCTGGTCGGTGGTAGGCACCTTTCGATTGCTCGCCCGGGTTCCC
This sequence comes from Burkholderia pyrrocinia, assembly GCF_003330765.1. Lineage (NCBI taxonomy): Bacteria > Pseudomonadati > Pseudomonadota > Betaproteobacteria > Burkholderiales > Burkholderiaceae > Burkholderia > Burkholderia pyrrocinia. The sequence continues at coordinate 3,215,007 of NZ_CP024903.1, read as the reverse complement.
GGGTCAGCGTTGTAAAGGGCGGTGCCGAGAACTGTCCGTGGCGTCATTGGAAGAAGGTCCAGATAGATCCGTTATTTCGAGACTCACGGTTGCCCGAGTGGTTCCCGCGTTCTACGTCATTAAAGTAGGAATGCGAATAAATAATAGGATGGAAAATGACCTTGAACCAACGAGAAATCATGATCACGGCTGTCAACATTTTCCTGACAGGAGGTGACGAACGTCTCAATGCTCAGGGCAGATGTGAGGTTATCGCCATGTTGGCTCGAGCAGATCGACCGGCGCGGGCGGATGCTCGATACCGGGTGTCGGGAGGGATTCCGGCCTCCTCTATGGTGGATCAATGAATACACGCTTTCTGGAGACGTTCGTGACGCTCGCGCAACAAGGTAGCTTCCGGGCCACGGCGCGTCTTCTCCATACTTCGCCTGCGACGATATCGACACGTATCAAGGCTTTGGAAGACGAGTTGAAGACCGTACTTGTCGATCGAACGGCGACGGACTTTCGTCTCACGCTATCGGGGGAGACTTTGTTGGCGCTGGCGAAGAATGTGGTAGACGCAGCCCGTGCACTCAAGCAGGCCGCTGGTCTCGAACTCGAGTTGCGCGGGCCGATACGTTTTGGCGTCATCGACACGATTGTTCATAGCTGGCTTTCTTTATATGTAACGCAGTTGAGAGAGCGCCTCCCGGGATTGGTGGTCGAGCTGACCGTAGATTCGAGTCCGGCATTGAAAAAGAAAATCCTGCACGGTGAACTCGACATTGCTGTCTGCGCAGAGGTAGTCGATAGCGAGAAGATCACGTCGTGCAAGATTGCAAGCTATCCGGTTCGATGGATTGTTAGCCGGGAACTGCTTTCGTGTCCAGAAGCGGATCCGGTTCGGCTTGCCCTTGAGCGGCCGGTACTGACGTTCGGAAGGGGCACGACGTCTCACCTGGCGGTGGAACGTATCGTCCGAACACTCGCCAGCGAAGTCGGCATCCCGGACGAGGCGATACGCATAACCTGTGCCTCTTCTGTCGCTGCGATCGTGCAATTGGTGCGCGATGGATATGGTGTCGGGGCAGTTCCTCGTCTTTTCGTACACGACGAACTGGAGAACGGGCACATCGCCGAGCTCGCGCTGGAGCCGCAGCCGCCCTCGATCGACGTGTCGTTATGCATGTCGGTCAATGCGTCACCGGCGGTCGTAGCGGCAGCCGACGCGGCCAGGGACGTGTGCGTCGCATACTGCAGTCGAAGGCCAGGGACGCTGATCCGGGCGGCATGACCGATCATCCCCGTTGCGTTCGTTCGGGTGGTGGGCTGGGAATCGCAGAGCGTTTGCAGTGCCGATGCGGGTACCGCAGGCGTCTCGATTGATTTTCGAGATATAGTCGCCGGTTCGTATATGACTTCCCTAGTATGAACCGGCGGCGCATTGCGATAGCCTGTCATGTTAGGGGTACCAGATGCTAGTCTGGTGCGAATTTCATGCTCGACGCTCATGCGGCTTTCGTTCCCGGTGCTGGCGCACCTGCAAGGCCGCTGATTCCGCGTGATCGGCGTGCGCGCTCGTCCCTTTCGGCAAAGAGAATTGGCGATGTTAGTCGAAGTCAGCAGATTCAGGGAATCCCAGGAGTTCGCCCTTCAGACCGTTAACTTTGCGCGGTCGATGCTCAACTGTTCGGCGGCCGTGTTTACATGGCTCGATTCGCACGACCAGCTCTTGCCGCACACCCAAATGGGATGGCCTGAAGAAACGATCAAGGACTATTACACAGTATTCGCCTCTGCCGATCCGTTGAACGTATATCGTCTGATTAAACAGCGTGCGACCGTGGTGACCCTCAAAGGGACGAAGCGCGACGACCAGCACTCCAACTGGTCGGATTACCAGAGAAAGTACGGTCTCGTAGACGAAGTCGGGTTTCTGTTTTGGGCGGGCGACACACCATTGGCGTGCCTTTCGGTCATCAAGAAGCAAGGCGACAGTCCTTTCTCGACCCCTGAGCCTTTCGGGCAGATGTACGACTACATGCAGCACAGCTTCTCGATGCTCGCATCCGTCAAGAAGGTCCAGGCAGACCACGTGTTGCGAAACGAGTATTTCCTGACGGAGCGGGAACTGGGCGTCGCGTCCCTAATGACCGCTGGCCTGTCCAACAAGGACATTGCGGAGACGCTGGGCATCGAGCTTGCCACCGTCAAGTCGCATGTCATTCGAATCCTGGGCAAGTTGGGAATCGATAGCCGAACGCAGCTTGCGGCATTCTCTGCGGATCTGGGTACTCCGGCAACGAAGTAGCCTGCATGCACCGGCGCAGTGCATTCGTCTTCGCGCCCGTTGCTTCAATAGAAATTTTTCTCATCCTTTAGATGGACGAAGGGCGTCTGGACCATACATACAATGGTTTCAAGGCCGCCGGATGTCGTCTTGACGGTCGGTACGCGCGAATCGGCGCTCACCTGTAGCGTGGCCCGACCGATTGCTTCATCGGCTTGGTACTTCACCTTCAAAGATGGCGCGGGTCAGACGTAGCTCGATCGATTCTCGGATATAAATTCGCATTCCAAAATAAATTTTAGTTCGTGAAGGATATTTGCCGAGCGTCGATCGATCGTGGTTACCGTATCAGGCATGGCTCACCAAATTGATAGAAATTCGTGATCTGTACGCATCGCGAATCACAATTGGACCTTGTCAAATTGGCGCAAGACGATGCGGGAAAGAAGCGGGCGCACGATTCGCTGGCTCAGTGAGCGGCGCGTGTACTAGTCAAAGTCAAGTTAAGGAGATGTTTCAGTGAATGATTATTCCGGACGCGTGGTTGTCGTAACCGGTGCGGGGTCTGGCATGGGCCGCGCAATGGTTCGCGAATTTGTCGCCCGAGGGGCGAACGTTGCCGCGCTTGATATCAATCTCAAAGGTGCCGTTGCAACGGTCGAGGCATTGGCGAACTCGTCGATGGCGTCCGCACATCAAGTGGATGTCAGCGACCCGCGTAGCGTTGAGGCCGCTGTAAATGCGGTGATCGAGCGCTGGGGGCACATTGATCTCCTGTGCAATAACGCCGGCATTCTGGATGGGCACGCAACGGCCCACGAGGTGAGCATCGAAGAGTGGAACCGCGTTATCGCTGTCAATCTCACGGGGCCGTTCCTGATGGCGCGCGCGGTCATTCCGCAGATGCTGAAGCAAGGCAAGGGGGCGATCGTGAACACGTCATCCACTTCGGGATTCAGTGCGGCGGGCGGTGGTACCGCATACACCGCGTCCAAACATGGTGTGATCGGCCTGACTCGACAACTCACCTTCGAATACGGCGCTCGAGGGATCCGGGTCAACACTATCTGCCCGGGCGCGACGGCGACTCCGCTGGCTATGTCCGAGCAGACGGCAGCGAATTCTCCCGACATGGAAGCGGCACTTCAGAAATTCCCGGCTCGTCGTTGGTGTCAGCCTGAAGAAATTGCCAAGCTCGCAGCCTATCTGGGTGGAGACGACGCCGACTTCGTGCATGGGAGTGAGTACGTGATGGATGGCGGTTGGCTTGCTGCCGCTCGGGATCCCTTTTAATCGAACGTCTGACGACAAGCGTGGTGTGACGCGGGCGCTTGCGCATGTTGGTGGGACAAGAGGAGCTTGTGAATGTTTTCGAATCGTGAATGGCCGGAGACAGGCATCGAAGGTTTCGAGCGTGGCTTTCAAACGGTCGATGGCGTACGGCTGCACTATGTGAGCGGTGGTAAGCCGGATGGTGACGTACTGGTACTGATCTGCGGCTTTCCTCAAAGCTGGTATGCATGGCGCAAGATCATGCCTCTGCTCGCGCATCGATATCGCATCATTGCGCCGGATCTTCCGGGACAAGGTGATTCGGATCGGCCTGCAGGTTCGCTCGATACGGTCAAGGCGGCCAAGCTCCTTCGTGGCCTGGTCGAAAAACTTGGTGTCGATCGACACGCACTTGTCGTGCACGACATCGGTGGATGGGTCGGTTATCCGTATGCGTCGATGAACGGCGATAAGGTCACTGGCCTCGCGATCCTCGACACCGGTATCCCGGGCATCAGCCTTCCGGACACGCTGCCGTGGGCTTCCGATGTTGCGTGGCGGACGTGGCATGTCGCATTTCACAACATCCCGGATCTTCCGGAGGCGCTCCTGGCCGGACGCGAGCACATCTATCTCGAGTGGTATTTGCAACGGAAGGCGGCAAATCCGCAGGTGTTCTCCCAAGCGGACTTTGAGGAATACCATCGCGTCTTTTTGACGAATGGCTTGAAGGGCGGTCTCGCATACTACCGGGCTATCTCCGTGTCTGCGGAGCAGAATCGCGAATTGAGCGCGAAGGGCAAGCTCAAGATGCCGGTTCTTGCGGTCCGCGCAGATCAGGGGTCGATGCCGGATCTGGTTCCTCAATTGCAGCAGGTTGCGGTAGATGTTCGCGGCACGATGGTCACTTCCGGTCACTACATTCCGGAGGAGGCGCCTGACGCACTTGCGAAGGAACTCGAGAATTTCTTCGGCTAGTACGGGCGGATAGGCAGGCGCCGGTTCTGACGACCGAGCTGGCGTCTGAAGATATCCGTCGCGCAGTTTGTACGGGTACGGAGTTCACGCGGCATGCTGCCGATCGAGGTCAGTGCGTCGCGGGTGCTGCGTTCCGCTCGGCGAGCGATTGCTGATCTTGAGACGAAAACGGCCTGCATCGACGAAATTCTTCAGCTTATTTAATAAGTATTCCTATTGTAATTAACTTTGAAGATTGGGGGAGGCATATGAAAAAGAAAGTCATTGCAGTGGCCGCACTGAGCGTCGTAGCGTTCTCGCAAGCAAAGGCTCAAAGTTCCGTGACGCTTTACGGGATTGTCGACACGGGTGTGGGGTACGTGCACAACAGCGGCGGGCAGAATTCGCAAGTGAGGATGTTGCCCAGCAATCTTTCTGCTTCCCTGTGGGGATTGAAGGGAACGGAGGATCTGGGTGGTGGGCTCTCGGCCATCTTTACGGTAGAGAGCGGCTTTGACGGCACGAACGGCGCACTTGCGACACCGGGCAAGTTGTTCAGCCGAGAAGCGTTCGTGGGTATTTCGAGCCCGTACGGCACCCTGACGCTTGGTCGTCAGTACGATCCCCTGACCGACCTCGAACAGCAGTTGACCGCTGACGTTTACAGCGGCTGGTTCGCTACGCCGGGTGACGTCGACAACTACGACTCGAGTGCTCGGTTCAACAACGCCGTCAAATGGGTGAGTCCGTCGTGGGGGGGCGTTTCGGCCGAGGTCATGTATGCACTCGGCGGCGTCGCCGGATCCACGGGGTCGGGGCAGACGTGGAGCGCGGCAGTCGGCTATCAAAGCACGTCGTTCAGCGTCGGCGGTGGCGTTCTCCACATCGACAACGGCAACGCAACGTTGGGCAATCGCGGCACCTCCTCGTCCGACACGCTGTTCAATTCGCCGGTGAATGCGGCCTATGCGTCAGCCCGCTCGATCAATATCGCACGGGTCGGTGCCAATTACGTTGCAGGTCCGTTCACGGTCGGCGCGGCGTATGGCTATGCCCAGTATTCGGCAGACTCCGCGTCGACGTTCACAGGTTCGGAAAAGTATCACAACGGCTCGGTCTTTGCCCAGTATCAGATGACGCCTGCGTTCCTGCTGATCGCGGGCTACAACTACACGCGCGCACTGGGGGATTCGTCTGCCAAGTACCACCAGGTGAATATCGGGGCCGACTACAGCTTGAGCAAGCGCACCGACGTCTATGCGCTCGCAGGGTATCAGCACGCGAGCGGGCAGAACGGGCAAGGTGCCGCCGAGGCCTCCATCGGTTCGTACGGAATTGCGGCGGGCAAAAGCACTCAGGAAGTTGTAGCCGTTGGCCTGCGGCACAAGTTCTGAAGCAATCTACATGAGGCGCCGCGGACCGATACGAGGACGATTCCTTTGCGAGGTCCGCGGAACCACATAGCTCCTTTTCTTTACACGAGCGTATTGGGATTTCTGAATGCCGGCATCAACTCACTCCGATGAGGATTACGCCTCCAGTCCGGTTCCTGAAGATGCAAGGACCAGTTGGGGGGGGCATATTCTTTGCTACGTTAGGTATTGCGACCGCGCTTTTCTTTGCTCAGATTGCGTCGATTATTACCGTAAGGTTTGGCGTAGTAGCGGCGCTGATCGGACTGGCTTACGGATACTGCGTTTCGACATTTGTCGGTGTGCTCCTTGTTCGTCGATCCATCGAGACAGGATTTGGCATCAATATCTGGGCCAGAACCGTGCTCGGGTATCGTGGAGCGGGATTGTTCAGCCTGGCTTACGGAGTGGCCTGCCTCACTTACTTCGTTGCAGAAGCCAGCATCATGGGAGCTTCGCTGCAGGCCCTCTTTCCTGAGGTTCCTCATGCGTTGATATACGTCTGCCTGGTCTTCGTCATGTTGCCGCTCGTGTGGTCGGGCATGAAGGTCCTTGCAAGATTCCAGACGATAAGCCTCGTGCTGTTTGTTGTGTTCGTCGTGTGGGCGATAAGAAATGCGCTTGGTACTCCAGTTGCGCGAGTCCCTCTTCCGGAGATTCAGCTTGCAGCGGACCCGTACAAAAGCTTGCTTGAGGTATTGGGCATCGTTAACGGCCTTGCCTTCATCATCGGTCTCGTGACGGCCGACTACGCAAGATTTGTACGCAGGCGAGAACTCCGAGCAGGGACGGTGTTTGTTGGAGCCTTGTTTCCGGCGTTCTGCTACGGGATCACCGGGATCTTGGGCATCTGGTTTGCCATCCAGATGCGGGAAAGCAATCCTGGCGTCTATTTCGTTTCGTTGCTGGGTGCAGGGGGGATCATTTTCGCCTGTACGACTCAGCTCAGAATCAATCTCGGAAACATCTACTCAGGCACCGTTGCCTTCGTCAACGCAGTCGAGCATCTATTCGGCGTTGCGGTCAGCAGAAGAGTCGTCATCGTTGTTTTCTGCGCGGTTGCGGCCACTGTGCTGATTTCAGATGGCACGCACTTGCTCGCGAGTGCCCTGAACTATATCGGCATGTCCATGGCTTGCTTCGTCACATTGTTGCTCGTCGATCAGTTCTGGGTCAGGCGCTCCCGGGATGGGGCCGAGGCCACACCCCAAGCGATTGAAAACTGGCGATGGACCGGATTGAGTTCATGCCTGATCGCAACCCTGTGTGGAGTGTGCGTCGGTAACGCGTCGTTTTTCCCTTCGTTGTACCAGTGGGCGACACCGTTGTCCGTGCTTGTCCAGGCAACTCTTTTTCTTGGTATCGAATCGTACTCCAGCCGACGGAGGGGAGTGTCGTCACATGCTGCCTCGAGTTAGAGGGACCACGTGAGAAATTGATCGGTGTTCCGGAGCGCGAGGCAACTTGACGCTAGCGAAGGTCACGTTCGAGGAAGATGTGAGGATGAGGAAGCGCTTCACGGAAGAGCAAATCATCGGCTTCTTGAGAGAGGCCAAGGCTGGCGAGGCGGTCCAGTATCTGTGCAGGACGTACGGTTTCAGCGATACCTCCTTCTACTCTTGGCGGGCGAAATTTGGCGTCAAGGACGGCGTCGAATCGCAAAGGGTGAAGGACCTTGAGACCGAGAACGATCGGCTACGGAAGCTATTGGCAGAAGCCTTGGCCAAGCTGGGGGCGTCGGGTATCGCTATAGACGACGTATAGATCATCCACGTCGCTCGAATCGTCGTCGTCCCGATGTCGTTGTCGTTGGCATCGTGCGATTTGTCATTCGTCGAGGTCTGTATGCAGGCCTCGGCAGTGGACTCAATGTGGAATCGAGCCATGCGAAAGATAATTCTACGTTTGTGGAAAAACCATCACCCGATCGATTCAGCGGAGGACTCTGCTTGTCAGACGGATCCCGTTCACGGATTCCAGACTGTTGAGTCGGACCGAGACAGCCTGGTTACGTACTACAGCCTCGGACAAGTAGTAGCGAGCCTGCGTTTCGACACGTGGAGCGGAAAGGTGAGTTCGAACGACCGTATTCGAACGTTATAGAATGGTCTCCGATCAGAGTTCAACTTTTCTGCGAATTTTGTAGGGAAAGGTCACCTTTTCTGCCACTTCTACGGAGGGAAATTCTCCGAAAAGGTGCCCAAGCCATTGATTCATATGGACGGGAGAGGCCACCTATTTTGCGAACCTACAAAGATCTCAATGCCAGCGACGCGCAGTAAGCATCCTTGCGAACGCCTTGTCGAACAAATGCAGAACGTGCGTGTGACGGCGCATGTACGACTGATGTCGTGACGAGTCTTGTGACGCGGCACGGAAGCCGTTTCGGCTTCATTGCCACGTCTGGATCCGGCCGCGAACGGTGCGCGTCGGGCGTGCATCCGTGATCGCAGTACCCGCGGGGTTTTCCATTATCGCGACGAAATACGTCGAGAAATGCGCAGTCTTTTTACGTATTTCACCCCATGCCGGCACGAATGAGATTTTTTTCGCCGAAGCCGGGCGATATGATTTCTTCGACCCAACACCAGATAGTGGAACCATCCGGGATCGCCCGAAGCGGCCCCGCGAGTATCGAGAGAGTCGTATGCCGGACACGCCATTCGCCATCGTTGAACGCGCCCGCAGGCGAACCGCCCAGATTCGGTTCGGCGATGTTCCTGCCGCCTTGCTGGAAGGGCCCAAGTGGGTGTGCCAGATCGTGTCCGACTGCGCGGTAGAGGCCGATGTCGAGCCGACGCAGGCCGCACGGGCGGCCGAGATGCTGGGTCGGCTGAGGCCCGCGAACGTCGCGTTGGCCGGTCGAGTTGCGCGCGCGAGTGGCTGGCTGGCCCGTTCGGTGCTCGATGCGGACGACCGTTGCCGGGCGTATGCCCACTTGGGCACCGACCGGATCATCGAGATGGTCGGCATGCCGGGCGTCGGCCCCTGGCTCGCCGAGCGCGATACGTGGTGGCCCGGCACGTATGAACTGCCGCTGCTCGAGCAATTGCCCGCGACCGTGAAGCCGCTGCTCGACGTGCTCGGCGTGACCGCTTCCGCGTATCTGCTGATGAGCCTGACCGCGATCGACGGCACCGCGCTCGTGACCGAATCGGACGATGGCATCGAGCGCCCGTTCCGCATACCTGCAGGTGTGGACACGATCCATTTCGCACCGGTCTGCATCGACGGGCCGGCCGAACAATGGCGCGAAGCACTCGTCGCAGCACTTGACGGCGTCCGGCGTCTCGTCGGGCTCAAGTCTGCCCGCCCGTTCTACCTTTGAATTCGATGCAGCCCATCCGCCAGGCAACGCCATGACCGACGTACTCGACGCCTTCGACCGCAAGATCCTGTCCATCGTCCAGCGGGATTGCACCGCGACCGCTGATGCCATCGCCGAGCGCATCGGCTTGTCCACGTCCGCCGTGCAGAAACGGCTGAAGCGGATGCGCAATGAAAAGATCATCTCGGCGGAAATCGCGGTAGTCGATCGCGCGGCGGTCGGGCGCCCGATGACCTTCATCGCCGGGATCGAAATCGAACGCGAAAACTACGAGACGATCGCGAAATTCCGCGAGTGGTCGAAATCGCAGGACGAGATCCAGCAGATCTATTACGTGACCGGCTCCGTCGACCTGATCGCGATCATCACCGCCGCCGACGTCGAAGCATACGACCGTCTGTCCCTGCGGATCATGCAGAGCAATCCGATGATCCGCCGGATCAACACGAACGTCGTGCTGAGTCCGATCAAGATCGGACTGTTTGTTCCGGTGGAAAAGGACGCCGACGACGAGCCGCCCGCCGGCTGACGCGCGAGGACGGCCTACTCGGCCGTCCTCCGTAACGAATCGCAAGCGGCGCGTCTTGATATCGGTCGAAACGCATAATTTGTCGATCAATTCGCAGGACTAACATATTTCCTGAATTCACTGAACAGGAGATGATCGAGATGGAACTCAAGCTGGCACTGATCGGCTTCGGCGGAGTCAATCAAGGACTCGTCGAGCTGCTCAAGAAGAAGAACGCGATGCTGTCGGCCGCGGGGCTCGACGTATCGGTCACGATGGTCGCCGACCTGCGGCTCGGGATCGCGACGAATTCCCGAGGCATCGATCTGGGTGTGCTCGACGAAACCGCGCGGCGCGGTGTCGATGCCGGTGCGTTGCACCGCGACCCCGGCACGCTGGTGTCGCCGGACGTCAGCCTCGGCGCGGTGCTGAAGGCGATCGCGTCGGAGCATGTCGATGTCGTCGTCGAAGCGACCTTCACCGACCCGAATACGGGCGAACCGGCGCTGTCGCACTGCCGAACCGCACTCGAATGCGGCAAGCACGTGATCACCACCAACAAGGGGCCGATCGCGCTCGCACAGCATGCGCTGACGCGGATTGCCGCGCAGTCGGGCGCGTGCCTCAAGTACGAAGGCACGGTGATGAGCGGCACGCCGGTGCTGCGCCAGCTCGCGACGACGCTGCGCGGCTGCGACGTGAATGGCTTCGCCGGCATCCTGAACGGTACGTCGAACTTCGTGCTCGGGCAGGTCGAGGCCGGCGCGAGCTTCGACGCGGCGATCAAGGAGGCTCAGCAGCGCGGTTACGCGGAGGCGAATCCCGCAGCCGACGTCAATGGCTCGGACGTGCAGCTGAAGGTTGTCATTCTCGCGAACACGCTGTGGAACGCGGGCCTCAAGCGCGGCGACGTGACGTGCCGCGGCATCGTCGAACTGACCGAGGACGATGTGCGCGCCGCGGCGGCCGAGGGGATGTCGTGGCGATTGATCGGTTCGGCGACGCGTCATCCGGACGGCACGGTGACTGCGAGCGTCGAGCCGCGCAAGCTGCCGGCCGGCCATCCGCTGCGCGCCGCGAACGGTGTGACGAATGCGATCACGTTCGATACCGACGTGCTCGGCGGCGTGACGATCAGCGGGCCCGGCGCAGGCCGCGAGGAGACCGCTTTCGCGATCCTGTCGGACCTGATCGAACTGGGCGACCGCATCGGTGCCGCCGCATCGGAGGTGCTCGCATGACCGCGCGCGATGCAGTGATCGGCGATCTCGCGACGGCCGGTGTGGCCGACGTCCGGTCGCCGTATGACGGGGCGGTCGTCGGCACGGTTCGCCTGTCGCCGGTCGAGGCGGCGCCGGCGATCGTCGAGCGGGCGCTCGCCGGCGCAATCGTGGCCGAGTCGCTCGCACGCAGCCGGCGTTCCGACATCCTGTTTCGTGCGGCGGCTCTCGTCGAGGCGCGCGCAGAGACGCTCGCGCGCACGATTGCGCTCGAAGCGGGCAAGCCGCTCAGGCAGGCGCGCAAGGAGGTCGCGCGTTGCGTGAATACACTGCGCCTGTCCGGCGAAGAGGCGAAACGCCTGGTCGGCGAGACGATCCCGTTCGATGCGTATCCGGGTTCCGAGGATCGCAGCGGCTTTTACACGCTGGCGCCGCTCGGCGTGATTCTCGCGATCACGCCGTTCAACGATCCGCTGAACCTGGTCGCGCACAAGCTCGGGCCGGCGATCGCGACCGGCAATGCCGTGATCCTGAAACCATCGCTGCTTGCACCGCTCTCCGCGCAGGCGCTCGTCGAGATCATGTGGGAAGCCGGTGCGCCGCACGACGCGCTGCAGATCGTGCACGGCGGTGCGGAGATCGCGTCCGCGCTGGTGCGCGACCGGCGGATCCGAATGGTGACCTTCACGGGCGGCCCGGCAACCGGCGAGGCGATCGCGCGCGACGCGGGGCTCAAGAAGATCGCGATGGATCTCGGCGGCAACGCACCGGTGATCGTGATGGCCGACTGCGACCTGAAGGACGCCGCCGAATCATGCGTGTCGGGCGCGTTCTGGGCCGCGGGCCAGAACTGCATCGGCACGCAGCGGGTCTTCGTCGCCGAGGCCGCGTACGAGCCGTTCGTCCGCTACTTCGTCGAGCTGACCCGCAAGATGGTCGTCGGCGATCCGCTCGACGACGCGACGGACATGGGGCCGATGATCGGCGAGGAACAGGCGATCCGGATCGAACGCTGGATCGACGAAGCGGTGGCGGGCGGTGCGACGGTGCTGACCGGCCATCGCCGGCGCGGCGCGCTGGTCGAGCCGACGGTGCTCGTCGACGTACCGTGCGACGCGCGCGTGTGGACCGACGAAGTGTTCGCGCCGGTCGTGACGATCACGAAATTCACCGATCTGCAGCAGGCACTCGATGCTGCGAACGCGTCCGAAAGCAGCCTGCACGCGGGCGTGTTCACGAGTCGGCTGGAGATTGCGCTCGGCGCGGCAGAGCGCCTGCAGGCGGGCGGCGTGATGATCAACGATTCGTCCGACTACCGTTTCGACGGCATGCCGTTCGGCGGATTCAAGTATGGGTCGCTGGGCCGCGAAGGCGTGCGGTTCGCGATGACGGAGATGACGCAGCCGAAAGTGGTCTGCTTCAGGCGCAACCGGGTGCTGTCGAACTGACGCGAGGCGCCGGCGCGTGGGGCGCCGGCACCTCGCGGACCGGGGCGGTGTGCAACGTATCGAAGAGGGAGTCGGGGATGCCAGCAGTAATTCCTGCGTGCAAGCCAGCGGCCGACGTGCTGGTGGTCGAGGATATTCACAAGTCGTTCGGTGGCGTCGAGGTGCTGAAAGGCATCTCGCTGACCGCGAGAAATCACGAGGTCGTGTCGATCCTCGGAAGCAGCGGATCGGGCAAGAGCACGTTCCTCAGGTGCATCAACCTGCTGGAAACACCCGATCGAGGCCGGATCAGCGTGAACGGCGAGACGCTCGCGCTGAAGCCGGCGGGCCGGGACGGCGCGCTCGTCGCGGCCGATCCAAGCCAGGTGATGCGGGTGCGCCGCAAGCTCGCGATGGTGTTCCAGCAGTTCAACCTGTGGGCGCACATGACGGTGCTGCAGAACGTGATGTTCGTGCCGATGCGCGTGCTCGGCGTGCCGAAGCGCGACGCGCGCGACAAGGCGATCGCGATGCTCGATCGTGTCGGGCTCGCGGGCAAGTGCGAGCACTACCCGAACCAGTTGTCGGGCGGCCAGCAGCAGCGCGTCGCCATTGCACGTGCGCTCGCGACCGATCCCGAAGTGATGCTGTTCGACGAACCGACGTCGGCGCTCGATCCCGAGCTCGTCGGCGAAGTGCTGAAGGTGATGCGCTCGCTCGCCGACGAGGGCCGCACGATGCTGGTCGTCACGCACGAGATGGGCTTTGCGCGCGAGGTCGCGAACCGCGTCGTGTTCGTCCACCAGGGGCGGATCGAGGAGGACGGCAGTCCTGACGAAGTGTTCGCGAACCAGAAATCGCCGCGGTTCCAGAAGTTTCTGTCCAGCATCATCTGATGCGGATCCATTGCCAACCGAAGGGGAAATCATGAAGAAACTGCTTCAGTCGCTGTGCGTGGGCGCGGCCTTGCTCGGATCCGTCGCGCATGCCGAACAGGTCGTGCGGGTCGGCACGCTCGCCGATTACGCGCCGTTCGAATACAAGGACGCGTCCGGCAAGCTGCAGGGCATGGAGATCGACGTCGGCAAGAAGATGTGCGACGCGATGAAGGTCAAGTGCCAGTGGGTGACCATGGATTTCGACGCGCTGATTCCGGCGCTGAAGGCCAGGCAGATCGATGCGGTGCTCGCGCAGATGTCGAAGACGCCGGAGCGCGAGCAGTCGGTCGACTTCACGCGCATCTTCACGACGGCGCCGGTGCAGTTCGTCGCGAAGCAGGGTTCGGGCATCACCGACAACCCGGCCGCGCTGCGCGGCAAGACGATCGGCGTGCAGACCGCATCGACGCATGAATCCTATCTGCGCCGCCGGCTGCCGGCGAGCAAGTCGGGGGTCAACGTGAAGGTCTACCAGACCCTCGACGAGGCGTGGCTCGATCTCGAGGCCGGCCGCGTCGACGCCGTGCTGGCGGACAACACGGTGGCCTACGACTGGCTGGAAAAGGCCGGCAAGAAGGAGGGCTTCGATTTCGTCGGCAAGCCGATTGTCGACATGGAGATCTTCGGCGACGGCACGGCGATCGCCGTGCGCAAGGGTGACGCGCCGCTGAAGACGCTGTTCGACAAGGGCATCGCGCAGGTGCAGGCCGACGGCACGTTCTCGGCCGCCAACAAGCGCTATTTCCCGTTCAGCATCGCGCCGCAATAACCGCGCATCCGGATCGAGCAGCCGCCGGGCGGCGGCGCGCGCACGGTCCGCGCCTCACAAGGAGCGATACCACGATGGACATGTTGGTGAACTACGGCGCCCAGATCGCGGCGGGCGCGCTCGTCACGCTGGAGCTTGCGGTGGCCGCGCTGTGCGTCGGCATGCTGCTCGGCATCGCCGGCGCATCGGCGAAGCTGTCGAGCATCCGCTGGCTGAGCGGCGCGACCTACGCGGTGACCAATTTCCTGCGCGGCATTCCCGAATTCCTGATCCTGCTGATTTGCTACTTCGGGCTGTCGCGGATGCTGAACACGCATTTCGATGGCGCGATCACGGTCAGTCCGTTCTCGGCCGGCGTGATCGCGCTCGCGCTGGTGTTCGGCGCCTATTCGTCGGAGATGTTCCGCGGCGCGTTCCTTGCGGTGCCGGCCGGGCAGATCGAGGCGGCGCGCGCGTACGGGATGACGCGCCTGCAGACGCTGTGGTTCGTCCGCCTGCCGCAGGCGTGGCGGATCTGCCTGCCGAGCCTGAACAACATGTGGCAGAACCTGCTGAAGGACACCTCGCTCGTGTCGATCGTCGGGCTCGAGGACATGCTGCGCAAGGCCAACATCGCCGCGCAGTTCACCAAGCAGCCGTTCGTCTTCTACATGGCGGTCGGTCTCGTCTACTTCGGCTTTCTCGCCGTCTCCAACCCCGCGTTCGCGTGGCTCGAACGTGTCGCGGGTCGTGGCTACGCGAAGCGCACCTGAACAGGACCTGCCATGAACGACCTTCTTTCCCTGCTCGCCCAGTCCGGCCCGGACATCGTGCGCGGCGTGTGGATCACGCTGCAGTTGCTGGTGCTGTCGTGCGCGCTCGCATTCGCGCTCGCGGTGCCGCTCGCCATCGCGCGCACCTCGGAGAGCCGCTGGCTGTCCACGCCGAGCCGCCTCTTCATGTCGGTGTTCCGCGGCACGCCGCTGCTCGTGCAGATCTTCGTGCTGTATTACGGGCTCGCGCAGTTCTCGGTCGTGCGCGCGTCGCCGCTGTGGCTGCTGGTCGGCGGCTCGTTCTCGTGCGCGTTGTGTGCGCTGACGCTCAACCTTGCTGCCTACATGGCGGAAGACATCCGCGGCGGGATCGCCGGCGTGCCCGCCGGTGAAAAGGAGGCTGCACTCGCGTTCGGGATGAGCCGATTCATGCTGACCTGGTACGTGGTCGTGCCGCGCGCGATCGGCATCGTCGCGCCGACGCTCGGCAACGAGATCGTGCTGCAGCTCAAGTCGACCGCGCTCGCGAGCACGATCACCGTGCTCGACCTGACGGGCGTCGCGCGGCGCATTTCGATCGAAACCTATACGACCGATGCGCTGATGCTCGCCGGCATCGTGTACGTCGGCATCACGGCGGTGCTGTCGACCGCGCTGAGATACGTGGAAGGCTCGCTGAACCGGCATCTGGGACGCGTACGCGTCTAGCGCGGTGCGGCATGTACGGAATACATCGAACGATCCGAGGACGATATGGGATACAAGCTTGAAACGCTGGCGCTTGCCGCCGACCGCGACGTGACCGACGAGAAGACGGTCGCGCCAGCCATCCATTATTCGGCCGTGTTCAAGGCCGCCGGCAGCGAGGAATTCGCGGAGATGTCGAGCGTGCCGCAGCATCCGCGCAACTACACGCGCTACGGCAACCCCGTCCACGAACGCGTGAAGGCGATCATGGCCGAGCTCGAAGGCACGGAGACTGCGCTCGTCACCGCCTCCGGGATGGGTGCGATTACGACGGCGATCCTCAGCGTCGTGAAGGCGGGCGATCACGTGATCGGCCAGACGCGTCATTACATGAGCACGACAAAGATGCTCGACGACATGCTGCGCAAGTTCGGCGTGGACGTGACGTTCGTCGACCAGGCCGACCCCGCCGCGTTCGACCGCGCGATCCGTCCGAACACGCGGCTGATCGTGCTCGAGACGCCGGTCAATCCGCTGCTGCTCGTGACCGACATCGCTGCGGTGACGGAGATCGCGCGGGCACGCGGCATCCTGACGCTTGCGGACAACACGTTCGCGTCGCCGGTCAACCAGCAACCGCACCGGCTCGGCGTCGACATCGTCGTGCACAGTGCGACCAAGTACCTCGGCGGCCATCACGACCTCACCGGCGGCGTGATCTGCACGAGCCGCGTGCTCGCCGAGCAGATCTGGCATACGCACATCACGCTTGGCTCGGTGCTGTCGCCGATGGACGCCTGGCTGCTGCTGCGCGGGCTGCGCACGCTGCCGCTGCGGGTCGAGCGGATCAATGCGAATGCGCTGGCGCTCGCCGAATTCCTCGAAGGTCAGCCGAAGGTCGAGCGCGTGTTCTACCCGGGCCTGCGCAGCCATCCGCAGCACGCGCTCGCGTGCCGGCAGATGAGCGGCTTCGGCGGGGTGGTTGCGTTCGGCGTGCGGGGCGGCTACGACGACGCGCAGCGTTTCGTCGAGGCGCTGCGCGTGCCGCTGAACGCGGGCAACCTCGGCGGCGTCGATTCGCTTGCGATCCACACGGCGGCGATGTGGGCCGGCACGATGTCCGCGGAGCAGATGCGCGCGGCGGACATTCCGCTCAACTTCATCCGCTATTCGGTCGGCATCGAGCACGTCGACGACCTGAAGGCGGACCTCGCGCAGGCGCTCGAACGCCTCTGATCTTTCGGCTTACGCACAACGAACCATGACCCACCTTTCCCATCCGATCCGGGGCAGCATCGTCGCGCTCGTCACGCCGATGCATGATGACGGCAGCCTCGATCTTCCGGCGCTGCGCGCACTCGTCGACTGGCATGTCGCGAGCGGCACCGCCGCGCTCGTCGCAGTCGGTACCACCGGCGAATCGCCGACCGTCTCCGTCGACGAGCATCTGCGCGTGATCGCCGCCTGTGTCGAACACGCAGCCGGCCGCATTCCGGTGATCGCGGGCAGCGGCGCCAATTCGACGGCCGAGGCGATCGAGCTGACCGTGCGCGCGAAAGCGCTCGGCGCGCGAGCGTCGCTGCAAGTGGTGCCGTACTACAACAAGCCGACCCAGGAGGGCCTGTATCGGCATTTCGCGCGGATCGCCGAGGCGGTCGACCTGCCGGTCATCCTCTACAACGTGCCGGGCCGCACGGTGGCGGATCTTGGCCACGACACGGTGCTGCGTCTCGCGCACGTCCCGGGTGTCGTCGGCATCAAGGACGCGACGGGCGACCTCGAACGCGGAATGCGTCTGCTGCGCGCGGCACCGCCCGGCTTCTCGGTCTACAGCGGCGACGACGCGACCGCGCCCCTGCTGATGCTGATGGGCGGCAGCGGCAACATCTCGGTGACCGCGAACGTGATGCCGCGCGCGATGGCCGGGCTGTGCGACGCCGCGCTCGCCGGCGACGCGGCCACGGTACGCGCGATGCAACTCGCGCTGATCGAGCTGCATCGCGCGCTGTTCACCGAAGCGAACCCGATTCCGGTGAAGTGGCTGCTCGCGCGGATGGGCAAGCTGCGCGGCGGCATCCGGCTGCCGCTGACGCCGCACGACGCGCGCTTTCATGCGGCGCTGGCAGAGGCGTACGACCGCGCCGAAACCGCATGCGACGCAATCCTGCCGCGAACCGGGCAGATCGCGTCGAAGGGGTACGGACAATGAACGGCATCACGGTACTCGACGGCGGCATGGGACGCGAGCTGGCGCGTATCGGCGCACCGTTCCGGCAGCCGGAATGGTCGGCGCTCGCGCTGATTGAAGCGCCGCACTACGTCGGCCTCGCGCACGACGCGTTCGTCGCGGCGGGTGCCGACGTCATCACCGCGAACAGCTACGCGGTCGTGCCGTTCCATATTGGCGAGGACCGGTTCCGCCGCGACGGCGTCGCGCTCGCGGCGCTGGCCGGACAGCTCGCGCGGCAGTCGGCCGGCCGGGCGGGGCGGCCGGTGCGCGTCGCGGGCTCGTTGCCGCCGACGGGCGGCTCGTACCGACCCGACCTGTTCGACGCGGTGCGCGCCGATGCAATCCTCGCGACGCTCGTCGACGGGCTCGATCCGTATGTCGACCTGTGGCTCGCCGAGACGCAGAGCCTGATCGAGGAGATCGACGCGGTCCGGCGCGCGCTCGGCGCGAATCCGAAGCCGCTGTGGGTGTCGTTCACGCTGCGTGACGACGTCGACGCGAGCGCGTGCCCGGTGCTGCGGTCGGGGCAGACGCTCGACGAGGCGGTCGACGCCGCGTTGTCGGCGCGCGCTGCCGCGCTGCTGTTCAACTGCAGCCAGCCCGAAGTGATGGGCGCGGCGGTCGACACGGTACGGCGCGCACTCGCGCGCTCGGGCGCGGCGTTGCCGGTCGGTGTCTATGCGAACGCGTTTCCGCCGCAGCGCGACGATGCGCAGGCCAACGCGGAGCTGCACGGATTGCGCGGCGATCTCGATCCGCCCGGATATGCGAAATGGGCGGAGCAATGGATGGCCCTGGGCGCGCAGATCGTTGGCGGGTGCTGCGGGATCGGCCCGGATCACATTGCGGCGCTGCGGAGCGCGGTCGATACGCGCGATACCGGCAAGGCCGGGACGCCGCAATGAAGGTCGACGGCATCGACCAGAAGATCATCGACGTGCTGTGCACGGATGCGCGGATTCCGCTTGCCGTGCTGGCCGACCGGATCGGCCTGTCGCGGCAGGCGGTCCGGCACCGGGTCGACCGCCTCGAAGCGCTGAAGATCATTGCCGGCTACACGGTGCGGCTCTCGCTGCCTGACGAGGTGGCATCGGTACGCGCGGTGATGCTGGTTTACCGCAAGGACCGGATGCGCGGCGCGGACGTGCTGGCCGCGCTCGCGCGGATCGCTGAGGTGCGCGACTGTTCGGTGCTGAGCGGCGAGGTTGATCTGCTCGTCCAGATCGAGGCTGCGTCGCACGAACGCATCAGCGAGATCTGGGCGGCGATCAGCGCGATGGACGGCGTGCAGAACATGACGACCTGCTTCGTGCTCGATTCGGTGATACACAGGCGGTGAGCGGGGGCGCCCTTTGCGCGTGCGGTCAGCTTCACGAGAACTTCGCAGGATGCGACACCGAATTGTGAGAATTCCCGGTTGCCGAATCCTCGGCGAACGTGCCTGACCCATTGATTCGTCAACGAGTCAGGCACGTTCATCAGCGCATCAGCGTGTCTGGCGGCGCGGTCTTCTTTCGATCAACAGCAACTGCAATAGCGCCGGCAGTACCAGCAACACCAGCGGCAGTTGCACGATCAGCCCCGAGATGATCGCCACCGCCAGCGGCTGCTGCATCGCCGAGCCCTGCCCGAGCGCGAACGCGAGCGGAAGCAGGGCGAGGATCGCCGCGATCGTCGTCATCGCGATCGGCCGCAGCCGGTTGCGGCCCGCCGCGAGCAACGCGGCATCGGGCGCCATCCCTTCGTCGCGCACGAGCCCCTGGAATTCCGATACGTAGAAGATCGCGACCTCGGTCACGATACCGACGATCATCGTCATGCCCATCATCGCGGAGATGTTGAGCTCGATGCCCGTCGCCCACAGCCCGATGAACACCGCGCCGGTCGCGCACAGCGGCATCGCCATGACCGCGAGCGCGACGCGAAAGCGTTCGTAGAGAAACAGCAGCAGCCCGAATACCAGCGCGACCGCCGCGCCGAACACGGCGATCAGTCCGCGGAACGCGATCTGTTGTTGCTGGTACAGCCCGCCCAGTTCGTAATAGACGCCTTGCGGCAGCAGGTTCGCATCGCCGAGCGCGCGCTGCACGTCGGCGATCGTCGAGCCGAGATCGCGCCCGTCGATCCGCGCGGTAACGGCGACCATCCGTTTCAGGTTGTCGCGGCTGATCTCGGGCTGCCCGCTGACCGTGATGCGATCGGTTACGCGATCGAGCGGGAACAGGTGCCCATCGGGCGCATGGATCTGCAATGCGCCGAGCCCCGTGCCATTCATCCGCATTGCGTCCGACACCCGCACGCGCACGCCGACCGTCTTCGGCCCCTGCTGGAACTGTGTCGCGACGCTGCCTTCGAGCAGATTCGACACCTGCTGTGCGATCGACTGCGGGTCCATGCCTTCGGCGGCGGCCGCGTCGGGCCGGATATGCAGATCGAGCGCGTCGCCGGCCGGGTTGATACCGTCGTCGACGTCGACGATGCCCGGAATCTTGCCGATGCGCGCGGCCACGCGCTGCGCGGTCGCGTCGAGCACGTTCGGATCGTCCGAGTAGATCTTGATCTGCACCGGCTGTGGCACCGCGGTCAGATCGCCGATCAGGTCTTCCATCAACTGCGCGAGCTCGATGTTGACGCCGGGCACGTTCGTCTCGACCTTCGAGCGGATTTCTTCCATCACGGTGTCGATCGGCTCGCGCGAACCCGATTTCAGGCGCACGAAGAAATCGCCCTTGTTCGGCTCGTTGAGATCGCCGCCGAGGCCCGCCCCGGTTCGACGCGAATACGTCGCCACGTTCGGGTTCTCGCGGATGATCGTCTCGATCTCGCGCATCAGGCGATCCGTCTCGGTGATCGAAGTACCGGGCGCCGTGTGGTAATCGAGCACGAAACCGCCCTCGTCCATCGACGGCATGAAGCCGCTGCCGACGCGCGTGAATGCAAACGCGGCGACGACGACGAGCGGCAGCACACCCGCGAGCGCGAGCACCGGCCTGCGACTCACGCGCTCGATCAGCGTCGCATAACGCGTGTTCAGCCAGTGCGTGAAGCGCGACTCGCGATGCTCCTCCGCGTCGGCCGGCGTGAGCCAGTGATCGCACAGGATCGGGATCGCGAGCCAGCTCACGACGAACGAGATGAACAGCGCACTCGCCATCGTGATCGACAGCGCCTTGAAAAACGCGCCAGTCACGCCGGACAGGAACGCGAGCGGCACGAAGATGATCAGCGTCGCGGCCGACGAGCCCGCCAGCGGCCGCGTGAATTCGAGCGCCGCGCTCATCACGCGGCCGTGAAATGCGTGCGCGCCCGCCTCGCGCATGCGCCGCGCGATGTGTTCGATCATCACGATCGCGTCGTCGATCACGAGCCCGACCGCCGCGGCCATCCCGCCGAGCGTCATGATGTTGAAGCCCATGCCGAACACGTCGAGCAGCAGGATCGTCGCGCTCATCACGACCGGCACCAGCGCGACGGCGATCGCGGTGATCTTCCAGTTGCGCAGGAAGACGAACAGCGTGAGCGCAGCCAGCACGACGCCGATCAGGATTGCATCACGCACGCTCGACGCGGACGCGATCACGAGCTGGCTCTGGTCGTACCAGTTTGCGAGATGCACGCCGGGTGGCATCTGCTTCTGAAAATCCGCAAGCTTCGCACGGATCGCCGCGGCCATCGCGACGCTGTTCGCGCCCGGCTGCTGGAACACGTTCACGAGCACCGCGTCCTGGCCGTCGGCGGTCACGCGGATCCATTGCGGAACCGTGCCGCGCGATACCGTCGCGACGTCGCCGACGCGTACCTGGTTGCCGCCCGACGACGAAACGACCGTATTGCGAAGCGTGTCGAGCGACGTGATCGTCGTGTCGGCAACGACGAGATACAGCTTGTAGTGATCCTCGATTCGGCCGGCCGCAGTCAGCACGTTGCCCGCGCCGATCGCCTTCGACACGTCCTCGACCGACAGCTTGTACGCGGCGAGCCGCGCGGGATCGATGTCGACCTGCAATTCGTCCTGCGCACCGCCCGTCACTTCGACACGCGCCACGCCGTCGACGGACGACAGCAGCGGCCGCAACTGAAATTGCGCGAGATCGCGCAACTGCGACAGCGACTGCCGCGACGACGTGAGGCTGTATGCCAGTACCGGGAACACGGTCGGATCCATCCGCTTGACCTGCATCGTCGTGCCGGCCGGCATCGACGGCAGGATCTCCGAAATCGCCGACTGCGCCTGCAGCGTCGCCTGCGCCATGTCGGTGCCCCAGTCGAAATTCAGCGAGATCTCCGCCGAGCCGCGGCTCGTTTTCGATTCGACGTCGCGCACGCCCGGCACGCGCCGCAGCGCCTCCTCGACCGGCATCGTCACGAGCGTCGCCATCTGCTCGGCAGGCCGGTCGCCCGCATCGAGCGACACGACGGCGCGCGGAAACGCTACGTTCGGAAACAGCGAGATCGGCAGCCGGAAAGCCGTCAGCGCGCCGGCGATCGCGAGTAGCGCGACGACGAACAGCAACGATCGCCGGTGCATCTGCATCCATTGCCCGACATTCATGGGTGCGTGCCTCCGGCAGAACGCACGGTCATCCCGTCCTGCAATTCGTAGTTGCCGGTGACGACGAGCGGCTCCGATGCATTCAGCGGGCCGTCCACGCCGTAACGGTCGCCGCTTTCGACGCGCACTGCGACATCGACGCGATGCGCGGCATGCTTCGGCGTGACCTGGAACACGTACGCGCCCTTCGTATCACGCAGCACGGCGGCGCGCGGCACGACCCACCACGTGCCGGTCTGCGTCGCGATGTCGGCGCTTACGCGGGTGCCGGGGATGAATGCGGTGCCGCCGAGCGGCACGTTCGCGCCGACGTCCACGAGCTGGCTCTGCGGATCGATCGACGCGCCCGCGACGATGACCTGTCCTGCCGGAGCCGCGTGTGCGAGCGCGGTGGACAGCCCGTGCAGCACGACCGTATCGCCCGCGTGAATCGATGCGGCCGCGGACGGCTCGACGCCGAGCGTCACGTTCGCCTGACGGCTGGACGCGCCGCCCGTCGCCGCCAGCTGTGCAATCGTCGCGCCCGCCTGCACCTGGTCGCCCGGCAGTGCGGAAAGCTGCGACACGACGCCGGCGAACGGCGCGGCGATCGTCACGTCGCCGTTCCGCACGCCCATCAGCCGCTGCGCGGCTTGCCCCTGCTGCGCATCGTCGAGCGCCTTCTGCGCAGCGGCGAGCTGCGATTGCGTCGCCAGGCCGTCGTCGAGCAGTGCGCGCGTACGTGCGAGTTCGCCGCGCGCGAGCGTCAACCCGCTCGAGGCCTGCGACGCGGCCAGCACCGCAGCGGGATCGGCCTGCACGACGACCAGCGGCGCGCCGCGTGCGACCGTCTGGCCGGGCAACACGAGCACCTTGCGGATGCGCGCCGTGTACGGCAGGTTCACCGACGTGACGCTGGCTGACGATGTGGCGACGACGCCATAGGCACGCACCTGTTGCGAGATCGGCGCGCGTTGCACGCGCACGGTATCGACCGCGGCGGACACGGGTTCGTCGGCCCGCGCGGGGCCGGCGAACGGCGTGAGTGTGGCAAATGCGGCGGCAAGCACGGCCGCGCGACGGCAGGTAAAGCGATTCAGGACGGCTGGCATGAGGTCAACGCTGGGTGGAATCGGTGGAAAAGGCATCCGGGACCGCGCTGCCGAGCAGCGCCTGCAGGCCGATGCGCTGCTCGGCCAGTGCATCGCGCTGCGTGGCCGCGTCGATCCGCTTCGTCAGCGCGGCGAGCTGCGCGTCGGTATCCTGCCCGAGCGTGATGTCGTGCGCGGCGTACGCGTGCTCCGCATGCGCGGCCGCCTGCTCGAGCGCGGGCAACGCGGCCTCGTCCTGAGCAAGCTGCTGCGCGGCGAGTCGAGCATCGGTGCGCAGATGCGCGATGTCCGCATAGGCGGCGTTCAGCCGGGTCTGGTATTCGTCACCGAGCCGCTGGCGGGTCGCCTGCTCGATCGCGATGTTGCCGCGATTGCGGTTGAAGATCGGCAGGCTCAGCGCAATCTGGAAGCCGGTCGTATAGATGCCCGACGTGTCGCGCGCGCGATTGAAGCCGACGTTCAGGCTCGGAAACTGGTTCAGGATCGCCGCGCGGTACTTCTGTTCCTGCGCGTCGTAGCCGGCCTGCAGCGCGATCAGGTCCGGACGCCGCTTCGGCAATTCGGTCAGTGCGGCGTCGAGCGTCGCGTCGGTCACCGGCACCACCTGATCGGAGCCGGCGAGCCGCAGTTCGACATCCGGCGCGAGTCCGAGCAGCGCATTCAGATCGTGACGGGTCTGTTCGCGCGCCCGGACCATGTCGTCGTATTGCTTGCGCGCGTCGCCGTAGGCGGCCGACGCGACGGTGACGGTGTCGTCGGTCACATTGCCGGCCCGCCGCGCGTGCGCGATCCGTTCGTAACGCGTCGCGCCGAGATCGCGCGTCTGCGCGAGCAGCGGCAGCACCGCATCTTCGTAGCGCGCCTTCGTATAGAGCTGCTTCGCCTGCGCGACAACCTGCCACTCCTGCCAAAGCAGGCCGAGATCGGTCTTGCGCACGGTCGCGTCGGCGGAGCGCTTGTTCGCATTGCGCGTGACGATCGCCATCACGTCCATGCTCAGGCCGTAGTTGAACGCACGCTCGAGGCCGGCCGCGCCCGGATAATCGCTCGATACCGACAGTTGCGGATCGGGCAGCAGCCCCGCGGAATACGCCTGCGCCTGCGCGATCCCGAGATCGTCGCGCGCGAGTTTCAGATCGGGATTGTTCGCGACCGCGAGCATCGCAACGTCCTCGATGTCGAAGCCGCCGGACGGATCGAAGCGATGCGCGGCCAGTTCCGGCAGCGGCATTTTCGCCGGGTCGATGCGCAGCCTGCCGAGCTCGACGGCCGTCGTGAATGTCGAATGCGCGGCAAGCGGCTGCGGGCGATAGGCCGTGCAGCCGCCGAGCGCGAATGCGCACGACGCGGCACCTACGACGAGCGTGCGTACGAGCCGCGGCGACGCTGTCTGAGATAAGCGGGACAACGGGCGCTCCCTGTGCGGTTGTCATGAAAACGTCATTCCGGCGGGCCGGAACGCTGATTCGGGCGATTATGTTGGCCGCCTGCTTAACGATTGCTTAAGCACTGGCGGAACGTGATCGGCTCCGGAAGCCGCGCAGCGTCCGACGCCGCCGAATGAACGGCGCCGTGCCTGCTTCAATCGCCAGCCGATGACATCGCGAAACATCCGATGTGGCGTACCGGAATTTCTCAATAAGTTAAGTAATGACGATTGCCAAAACACCGTCGATCATTATTTAAATTGTCGAAATGATTTAATTTATTTCCGGTTTGCCAAACAAAATTTCCGCGGCGGCAAAGGTGATTAAACCAACCCCGTCATCCAATGTGAACATGTTCGGCCAGCGCATGTCCCGCCGTGGTTTGCGCGCCGATTAAGATGTTCGACCCTTTATTTGCGACCCGGAAATTCATCGAGAATGTAAAGCATTGCAATATAAAACTCGGAAATTGGAATTACGGTTGCGGTGTGCGAATTTATTTGGCAGGATTTTCATCAGGTTGCTCGATTTTAAAACAACAAAACGGTCGATAATTCAATTGGCTGAAATAACGCATGCCCGATGAGCAACGATTCGAAAGCAGGCTGACGAAAAAACAGGTAACGAGGCGGCGAACAGTCGACATTGTTCGCGATCAGTGAATCAATCGTTTGCCCGGCAGCGTCGATGCGTCACTCGAGCGATCCGGGCGAATCCGACACGGGGCAGCCATGGCAATACTCAAGAACGATGCTTCCGGAGAAACGTGCCTGCTCCGCGCGTATCACGTGTTCGGCCGCGATGCAGCGCGCTGCGACACGGTCATCCGGGATGCGTCGGTGTCCCGTGTCCATGCCCATATCCGCTGGATCGGCGGGGTGTGGGAACTCCACGATCACAGCAGCAACGGCACGTCGGTATCGGGCGTGCCGCTGCGCGACGGCGAGCATGCGGTGCTGCAACAAGGCGACGTGATCCGGTTCGGCAGGACGGGTATCGCACCCTGGCGCGTCGATGCGCTCGACGATCCGGCCGATACGCTGTGGCCGATACGGGGCGCCACGCATCCGATCGTGCTCGCGCCGAGCCAGATCCTGCTTGCCCACGCCGCGCAGCCGGTCACGATCGCCCGGTCGCCGGCCGGCGAATGGCTGTGTGACGACACGTTGCCGCCGCGCGCGCTCCATGACGGCGATGAAGTATCGACCGGCGACTTCTCGTGGCGCCTGGCGCTCGTGCGCAGCGGCTCGACGATGATGCTCGCCGCGCCCGCCGATCCGGCCGTGCCGGCGCAGTTGCTCGAATTCTTCGTCAGTCGGAACGAAGAGCACGTGCGCATGTTGCTGCATGTCCGCGGCGGCGTGGTCGACCTCGGCGAGCGCGTCCATCACTACAGCCTCGTCACGCTCGCCCGGGCACGCTCGGCCGACATGCAGGCCGGCTACGACGCCGCCACGCAAGGCTGGATCGAACTCGACCGGCTGGCACGCATGCTCGGCATCGATACGTCCCATCTCAACGTGCAGATTCACCGCGCCCGGAGCCAGCTCGCGGCGCTGCCGGGGCTGGACGCGAGCCAGCTCGTCGAGCGCCGGCGCGGCAGCGTGCGCTTCGGCGATTTTCCGTTCCGCATCATGCGCGGCGAGCACCTCGAGTGCCAGTCGGTGCCGGGCGTCGAGCCGCGAATCGGCGTGCATCGTCCGGCGCCTGACCCGGTCGTCCACTACTCGTGAACGCGCGAGAACCGGCCGCGCCTCGCGCGCCCGTCGTGCCGGAAGCACGTGAACCGCGGCAGCCCGCCGTACCTTTCGCGGAGCTTGCCGGCAAGCGGCACTACCGGCTCGGCGCGTTGCTCGGCGAAGGCGGCAACGGCGTGGTGTTTCGCGCGACCTGCGGCGAGACGGGACAAGACGTCGCGATCAAGCTGATGCGGGACGATGTCGCGCGGACCGCCGCGGAGCGCGCGGCCCAGCGTGCGCGCTTTCGGCGCGAGACGAGCCTGTGCGAGGCGCTGCGGCACCCGAACATCGTGGCGCTGCTGGACAAGGGGGAAGCGCCCGACGGGCGGCTGTTCGCCGTATTCGAGCTGGTACAGGGCCGGACCGTGCGCGACCGGCTCGCGGCGGAGGGGCCGCTGTCGGCCGTCGACACGGGCCAACTGATGACGGAGGTGCTCGACGCGCTCGCGGCCGCGCATCGGCGGGGCATCGTGCATCGGGATCTGACGCCGCAGAACATCGTGATCACGATGGCCGATGACGGGCCGCACGCGAAGCTCCTCGATTTCGGCATCGGCGCGTTGTTGCCCGGCACGGAAGAGATCGCGCGCCAGACCGCGACGCTGGTGACCGAGGTGCTCGGCTCGCCGCCCTATTGCGCACCGGAGCAATTGCGCAACGAGCCGCCGACGCCCAGAAGCGATCTTTATGCGTGGGGCCTGGTCGTGATCGAATGCCTGACGGGCGACGTCGTCATGCACGGCGCAAGCGTGGCCGACATTCTCTATCAGCAGCTCAGCCCGGTGGATGTCGCGCTCCCTGCGTCGATCGCATCGCATCCGCTCGGCTCGGTACTGCGGCGCGCGCTGAGCAAGAATCCGGCGCAGCGCGCCGCGTCGGCCGATGAACTCGCGGAGCAGTTCCGCGCGCTCAACTTTGCCGCGCTCGTCGGCCAGTTCGATGCCAGCCGCGCCAGCCGGCAGACGCGTCCGCGCCTGGTCACGCGCAGCGAGACGATCGCAACGCCTGGCGAGTACCGGCAGATCACCACGCTGTGTTGTTGTGTGACGATCACCGGAGAAGGCCGGCAACGCTACGCCGGAGCCGATCACGGTGACTTGCTCGACGGCTACGAGGAGCAATGGCTGACGAAGTGTGCCGACATCGCCGTCGGTTATGGCGCGCACGCAGGCGGCCGGCTCGGCGACACGCTGCTGTTCCATTTCGGCCTGCAAGGCGATATCGACCGGCCCGCGCGCCGTGCGGCGCGCGCGGCGCTCGACATGGTGCGGGTGGCCGATCGCGCACGGCTGCCGGTGTCTGCGGCTGCCGGCGGCCGCGCCGGTGGCGAAAGCTGGCGCGTCGAAGTGGCCGCCGCGATTCACGTCGGGCAGGTTCTCGCGCATGCGTCGCACATGTCGGGCGGTTCGACGCCCGCCGCGGCATCGCGGCTGCTGCGGCTCGCCGGGCCCGGGCAGATTCTGATCAGCGACGATGCGCGGCTCGCGCTCGAACGGCATGCCGACTGTCGGCCGAGTGCGTTGCGGCTGGCGCGGGCGGGCCTCGTGCCGCAGCCGGTTCATGAATTGCTCGGCGAGCGTCGCGCCGATACGCCGTTCGATTCGCTCGACGCCGGCATGCGGGCGCCGATGGTCGGCCGCGCGCGCGAGCTCGACGCGCTGCTGCGTGCGTGGCAGGAGACGCTCGCACGACATCGTCGCGTGATGGGCGGCGAGCCGGTGCCGCACAGCGTGCCGCGGCTCGTCGTCGGCGATGCGGGAATCGGCAAGTCGCGCCTCGTGCACGAGCTGTGCGAGGCGGTCCGGACCCAGGGCCACGCCTTCGCGCATTGCGGGTGCCTGCCCGAGCGGGAGAATCACGCGCTGTTTCCGATCCTGCGGTTCATCGGCGCGCATTGGCATATCGACGCCGATTGTCCGGCCGGTTTCGCGCTCGCGGCGATCGACACCATGATCGCGCCGCTCGATTGCGATCATGCGGCGGCCCGTGTCGCGCTCGCGACCTGGCTGGGGCTGCCTTGCGAGGCGAAGGGGCTCCTGTGGTCGAGTGCGCGCGAGCAGCACGCGCTGTTCGACGTCCTCGAGCAACTGATCGTGTCGCTCGGCAACGGCGCTCCGGTGCTGCTCGTCGTCGAGGACGTCCAGTGGATCGACCGCTCGACCGAGGATTTTCTCGCGTACCTGCAGCGCTCGCCGCGCGCAGCGGCCCTCGGCATCGTGTTCACGTCGCGCCCCGACAAGCTCGGGCGCTGGCGCGGTGCGACCGAACGCCTGGTGCTGCGCCGCCTGCCGCGCGACGACGCGCAGCGCCTTATTTCGGCGTGTCTGGGCCAAGGCGCGCTCGATCCGGCCTGGCTCGACCAGCTCGCCCATCGTACGGCGGGCATCCCGCTGTTTATCGAGGCCGTCGCGCGCGAGCTGACGATGAGCGGCGTGGACGGCTCGCTCGCGGGGCCGCCGGCGACGGACCCTTATCCGCTTCCGCTCAGCCTCGGCGGCATGCTCGGTCTCGCGTTCGACCGGATCGACGACGCGCGCGACACCGCACAGCTCGCCGCGACCATCGGGCTCGAGGTGGATGCGCAACTGCTCGCCGACGCATCGCCGCATGATCGGGCCACGCTCGACGCGCATCTGCGGTTGCTGCTCGAAGAGCGGATCCTGTACGCGCAACATCGGCGCGATCGCGTGTTCTATTCGTTCCGCCACGCGTTGATTCGCGACGCGGCGTATGAATCGATGCCGCCCGCCGTGCGGCGCGGCAACCATGCGTGCGTCGGCCATGCGCTGGTCGCGCAAGCCGATCGCGAGGCCGGTGCGCACGCGTTCGGCGTCGCCGGGCACTTCGCGCGCTCGGGCGCCTTCGCCGACGCGATCGCCCACGGCATCGACGCGGCGCGTCGCGCACTCGAACGTTCCCGTTACGACGACGCGATCCGCTATGGGCAGTCGGTGTTCGACTGGCTTGTCGACGCCGACTACGCACAACGCGAACACGACAGCGCGCGCATCCGCGCCACGTTGACGCACGCGACGATGGCCCGGTTCGGCTGGGCCGATCCGCAGGTGCGCGAGCATGCGGAGCAGCTGTTGCGGCAAATGCAGACGGTCGACGACCAGGAACTCGAGATCAGCGCGCTCTGGACGCTGTCGACTTACTACCACGTCGCCGGCGATCGTCCCACGGTGCGTGGGATCAGCATGCGGCTCGACGCGCTCGCGACCGAGCGCGGCGACGCCGGCGCTCAGGTCGCGGCGGACGCGATGCGCGGCATGAGCCTGTGGGTCGACGGCCACTATGCGCGCGCCCGCGCCGCGTTCGACGCGGTGCTGGCCGGCTACGACGTGCGGCGCGACGCGGACCATCGGCGCATCCTGGGGCTCGATACGCGTGCGTGGACGATGGCGTCGCTCGCGAGCGTGCGCTGGTGCATGGACGACGATCCGCACGCATCGCTCGCGATGGCGCGCGACGCGGTGTATTGCGCGACCTGCCTCGACCATTTGCCGACGCTCGGCGTCACGATGATGTACCTCGCGCGCATGTACCAGCTGACGGGCGATCGCGACGCGGCCCGCACCCTGTCGGAAGCGATTCTCCGCCTGTCGGATGTGCATCGGCTGCGCGCGGTCGGGCACTACGCCGCGATCATTCATGCGTGGACGCAAGGGGATCGCGCGGGCGTCGTCGCGCATCTCGATGCGCAGCGGCAGTCGGGCGGCCTGCTCGGGATGACCTACTACGCGTCGCTGCTTGCCGAGCTGGATGCCGCGCGCGGCGACTACCACGCCGCGCTCGCGCAGGTCGAGCAATGCCTCGCATGGTGCGAGTCGACCGGAGAGCGGTATTACGAAGCGCAGCTGTGGCTGAAGAAGTGCGAGTACCTGCGCCGGGCCGATCCGCGCTGCGGCGGCGTGGCCGCGCTGGATGCGTGCCGGCGCGCAGTCGAAATTGCAACAACGGCGGGCATGGGCCGCATCGCCAGGCTCGCCGGGGCGATGTTGCAGTCGTTGCCGTAAGTGGTTCCATTCGTCATTCAGGAGAGCATACCGATGAGCAAGGATCTTCGATTACCGACGTACGAACAATTTCTCGAATACCGGGCAACCGTCATCCGGGCAATCGCCCTCGCGTGGCATTCCCCGGCGTTTCTCGACGAACTCGAGGCCGATCCGGTCGAGGCATTGCGCGCGCATTTCGACTATCACTTCCCGTTCAAGCTCGACTTGAAGGTGCAGGTCAAATCGTCGGCCTGGACGCCGAGCGTCAACGGCGACTGGACGGGCGGCCGGAAAAACAAGCTCACGCTGTTTCTGCCGCCCGCGCCGGCGGACGAAGCGCAATTCGCGCAGGCGCTGGCCGCCTACAACGCGAACCACATCACCATCATGGAATGACCCAGGAAAACCGACATGGCAAAGGACAACGCTAATCCGACGCTCGAATCGATGCTGGAGTTTCAGAAGGTCTATCTGCGTGCGATCGCGCTTTCATGGCGGAACCCGGAGTTCAAGGGTGAGCTGCTGGAGAAGCCGCTGGAGACGCTCGCGAAATACTTCGGTTACCAGTGTCCGTGGATCATCGACATCGAGGTCGTCAAGACGGACGGCGATCATGGCTGGACGAGCCACGGTAACGGCCACGGGAGCTGGAGCCTACCGCGCAACGTGATGACGGTCGGCATCCCGGAGCAACCGACGAGCGTGGACGAAGAGGCCGTTGCACTCGCGGCATACTGCGACGCCGGGCCGAGTTACCTGTTCACCTGCTGCTGACCCCGCGCGGCCGAACCGCGCACCGTCGCGCGGCCCGGGCCGGCTGCCCGGGCCGCGCGATGTTTGTTGACCCGCCGCACGGAACCAGACGATGCTCGATGACCTTTCGCGCGTGTTGCGCTTCAAACCGCATTTGCTCGTGCTCGATGCGGGGCCCGAGACCCTGTTCGTTGTCGACGAATTCAAACGCGCGATGCTGTCCGGCGCGATCTTCGTGCGGATCGCCGCCTGCTTGCGCGCGCGGATGACGATCGCCGAGACCGTGGCATCGCTCGCCGGCACGTTCGGTGAATGGGACGTGCTCGCGCGGCTCGATCATCTGGTGCGTCGCGGGTACGTGCGCGCCGACGTGCCGCACGACGACGATGCGGCGCGCGGCTTCTTCGAGCGCGCCGGGCTCGACGGCGACGCGGCTTGTGCGCGCATCGCGCATCTGCGCGTCGCCGTCGAAGCGTTCGGCGCCGACGATGCGGCGCTCAGGCGTGCGCTCGACATGGCCGGCATCGACGTCGTGCCGGACGCCGAACTGACCGTCGCGATCACCGATACGCACGACCGCGACGATCTCGCCGCGTGCGCTGCCCGCGTGGTGGCGCGCGGCGGGGCATTGCTCGTCGTGGCGGCCAGTGGCGTGCAGACGCTGATCGGGCCGTTGCTGGCCGGCGGCGGCGCGCTTGCGGACGCGCCCTGCATCGAATGCGTGCGTTACTGGATTCGCATCAACCGGCCCGTCGAGGCGCTGCTTGCGCGCCATCACGGCAGCGACGCAACGCGCGTGCCGCCGGCCGCCTCGCGTGCCGGGGCCGCGGCCGCAGCGGCACTCGTGGCGGCGACGGTCGAGCAGATTGCGGTCAACCGCACGGCATCGGAACGGTCGCAAACGCATATCGTGGCGCAGCGCATCGACACGTTGGCTGCCGAGCGGCACCGCGTGCTCAGGCGTCCGCAATGCCCGTGCTGCGGCAATCCCGCGTGGATGCGCGAGCAGGCGGCGCGCGCGCCGCGGCTCGCCGATCATGCGCCGTTGGCGCGCACCGACGGCGGCTACCGGACCGCCGATCCGCAACAGGTGTTCGAGCGCCATGCGCATCTGATCTCGCCGGTCAGCGGCGCGATCGCGTATCTGCATCCGATGCCGAAGCGACACGCGGGCTTGCGCAAGGTCTATGCGTCGGGTTTTCTCGTGTGCCCGGCCGCCGTACCGGGCAGCAACCGGTTCGACCGGATCTGCTCCGGCAAGGGCCGCACCGACGATCAAGCCCGCGTGAGCGCGCTGTGCGAAGCGCTCGAACGATTCAGCAGCGTGTATCAAGGCGACGAGGCGACGTTGACCGGAAGTATCGAAAGCCTGCTCGCCGACCCGGCTTGTGATGCTGCACCCATTCACGTGAACGATCTTCAGCAGTTCAGCGAACGGCAATTCGACGCGCGCGATGAAATCAACGCGTTGACCCGCGATGTGCGAAAGCAGGTGCCGCCGCGCTTCACGGCGAGCGACGTGATCGACTGGACGCCTGCCTGGTCGCTCGTGACCGGCAGGCGCCGGCTCGTACCGCTGAGCTACTGCTATGCGGAAACGCCCGACAGTGCGCAGGCACCGGCCGCATGCGTACACAATCCCAACGGCTGCGCGGCGGGATCGAGCGTCGACGAGGCGATTTTGCAAGGCATGCTCGAGTTGATCGAGCGCGATGCGGTCGCGATCTGGTGGTACAACCGGATCCCGCGCCCCGGCATCGATCTCGCGAGTTTCGACGATCCGTATTTCGATGCGCTCGTGCGCGAATACGCGACGCTCGGATGGCGTTTGTGGGCGCTCGACATTACCACCGATCTCGGGGTGCCGACCGTGGCCGCGCTGGCGGAGAATCCGCAAGACGGGCGCTTCTCGATCGGCTTCGGCTGTCATCCGGACGGTCGTATCGCGGTGCAGCGGGCTCTGACCGAAGTCAACCAGTTGCTCGATGTCGCAGCGGATGCGCCGCACCCGTGGGATCGCGAAAAACTTTCAGCAACCGGGTTTCTGTATCCGGCGACAGACGTGCGCGGCACGACACGCTCGACGTGGCGGCCGATCGACGCTGCGTCGTTGCCGGCGGCGCTCGCGCATTGCGTCGGGCGCATCGCGGCGGCCGGCATGGACGTGCTCGTCGTCGACAAGACGCGGCCCGATATCGGCTTGTCCGTGGTGCAAGTCATCGCGCCGGGGCTGTGCCATTTCTGGCCGCGTTTTGGCGCGCGACGGCTTTATTCGGTTCCGGTGGAGCTGCGTTGGCGCGCGCAGCCGTGCGGCGAACCGGAGTTGAATCCGGCGCTACTGTTTCTGTAACTTGACCGCTTGTTCGCCTGCGCCAGCGGGATGGAGCCGGCAGAGGGCACCGGGCGGGCGGACCGATTCCGCCCGCCCGGTGCCGCCGGGCGCCTTGCGCCGATCACGTCTCGGTCTTGTTCAGGCGCTGCTTTGAGATCAACTGCTGATGCCGATGAAAGGATCCCAGGTGACGTAGCCCTTCAGTTGCGCATGCCGGTCGTAAATGGCGACGACAAACGAATAGGTTTCGTCGCCGGGACTGCGCACGCGGGCTTCCGCGTAGTAGTCCGCGCGCGGCTCTTCATTCACTTGGTTGTTCTCGGGCCAGCCCTGGGCCGGGTAAGGCTCGGTGATGTTGGCGGTGAGGTACGAAACATTGCCCAGCCGATTGGCGCCGCGCGGCGTGAGGCGATACAGGAAGCACTTGTAGTCTGCCGTGTCGGTCAGCGACACGGTGCGCCAGTGAATCAAGTCGTTGACTTCGGCCTTGATCCGCAAATTGCCGCCGCCCTCGCCCTGCGAGCCCTGGCTATAGCCATACGCCGCGTTCGCCAGCGTGGTGATCATGAAGACGGTATCGGGGTTGTTCCCGAGCGAGGTCGGCTGACTCGAATTCGTACTGAGCGAATTGTTGTTCCTTCTCAGGATTTCCTCGACATCGAACGCGATCAGGACATCGATGATGGAGTAGGTACTCAGAATTTCAGGCATGGCAGTTCCTTTCACGGTTTATCGTTGGCAAAACACCCTGCTGAGTGACGACGCTTGTGGCGCCTGCACCTCCCTCATCCTGCGAAGCGGCGCCCGCGGAGAAATCGGGCGCGCGGAAGAGTCAGAACAGCGTACGAAGGATTGCGTCGCGAGTCGATTACACGTGATTACAGTGCGCGTGCGACGAGAAGTGCGGTGCGTGACGGGTCTGATGCGGGGCAACCGTGTCGCGGCCAGCTCTTCTGCGAATGTCGGCCGTCAGTCCGGAGACAGCGACATGACAGCCGAATACACCTTCAAGCACTGGCGTCCGGCGATCCGGCCGCGGGATCGCCGACAGGATTCACCAGGGGGCTGGAACCTAGAACCGCGTGCTGAACCCGATCCGTGCGATCGACTGCAGTGCGCCGCTCGACGCGCCGTTCGCGTCCATCACGCCGTTGATCTGCGCGTTGCTGCCATGGCTTGCGCGCTGATGCACGCCCGCCACATACACCATCGTGCGCTTCGACAGCCAGTACTGAACCGCGGCCAGGAACTGGTGCGCGTGCGCGTTGTCGAGGGTGTCGTTGCCCTTCATGTACGTATAGCTCGCGCCGATCACCCATACCGGCGACGGCCGCCATGCGGCGCCGGCTTCCGCCGACCACGCGCCCGCGCCGTTCTGCGCATTGCGCACGGTGGTGAAGAGCGCCTTCCCCGTGACCGTGCCGACCGTGTAGTGAACGCCCGCGCCCCAGTTTCGCACGCTGGTGGGCGGCAGCCCGGCCGCCGCGCCGTATTTCTGGTTCGTATAGGCCACGCCCGCGCCGAACGGGCCGTTGTCGTAGCGCGCGCCGACGCTGACCGTGTTGTTTGCGCCCACCGACCCCGCGACGTTCCCGAAACCGTACAGCGCGCCGACGGTCAGGCCCGACAGCGACGGGCTCGTGACCTTGACCGAATTCGCGACGCGATTGCTGCCGGCGACGCGATCCCAGTCGAAGGCGCCGGTCGGGTTGTTCGGCAACGCGAGCTTGTCGAATGGTCCATTGCGAAAGCCGTACAGGCCGACGAGATCCTGCGCGATTTCATTGCCGCTGGCGGCGAGCGAATCGACCATGAACTCGTACTGGTTGCCGAGCGTCAGCGTGCCGTACCGGTCGTTCTGCAGCCCGACATAGGCCGTGCGCGCGAACAGCCCGCCGCCGATAATCGAGCCGTTGCCGAGCGAATACTGGTTGACGAGCCGGAAGATCGCGCGCGTGCCCGCGCCGAGATCTTCCTTGCCTTCGAACCCGAGCAGGTTCGGAAAGAAGATGTTGTCGTCGAATTTCGGGTTGCCGTGGCCGCCTTCGTTGCTGACGTAGCTGATGCCGGCATCCATCAGCCCGAACATCGTCACGCTGCTCTGCGCGAACGACGCGGCGGGGATCGTGCAGGCCGCGAGTGCCAGAAGGGTCTTTTTCGTCATCTCCAATGTGCTCCTCACATGTTTCCGATCGGGTCGGATATTTTTAATTGGACTACTGATTGTTGCGATGAATGTCGCGCCGAGACGGGCGCGACGCGCCGGTTGCTAGACCGTCGAATATCCGCCGTCCACCGGCACGATCGCGCCGGTCACGAACGACGCGCCGGGCGAGCACAGGAACAGGATCACT
The DNA here is from genome assembly GCF_003330765.1 of Burkholderia pyrrocinia. Classification (NCBI taxonomy): domain Bacteria; kingdom Pseudomonadati; phylum Pseudomonadota; class Betaproteobacteria; order Burkholderiales; family Burkholderiaceae; genus Burkholderia; species Burkholderia pyrrocinia. The sequence continues at coordinate 3,178,986 of NZ_CP024903.1, read as the reverse complement.
TCCGCGACTTCGTCGGCCGTGCCCCAGCGCCCGAGCGGCGTGCGATCGAGGATTTGCCGCGACGCCTGCGTATCGGCCATCAGGCCGCTGCTGAGCGGCGTTTCGATCCAGCCGGGCGCGACCGCGTTCACGCGGATGCCGCGATCGGCCCACGCCTGCGCGAGCGAGCGCGTGAGCTGCGCGATGCCGCCCTTGCTCGCGCTGTATGCGGGCCGGTCCTTGCTGCCGAAGTACGTATACATCGACGCGACGTTGACGATACTGCCGCCGTGCGCGGACAGTGCCGGCAACGCGGCGTCGGAAGCGCGCATCACCGACGTCAGGTTCACGTTCAGCACGAGCTCGAACTGGTCCATCCGGTATTCATCCGCGTGCCGGCTGATGCCGACGCCGTTGACGAGCACGTCGAGTCGCGGCAGCGCGGCGATCGTGCGCGTCAGCGCATCGCTGTCGGTCACGTCGAGCTCCACGCACCGGACGCGCGGATGCACGGGCGCATGCGGACCGGCGACGTCGAGCCCGAGCGCGACGACCGACGCGCCAGCTTCCGCGAAGCGCCAGGCGGTGCTTGCGCCGATGCCTGACGTGCCGCCCGTCACGACGACGGTTTTGCCTTCAAACGCCCACTGACGACTCATGCTCGACACTCCCGATGGTGTATGCGCGACGGGCCGGCCGTTGCGCGGGTGAAACGAGGATCTTGATCTGCGTGCGGTCGGCGAGCAGCGCGTCGAAGCCGTCGGCGACGGCATCTTCCAGCGACACGGTGCGCGTGACGATCGACGTGAGATCGAGCGCGCCCGACGCGACGATGCGCAGCAGGTCTTCGTACGCATGCCGGTAGCCGACGCTCGCCGTGAAGGTCAGCTCGTCGTTGACCGCGCGGAACGCGTCGAAGCCCGCATGCGGCATCAGGCCGACCATCACGACGCGGCCGCCCTTGCGCAGCGCCTGCATCGCCGATTCGAACGTGGCCGGCAGCCCGGCCGCTTCGAAACTCGCGTCGACGCCGAGCCCGCCGGTGGCTGCGCGGATCGCGTGCTGCAGCGCGGGTGCATTGAGCGCGCGCGCGTCGAATGTGTGCGTCGCGCCGAAGCGCGTGGCCGCCGCGAGCCGTTCGGGCGATACGTCGACGGCGACGATCGTCGTCGCGCCCTGCAGCTTCGCGAGCATGATCAGCAGCAGGCCGATCGGCCCGATCCCGAACACCGCGCAGGTCTCGCCGAGCCTCAGCGCGCCGCGCCGCAGCGCGTGCAGCGCGACGGCGGCCGGCTCCATTACCGCGGCCTGTTCGAGATTCACGCCGTCGGGCAGGCGATGCAGCATGTAGGCCGGCACGACCGCGAAGTCGGCCATCCCGCCGTCGCCCATCAGCCCGGCGAATCCCATCGACACGCACAGGTTGTACGACCCCGAGCGGCAGTACGCGCACTGCTGGCAGCGATACTCGGGCTCGACCGCGACGCGGTCGCCCGCGCGCAGCGCCGTCACGCCTTCGCCGACTTCGACGACGGTGCCGCAGAACTCGTGGCCGAGCGTCAGCGGCGCGGTGCGGTTCGACAGCGGATGCGGCGCGTCGACGGGAATCGCGTGCGGGCCGTCCGCATATTCGTGCAGGTCGCTGCCGCAGATGCCGCAATACGCGACCGCGATGCGCACGTCGCCGGGGCCGACGCGCGGCGTGTCGATTTCCACGAGACGAACGTCGCGCGGGCCATGCCATTGAAGCGCTCGCATGTCATCGCCCTCCGAGGTTCTGCGCATCGAGACGGCTGGCGGTACCGGCGAGCGCGCGCTTGCGCAGCACGGCGGGCGCGGTCTCGACGAGGCCGAACGACAGCACGCACGCGAGGATCGCGCCGGTGGCCGACGTCCACATCGCGAACTGCAGGCCGTACTTGTCCGCCGCGAAGCCGGCGACGGTCGGCGCGACGAAGCCGCCGATCAGCTCGCCGGCGCCCATGATCAGGCCGAGCGCGCTGGCGATCGCGCGCGGCGGCACCGTTTCGGCCGGGATCGTCGCCATGAACAGCGTGAAGCAGCCGAGGCCCGTGTAGGTCGCGAGCACGAGCGCGCAGAGCGCACCCAGCGAACTCGCGTGGATCAGCGCGACGGGGCATGCAGCGGCGATCAGCGCGAACACGATCATCGTCGGCTTGCGGCCGATCCGGTCGGAGATTGCCGGCACCGCGAAGCCCCAGAACACCCACGCGGCGCCGAGGCAGGTCATCACGACGCCCATGTCGGATGGGGACAGGTGACGGCTGTCGACGAGGAACACCGGCGCGAACGAGATGATCACGACGAACCACGTGAGGAAGAAGCAACTGATCAGCATGCAGAGCAGGATGTTGCGTTCCTTCAGCAGCGCCCAGCGGCTGATCGCCGTGCCGCCTGCCGAACGCGCGGCGGCGCCGTCGGCCTGCGCATGCCGCCCGCCGCCGGGCGGCACTTCGCGCACCCAGCGCCAGATGCAGAACGCGATCAGGAAGCCCGGAACGCACGACACGTAGAACGCCTCGCGCCAGCCGTACGCGGTCGCGATGCCGATCACGACCGGCGGCCCGATCATCGCGCCGAGCAGGCCGGCGGCCGAGCCCTGCAGCAGGCCCATGTTCAGCCCGCGACGGCTCGGCGTCGAACTCTCGACCATCAGCGATTGCGACAGCGGCAGCACGGGCCCTTCGGCGATGCCCATCAGCGCGCGAAACGCGATCAGGCTCGCGAAGCCGCCGACGAGCCCCGACAGCGCCGAGCACGCGGAAAAGCCGAGCACGGCCGCGATCAGCAGCGGCTTGCGCGTGCCGCGCGCGTCGGACCACGCGCCTGTCGCCGCGCCCGACAGCGCCCACGTGAGCGCGAGCGCGGACGACACCATGCCGAGCTGCGTGTTCGTCAGGTGCAGCTCGGCCGACATGAACGGGAACAGGAACGACAGCGCGAGGCGGTCGAAGAATACGAAGCCGAACGTCATGAACAGGATCAGCAGCAGCCTGTTCTCGTACGTCCATGCGGATTGGGGGGAAGGGTGGGATGTCATGGCCGGCCTCGTCGCGCGTCAGCGGTACAGCTTCTCGATCGCTTGCGCGCCGAGGCCGACCTTCTCGTAATGCGCCTTGCACATCGCGATGTACGAATGCACGTCGAAATAGCCGTCGGGGTTGCCTGCGTCGTCGAGCCAGATCAGCGGCCCCTTGACGATGAAGAACGCGCGCATCGGCTCGGGGTGATCGAACGCGACGAGCGTGTGGCCTTCGCCCGGCGTCTCGTACACGAAATCGCCGCGCGTCGCGGTCCATTCGTGCTCCAGGTAGCCCCATTTGCCGGACAGCGTGTATGCGAACACTTCATGCGGGTGATAGTGCCGGTTCACGAGCCCGGCTTCCTTCGCCATCAGGATGTCGCACCATTTGTTCTGCGACGGCGAGATCCACAGCGGCCGCGACGAAACCGTTTCGGTGAACGGAACGTAATAGCGCGCGTCGTCGGTGGCCGCGTTCGGGATGTAGGCTTCGGGCATCGCATCGGGCTTGAACGGATTGGCAATCGGCGGGATGTTTTGCCAGAATTCGGCTACGGCTTGGTCGACCACGGTTTGTCTCCTTGTATATGGATGTCGTGGGCTCGACTTTAGCCAGCCGGTGCCTGCTGCTCTTGACTGGGCTGGACGAATTGCTTGACCGCGCCGGACATTGCATCGCACCAATTCCAGACGAACCATCCCCCAATCCGTGCCGCTCCGCACGACAGGCGCCAGCAGGAGGCGACGTGACGAATTCGACCGTTTTTTCACGCACGCGAGGCTCGACGGCCGACGTGCCGGCGCGCGACAGGATGGCGTACTGGGATGCGTTCAATGCGGCGACGCTGGTCGGCCTGCGCTGCTCGTCGCTGTCGCCGGCCGGGCTCGAGGTCGAGAAGACCGACATCGCACTGCCGGGCCTCGGCATCGCCGACATCAGCGGCCGGGATCACGTGATCGAGCGCAGCCCTGCTTTGGTGCGCCAGTTGCCGAAGGAATCGCTGTTCGCCTGCCAGATCCTGAGCGGGCGCGCGTATTTCATCCAGCACGACCGGTGCCTGCTCGCGGAAGCCGGCGATGTCGTCGTCTACGACACGCGCGTGCCTTATCTGTTCGGATTCCTGACGCCGATGCGGCAACTGCTGATCGATATCCCGATCACGACCTTCGACGACCGGCTCGATGCGGAGCTGGCGGCGCTGCCGCTGCGGATCGCACCGAAGCCGGGCGCGGGTGCGATGCTGGGCGCGACGTTGCGCGCGAGCGTCGAGCGGTTCATGAAGGATCCCGTCGAGCGCGATGCCGCGCGGTTCGCCGAACACACGCGCACGCTGATCGCGGAACTCATCGACGCGGAGGTGAACGGCGCGGGTGCGTCGCGCGCGTCGCTGTCATATCTGCTGACCGCGAAGCAGTACATCGCGACGCATCTCGGCGAGCCGGAGCTCGGGCCGCAGGCCGTCGCCGATGCGGTCGGGCTGTCGCTGCGTCATCTGGGCCGGCTCTTTGCGGCCGAAGGCGAGTCGATCACGCAGCACATCTGGTCGGAACGGCTGTTGCATGCGTATCGCGAGCTGACGGATGCGCGGCTGCGCAAGACGAGCGTCGGCGAGATCGCGTTTCGCTGGGGGTTCTCGAGCCAGGCGCACTTCAGCCGCGCGATTCGCGAACGCTATGGCGCGTCGCCGATGGCGCTGCGCGATGCGGCGCGCGCGGCCGAATGCTGAAGCCGGCAGGTTGCAGTTGCGGCGGCGCGTGGTTCACGCGCCGTTTTTGTTTTCAGCGCGCGAGCATGAATTCGGCGCAGCGTTCCGCGATCATGATCGTCGGCGCGTTCGTGTTGCCGGACACGATGCGCGGCATCACCGATGCATCGCAGATCCTCAATCCGTCGACGCCTTGCACCGCGAGGCGCGGTGTGACGACCGCGTGCGCATCGTTGCCCATGCGGCAGGTGCCGGCCGGGTGGTAGACGGTTTTCGCGCGGTGCCGCACGTAGTCGGCGAGTGCCGCCTCGGTCAGCGTCTCGGCCTCGCGAACGATGCGCGCGAGCGACGGCGCGCGCATGATCTGCCGGGCGAGCGCGACGCCGCGCACGAGGCCGTCGACGTCGGCCGGGTCGGACAGTGCGCCGCTGTCGAACCGGATCGGCGCGGCCGGATCGTTGCCGCGCAGTTGCACGGCGCCGCGCGAACGCGGCCTGAGCAGGCACGGGTTGATCGACAGGCCGTGGCCGGGCAGCGGTTCGCGATCGACGTCGCCGACGAGCGTCGGCAGCACGTGGAACTGGATGTCCGGGCGGCCGCTGCCCGTCGTGTCGACGAACGCGCCGGATTCGACGACGTTCGACGTCAGCAGGCCGGTGCGGCACAGCATCCACTGCAGCCCGTGCCGCAACGCCTTCAGCCCGCGATCCTCGCCCAACAGGCTGATCGGCGCGTGGCTGTAGCCGTAGATCGACACTTCGAGGTGATCCTGGTAGTTCGCGCCGACGTCGCGGCTGTCGTGCAGCACGTCGATGCCGTGCGCGTGCAGGTGCGCGCCGGGCCCGATGCCCGACAGCATCAGCAGCTTCGGCGTGCTCAGCGCGCCGGCCGCGAGCACGACGTCGGCGCGTGCGGCGGCCGAACCCGTCGCGCCGCTTTCCGTGCGCCATTCGACGCCGGTCGCACGCCGGCCGTCGAACCGCACGCGCGTCACGCGGCAGCCGGTCAGCACGCGCAGGTTCGGGTGGCCGATCGCGTCGGCGAGATAGGTGGCCGCGGTACTGCCGCGCTGCCCGTCGAAAATCGTCGTGTGGTAGAAGCCGACGCCATGCTGCGCGACGCCGTTGAAGTCGTCGTTGTACGCGATGCCGGCTTCCTGCGCGGCCTTCACGAACGCGAGGCTCAGCGGATGCCGGAAGCGCGTGTCGCCGACCTTCAACGGCCCGTCGGTGCCGTGGAACGGCTCGGAAAGCCGCAGGTGCGATTCGGCGCGCTTGAACACGGGCAGCACGTCGTCCCATCCCCAGCCGGTGCAGCCGAGCGCGGCCCAGTCGTCGTAGTCGTCGCGCGTGCCGCGCACGTACAGCATCGCATTGACCGAACTGCCGCCGCCGAGCGTGCGGCCCTGCGGCACGTAGGTCTTGCGTCCCGCCGCGCCGGGTTGCGGCTCGCTCTCGAACGTGACCGTGCGCTGCGTGCCGAGCACACGGATGAATGTCGCCGGAATCCGGATGAACAGGCTGTCGTCCTTCGGGCCGTCCTCGAGCAGCAGCACGCGCCTGCCGGCCTTCACCAGCCGATGCGCGACCGTGCAGCCCGCCGATCCGCCACCGACGACGATATGGTCATACGTCTCCATTCCGCTTCTTCTCCTTGCTGTCGGGCGGCGGAACAGGCACCGCCGCGCAAGAAGCCAGCTTAGCGACCGGGCTGCGTCCCTATTTGACCGGGACGGACGCCGTGCTTGCCTCGCAGGGACAGAGCGGCGGGTGGCGGGCCTTGCAGCGTGCGGTTATCGCGCATCGGCCGGCGCGCGGGTGTCGCTCGGCGTCTCGCCGAAGCGCGCGCGATAGCTGCGGCTGAAGTGCGCGCTGTTGTTGAAGCCCCAGCGGAACGCGATTTCGCTGACCGTCAGGTGCTTCAGCGACCGGTCGCGCAGGTCGGCGCGGCAGCGTTCGAGCCGCCGCGCGAGGATGTAGCGCGTGAGCGGCATCCCTTCGATCTCGAACACGCGCGCGAGCTGGCGCGGCGACAGGTTGATCGCGCGGCTCACCGACTGGCTGTCGAGATCGTCGTCGGCGAGATGGCTGTCGATGAAGGCTTTCGCGCGCGACAGCGTATGGACGGTCGACTTGGTCGGCGACGCGTCGCCGTCGCGCAGCCGCAGCATCGACTGCACCAGGTCGAGTATCGCGGCGGCGCGCCGTTCGCGCGCGTCGGGCGTCGGCTCCTGCGGGGCGGCGAGCAGCGCATACACCTGCCGCACGGCCCACGACGCGACGCCGTCGCCGCGGTCGATCTTGACGAGACTGCGGTAGCGCCACGGGCCGACACGCGCCTCGAACACGTCGCGCGGCACGTCGAGCACGGTCATCGCCATGTCGGCGGGAAAGCCGTGCCCGTACGGCATCGACGTGTCGTAAAGGACGAGATCGCCGGGCGCATGCTGCATGCAGTCGACGTCCTGGAACGTATAGCCTTGGCCTGCGTGCATCAGGCAGACGAACACGGCGTCGCGCTGGTCTGCATGGATGTTGTGCGGCGTGCGCACGACCGCGTGCCGGTTCGCGACGATGTCGCATGCGCTGAACAGCCCGAGATCGCGCTTGCGCAGCGTCGCGTCGATGCCTTCGGACGACTTGCCGCTGCATTCGATCTTCACGAGCGTGCGGGCGACCTGGTCGACCCAGAAGTCGACGCGCTCGGCGCCGCGTACGGCGCGCGTCGAGATCGTGACGATCCCCGTGCTGGTGTCCGGCATGACGTTCTCCCAATGACCGCCCGAGCGGCGCAGTCTCGGGCACGTCGAATGCCGCGGTCAATCCGTGGAAGACCCGGGGCGGGCGCGCGACGCGCTTGCAGCGGGGCGTTGCGGCTGCAAGCGCGATCGATGTCCGGTCCAGTCAACGGAAGCGGCCGTGCCAGTCAAAACGCAGGTGCGAATTTCGGCTATGCGGTGCGCGTTGGTGCGTGTTTCGCCACGCGCTGCCGACAGGTGTCGCGGGCTTACTTCGACGAAGACGGCGGCAGCCCGAGCGGAACGTCCTGTTCGTATCCCATCCTGTTGTCGCGGAATTCGACGGTCACGTGGCCGGCCCGCTGCGCGTCGGTGACGTTCGCGTAGATCGATGTCGTCACCATCCCCGCGTCGCATGCGAGCGGGATCGTGCGGTCGGTGCGGCCGTGTCGAGTCGCGCGGCCGTCGGGACGCACGCCGGTGTATCCATCCGCGACCCCCGATTTTTCCCGCATCCGCGCAACCGGCGACACTGGCGTGCACATGACGCAGGCCGGCCGCTAAACCGCGAGATGCCGCGATTTCACCGACCGGCCCGCCGCGACGACGTCAGGTTGCGCTGGCCTCGTCGATCTGGCGGATGTCGTCCTGATCGAGCCGGACGCGGATCGCTTCGCCGAGCGATTCGAGCTGTGCGAGCGACGTCGCGCTCGCGATCGGCGCGGTGATCGTCGGTCGGGCGATCTGCCACGCGAGCGCGATCGCGGCCGGCTGCGTACCGTGCCGGGCCGAAACGGCGTCGAGTGCCGCGAGTATGCGCAGGCCGCGTTCGTCCAGATAGCCGGCGACGCGATCGCCGCGCACGCTCTTCTTCAGGTCGGCCTCGCTGCGGTATTTGCCCGACAGGAAGCCGCTCGCGAGCGCGTAGTAGTTGACGACGCCGAGCTTCAGGTCGCGCACGACCGGTTCGAGATCGCGTTCGTAGTCGGCGCGGTCGATCAGGTTGTATTCGGGCTGGATGACCTGGTAAGCGGGCAGGCCGTCGCGCCGGCTGATGTCGGCGGCTTCGCGCAGGCGCGCGCCGCTGTAGTTCGATGCGCCGATGATACGCACCTTGCCCGCGTCGATCAGCGCCTGGTACGCGCCGAGCGTTTCTTCGAGCGGGGCCGTATCGGCGAGATCGCGGTGCGAGAAATACAGGTCGATGTAGTCGGTCTGCAGGCGGCGCAGCGAATCGTCTGCGGCCTTCAGGATGTTGTCCTTCGTCAGCCCCGCGCGTGCGGCCAGCAGGCCGACCTTGGTCGCGATCACGACCTGTTCGCGCTTGCCGGAGCGCTTGAGCCACTTGCCGATGATCGTTTCCGATTCGCCGCCGCTGTTGCCGGGCGCCCAGGCCGAATAGACGTCGGCCGTGTCGATGAAGTTGATGCCGGTGTCGGCGAGCGCATCGAGCAGCGCAAACGATGCGTTCTCGTCGACGGTCCAGCCGAAGACGTTGCCGCCGAAGGCGAGCGGCGAGACCTGGATGTTGGACGTGCCGAGGGTGCGTAGTGCCATGTTCTGCTCCGATATCGGTGGGTAACGGGATTGAACCGCGGGATTGGCCAAAACGATTGCGGCGAGACGGCGGGGTGCGAGATGCGGTTCCGCCGTTGTCGCGGGACACCGGACATTCTCGCCGATCGGTCCGATTCGTGCAGGCGGCGAGTCGACGCGATGGTGGACGGTTTGAGGCAAATGGCGAACGCCTCGTCCGTTACGCGAGCGTTCCGTACGGCTGCATTCGATCTGGAGCGGATTTTCGTGGCGGCTGGCGCGACGGGAAGCGGGCGGGAGGGCGGAGTGCCCCGGCGTCGTGCCGGAGCGGATGGGAAGACGGGCGGCAAGCCGCCGCCCGTGCGTCGGTGAGTCGATGAGTCGGTTAGCGCAACTGCACCGCCGCGAGAAACAGCACCATGCTGCCGATCGCACCGTCCAGCACGCGCCACGCAACGGCCTTGCGGAACCACGGCGCGAGCAATCGCGCACCGTAGCCAAGCCCGAGGAACCACACGAAGCTGACCGTCATCGCGCCGATCGCGAACGCGACCCGCGCGCCTTCCGGCTCGCGCGCACCGGCCGTGCCGATCAGCAGGAACGTGTCGAGATACACGTGCGGGTTGAGCCACGTGAACGCGAGCGTCATCAGCACGATCGCGAGGCCGCTCTGCGGCGGCGGCGCGACCGCGTCGCCGCGCACGTCGAGCGTTTCGTGGCCCGGCTTGAACGCGCGGCGCAGCGCGTTGATGCCGAACCACGCGAGATACGCGAGGCCGACGTACAGCACCGCGTGAACGAAGGTCGGATAGCGTTCGACGAGCACCGATGCGCCGCCGACGCCCGCGCCGATCAGGATCATGTCGGACAGTGAGCACAGCAGCACGATCTTGCCGACGTGCGAGCGCATGATGCCCTGCCTGAGCACGAATGCGTTCTGCGCGCCGATGGTGACGATGAGCGACGCGCACAACGCGGCGCCATGGGAAAAAGCGAGCCAGTTCATGGTGGGTGAAAGCAGTAGACGAATGAATCGGGTAGCGCTAGTCTGCGGTCAGCATGAAAATAAGAGAAGCTAAATCACCTAATGCGGATTAAGGAAATCTAATGCTCGACTACGCGTTGCTCGACGCCCTCGCGGCCGTGATCCGGCACGGCTCGTTCGAGCGTGCGGCCAAGGAGCTGAATGTCACGCCGTCGGCCGTGTCGCAGCGCGTGAAACTGCTGGAGGAGCGTGTCGGCAGCGTGCTCGTCAAGCGCGGGCAGCCGTGCGTCGCGACGACGTCGGGCGCGCTGCTGTGCCGGCATACCGAGCGCGTGCAACTGCTCGAGGCCGAACTGGGCGGCCGGATGCCGACGCTGCCGGGCCAGATCGCGAGCGCATGGCCGATGTTGCGCGTGGCCGTCAACGACGACAGCGTCGCGACGTGGTTCATCGACGCGGTGGGACCGTTCTGCACGGAGCGCGAGATGCTGCTCGACCTCGTGATCGATGACCAGGACTACACGGCGGCGCGCATTCGCGACGGCAGCGTGCAGGGCGCCGTGACCGCGCAGGCCGAGCCGATCCACGGGTGCCGCTCGACGCGGCTCGGGCGTATCCGCTATCGCGCGGTGTGCTCGCCGGCGTTTCACGCACGCTACTTCGGCGCGGGCATCACGCGCGATGCGCTGCGCCGCGCGCCGTGCGTGATGTTCAATCCGAAGGACGGGCTGCAGGCGCGTTTCATCCGGCGCGTGACGCGCGCGGATCTCGATCCGCCGCAGCACTGGATACCGCACGTCGCGGGCTACCTGCGCGCATGCGAGACGGGGCTGGGATGGGGAATGTGCCCGGACCGGATGGTCGACCGCCTGCTGACGGCGGGCGAACTGGTCGACATGTCGCGCGGACGAACCGTCGACATCGATCTTTACTGGCAGAGCTGGCGCTTGTCGATCGGCTGGCTCGACGATTTCAGCGCGGCGCTCAAGGCGCGTGCCGCGCTGTTTCTCGACTGATCGATAACGTCACGCGGGCGACGCGGGCGGCGCGCGACAGGCGCGCGCCGTGCGGCATCAGAGGTGATGCAGGCCGTCGAAGTCGACGATCTGGACGTGGCGGCCCTGCATTTCGATCAGGCCGCGCTTCTGGAATTTGGACAGCGTGCGGCTGACCGTTTCGAGCGTCATGCCGAGATAGCTGCCGATATCTTCGCGCGTCATCCGCAGGTTGAATTCCGACGGCGAGTAACCGCGCTTCAGGTAGCGCGACGACACGTCGAGCAGGAAAGCGGCGACACGTTCTTCGGCATTCAGCGAACCGAGCAGCATCGTTTGCGACGTTTCGCGCACGATCTGTTCGCTCATCAGCTTGTGCATGCGCAACTGCATCGAGCCGGCTTCCGAGCACAGCGCCTTGAGCGCGCTGTACGGAATCACGCAGACGGAGCTGTCTTCCAGCGCGACCGCGGTGCGCGGATGCGTATCGTCGCAGATGCCGTCGAGGCCGAGCGCTTCGCCCGCGAGATGCAGGCCCGTGACCTGTTCGCGGCCGTCGTGGCGCGTCGCGACGGTTTTCAGCGAACCCGAGCGCACGGCATACAGGTTGTCGAATGCATCGCCTTCGCGGAACAGCGCTTCGCCGCGCTTGACGGGGCGAGCCGCGCAGATGACCGACTCGAGGCGACTGAGCGCTTCGGGCGCCAGGCCCTGCGGCATGCACAAGTGCCGCATTGCGCACGACGAGCAGTGCGGGGCCTGGCGAGGAGCCCAGCTGCCGGCATGAGGCGTGGCGGCGGGGCGTGTGGCGACGGGCGTCAGCATGATCGTTTACTCCGGCGTTGAATCGACGGAATCATTGTCCCACCGCAAGTTGCCGCTGTCGGGTGACAAAACGTCGCGACCGGCCGCGCCTGCCGAACGCCGTTCAGGCGGCCTGCTCGTCCACGCTGGCGGCCGCCGGAATCAGCAGCACGGGCAGCGTCGCGTGCCGCACGCATTGTTCGGCAATGCTGCCGAGCACGAGACGGCGGAACCCGCGGCGGCCGTGCGTGCCGAGCACGAGCAGATCGGCGCCGAACGCCTTCGCGCCTTCGAGGATCAGCGACGACACATCGTTGAGCGAGGTCGCCTCGTTCAGCCGCGTCTCGCCTTTCACGCCCGCTGCCTGCATCAGCTTCGTGAACTCCTTCGCGAGCGCGTCGCCCTGCGCGACGAGTTGATCGCGCAGCACGGACGGATCGTAGCCCGGCACGCTGTAGTAGATCGCGGCGTTCTCGACGACATAGAACGGTTGCAGCTCGGCGCCGTGCGCTTTCGCGAGCGCCAGCGCGGCATCGAACGCATGGCGGGACGTGTCGCTGCCGTCGACGGCAACCAGAATGCGCTTGTACATAGTGTCTCCGAGTGGCGGGTTGAAACGAAGTCGGCCGGATGGCCGATCAGGCTGGGCGTTGCTGCGAGGCAGAGTAAACCAATGGCGGGGACTTTGCAGTGAGGTGCCCGTCGTGCCGCGCACGGCCATGCGCGCGGCGCATGCTGCACCGCGCGACGCGTGTCGCCTGGCCCGGTCGCCTCCGTCGTCCGCATCGTCGGCGGGAAGGCATGCGCAGGCATCGGAATCGCGCGTTGCATGGGCACGCGCATCGCGGCGCATGCGAACTGCATCGACACGGCGCAACAGCCACGCTGATGAACCGCACGCATCGCCATTCAATCGCAACCGCGCCGTTTCGACATGATGTCGATCAACGCATGTGCGTCGGTGCGATTCGCGGCATGCATGAAACTGCCGACGCCGATGCGCGGAATCGTCCGTTTGCGCACCACTGGGATACCGGCACACAGTCGCATGCGCCGATCCGCAGCCATCGGTCGTCGACCGATGCCGGTCCGCAAACGAACGACCGATTCAAACGCCGCGCCGGCTACTTCGGCGCGGTTGTCAGCTCGATGATGCGCTCCGGCCGCCGTCCGTGGCCGGGCCAGTACGCGCTGCCGTACATCCGGTGGACGGGACCGATCAGCGCGTCGCCCGCGGGCGTCGGCGCGTCGAAGCCTTTCTCGATCACCATGTAGCCTGCGCGCAGTGCGAACGCCGGATGATTGCCGCCGGGGCGGCTGTCGAAACCGGCGAGGCCGTCGCCGGCTTCCGGCATCGCATTGACGAGTGATGCGTTGCTGCCGGTGATCTCGTCGGGCGAGATCGGCCCGCCGCCGGCGAGGCGCGACGCCTCGCGGTTCTTGCCGTCGGTGTCGACCGTGCTGTCGTGCGTGTCGTCGTTGTAGAGCTCGATGCTGCGCGGATGCGAACGACCTGTTTGACCGGATGATTCCATCACGGCTCTCCTGGCGGCGAAGCGCTCCGGATCGAAGCAAATCCCGTTCCGGGTACGACGGGAAAAGGCGCGCGGGCGATCGCCGCGGTCGCGCGACGCGCACTGATTTGTCATGATTTATTTCAGCTAGAAGACCCGTTTTCTACAGAGTATGATTCTTTTCCTGCGAAGCGGCGACAGGGGATGCAGTTGCGCCGCCTCTGCCCGCGCCGGGGGCGCCTCAGCACCCTTAAAGACGGGTAGTGAACAACAAAGCAAGGGACTAGAGGTGGCGGATTCATGCAAGCGACTACTGCCTTCACGCACCGCGGTTATCTGTTGAATTGTGCGCCCGCGCGTGCCAGTGACGGTTCGTTCAAGCCCTACGTCGTGATCTCCCGATCGAGCGACGGGGAACTCGTTGCGAACCGATTTTTTCCGATCGAGCTCCAGTTCAACGACGAAGGCGCCGCGATCGCGCATGCGCGCGACTGGGCCGTGCGATGGATCGACGCGAGCAGCATCACGATCTGACGCCGTCGCGATTCGGCATCGTCGGCCGTCCGGCCGATCTCCTGCGTGCCGCTCCCGGACAAAAAACGCGGTAATCTTGCGGAACCCGTCACTTTATTAGCGGCCGTGCGACCGAGCGCGGCCGCCTGCATTGGCATATGTCGACATCACCCGTCCGTCAGTGGGGCCTCGAAGAAATCGTCATCGGCTTGCGCGAGTCGCGCGAGGAACTCCATCGCACGCGCCATCCGCGCGGCATCCGTGAGCTGCCATCCCGCGATGCAATCTGCAAGATTGTCACCGGCCTGCGCGCGTCGATGTTTCCGACGCATTACGGCGCGCCGGATCTGACTGACGAAAGCGTCGACTACTACGTCGGCCATACGCTCGAAAGCACGCTGCGCATCCTGTCCGAGCAGGTTCGCCGTGCGCTGCCGTTCCTCCCCGAGCATGTGGATACGCCGTCCGCGGAGCTCGACGAGCGCGCGTTCGAGATCGCGCGCGAATTCGGCCGGCAGTTGCCGGCGGTCCGCGCGCTGCTCGTCAGCGACATCCAGGCCGCCTACGCGGGCGATCCGGCCGCGCAGCACATCACCGAGATCCTGCTGTGCTACCCCGGCGTGCTGGCGATGATGCACCACCGGCTCGCGCACGCGCTGCATCAGCTCGGCGTGCCGCTGCTCGCGCGGTTCATCAATGAAATCGCCCACTCGGCCACCGGCATCGACATCCACCCCGGTGCGCAGATCGGCCCGAGCTTCTTCATCGACCACGGCACGGGCGTCGTGATCGGCGAGACGGCGATCATCGGCGAGCGCGTGCGCGTGTACCAGGCCGTCACGCTCGGCGCGAAGAGCTTCCCGGCCGATGGCGAAGGCGCGCTGGTCAAGGGCAACGCACGGCACCCGATCGTCGAGGACGACGTGGTGATCTACGCGGGCGCGACGATTCTCGGCCGCGTGACGATCGGGCGCGGCTCGGTGATCGGCGGCAACGTGTGGCTTACGCACAGTGTGCCGGCCGGCACGAGCGTCGCGCAGGGCAAGGTTCGCGAAGGCGGGAGCGCCGAGAAGCCGTAACGCGGCGGCGGCCGCCGGCCGCCGCCGCGCGTGCGTCAGTGCTTGCCGGCAGGCGAGCGGTGCTTGTACAGCACGTCCTGGTCGACGCGGATCAGGTTCTGCCCCGCATCGACGACGAAATCCACGCCGTTGTACGCGTTGCCCGTCAGCAGCAGGATCGCGCTCGCGACATCCTCGGGGCCCGCGATGCGCGCGAGCGGTGTCGATGCGCGGCTCGCGTGTTCGAAGTCGGCCTGCGTCTGGTCGTCGCTCGGCAGCATCAGCCCCGGGAATACCGCGTTCACGCGCAGCACGGGCGCGGACGACAGCGCGAGCATCTGCGTGAGGTTGCCGAGCGCGGCCTTCGCGACCGTGTAGCTGAAATGGTCGCGGTGAAAGTTTTCCTTGATCTTCTGGTCGACCACATTCACGACGACGCCCTGCGTGCCGGCCGCGCGGGCCCGTTCGTAGAACGCGCGCGTGAGCAGGATCGGCGCGCGGCAGTTGACGGCCCACGCCTGGTCGAACGCCGCGAGGTCGAAGCTCGGGAAATGGTCCTGCCAGAATACCGACGCGTTGTTGACGAGCACGTCGAGGCGCCCGAAGCGTGCATACACCTGGTCGATCAGCGCGGTGATCTGCGCGGCATCCGACAGGTCGGCCTGCAGCGCAATCGAATCGTGCCCGCGTTCGGCGATCGCGCGGGCCGCGGCCTGCGCGGCTTCGGCCGAGCGGTCGTAATGCACCGCGGTGCGATAGCCGCGCGCGGCGAAATATTCGGCGAACGCGCGCCCGGCCCGGCGCGCGGCGCCGGTCACGAGCACGACGGGCGCGTGCGCCGTTTGCTTCGTCGGCTCCATTTACGTATTCGTCAGGTTGACTGAAGAAGGGTTGGCGACGATCGAGAGGAATTCGCGCCGCGTCGACGGATCGGTGCGGAACGTGCCGAGCATGCGCGACGTGACCATCTCGACCCCCGGCTTGTGCACGCCGCGCGTCGAGATGCACTGGTGCGCGGCTTCGAGGATCACGCCGACACCTTTCGGCTGCAGCACGTCGAACAGCGTATCGGCGATCTGCACGGTCATCTTTTCCTGGATCTGCAGGCGCTTCGCGAACGCGTCGACGAGGCGCGCGAGCTTCGAGATGCCGACCACGCGATGGTTCGGCAGATACGCGACGTGTGCGCGGCCGATGATCGGCACCATGTGGTGCTCGCAGTAGCTCTCGAAGCGGATGTCCTTCAGCACGATCATCTCGTCGTAGCCGTCGACCTCGCTGAACGTGCGCGCGAGGATGTCGCGCGGCTCAAGCGCATAGCCGGCGAAGAACTGCTCGTACGCGCGCACGACGCGTGCGGGCGTGTCGAGCAGGCCTTCGCGCGCGGGGTCGTCGCCGGCCCAGCGCAACAGCACGCGGACCGCGTCTTCTGCTTCTTTACGGCTCGGCCGGGATGTGGCCGGCTCGGGCCGCGCGGTTTTCTTACCCATGTAGTGGCTCCATCGAAGGCGGCCGCCTGCGGCGGCCGGTATCCGGTGATTGTTTCATGCTTTCGCGGGTCGTGCGTGCGGCCCGGCGCTCACTTCGGCCATTCGTCCTGCTCGTCGTTGAACAGCGATGCGACGACGCCGCGCAGCCACGCGGTGCGCGGATCGTTGTGGTACTTGCGGTGCCAGTGCTGCTTCAGGTCGAAGCGCGGCAGCGCGAGCGGCGGCTCGACGGGCACGATGAACGCGTGCTCGGCCGCATACGCATAGCCGATCGCATGCGGCACCGTCGCGATCAGGTCGGTGCGGCTCAGGATGAACGGCAGGCTCATGAAGTGCGGCGTCTCGAGCACCGCGCGGCGCTGCATGCGCTGCTTCGCGAGATATTTCTCGAGCACCTCCTGGCTGCGGCCTTCGGCGCGCACCACCGCGTGCCCGCATGCGAGGAACTGCTCGACCGTGAACGGCGGCGCCTGTTCGAACGGATGGCCGCGCCGCATCAGGCACACGAACCGGTGCGTGAACAACCGCTGCTGGAAGAAGTTGTTGCCGTCGAGGTCGGGGAAGTAGCCGACCGCGAGATCGATCGACCCGGCTTCGAGGCCGCGTCCGACTTCGTCGTGCGCGGGCGAGACCGAACGCAGGTTCGCGTGCGGCGCGCGCGTCGCGAACGCCTGCAGCAGCTTCGGCAGGAACACGATCTCGCCGACGTCCGACAGCGCGATCGAGAACGTATGCGTGCTCGCGGCCGGGTCGAAGTCGTGCGGCGCGACGAGGCCGCGCTCGATCTGCGCGAGCGCGTCGCGCGCGGCCGGCAGCAGCGCGAGTGCGCGCGGCGTCGGTTCCATCCCGCGCGACGTGCGCACGAAGAGCGGATCGCCGAAATACTCGCGCAGCCGGCCGAGCGCCGTGCTCACGCGCGGCTGGCTCACGCCGAGCAGGTCGCCGGCGCGGCTCACGTTGCGGGTGTCGTCGAGTGCGACGAGGTAGGGAATGAGGTTCAGATCGAGCGAATCCATGAGGGGACCAATATCTTCGAAACGTATACAACATATCTCCTGAATCGCGTTGCCGCATAGTCGGGAAAGCGCTCAAATGTGTTCCATTACTCGAACCAATGTTCCGCGAAGCATGGGACCGGAGTAAGCGCTGAAGCGCTAACTCCGGTCGACAGGAGACAAACAATGCGCACTCAAGTTGTAATCATCGGCGCCGGTCCGTCCGGCCTTCTGCTGTCCCATCTGCTGCGCCTGCAAGGCGTCGATTCCGTCCTTGTCGAAGCGCGTTCGCGTGAATACTGCGAGAACCGCATCCGCGCCGGCGTGCTCGAGCAGGGCACCGTCGACACGCTGAACGAAGCCGGCCTCGGCGACCGGATGCGTCGCGAAGGGCTCGAACATCACGGCATCGAGCTGCTGTTCTCGGGCCAGCGCCATCGCATCGACCTGTCCGCGCTTACCGGCGGGCGCGCGATCACCGTCTACAGCCAGCATGAAGTCGTGCGCGACCTGATCGCGGCCGGCGTCGAGCATGGCCATCAAATGCACTTCGAAGTCAGCGACGTCGCGCTGCACGACGTCGAAGGCGAACACCCGTTCGTTACGTTCAAGCACGCGGACGGCCGCGCGGATCGCATCGACTGCGACTACGTCGCCGGCTGCGACGGCTTCCACGGCATCGCGCGCCAGACGATCCCGGCCGAGCGGCTGAACACGTTCGAGCGCGTCTACCCGTTCGCGTGGCTCGGCATCCTCGCCGACGCGGCGCCGTCGCTCGACGAACTCGTCTACGCGCATCACGACAACGGCTTCGCGCTGTTCTCGATGCGCTCGCCGACGGTCACGCGCCTGTACCTGCAGTGCAAGCCCGACGAGAACCTCGCCGAATGGTCCGATGCGCGGGTCTGGGACGAATTGCACACGCGCTTCTCGAACGACACGGGCTGGACGCCGACCGAGGGCCGGATCACGCAGAAAAGCGTGACGCCGATGCGCAGCTTCGTGTCGGAGACGATGCAGCACGGCAGGCTGTTCCTCGCCGGCGATGCCGCGCACATCGTGCCGCCGACCGGCGCGAAGGGGATGAACCTCGCGGTGGCCGACGTCCGCGCGCTGTCCCGCGCGCTCGGCGCGCGCTACCGGAACGGCGACGCGACGCTGCTCGACACGTATTCGGCGACCTGCCTCGAACGCGTGTGGCGCGCCGAACACTTCTCGTACTTCATGACGAACATGCTGCATTCGTCCCCGGAGGACTCGCCGTTCGTCAATCGCCTGAAGTTTGCCGAGCTGAAATACGTGACGCGCTCGCGGGCCGCCGCGCAGTCGCTCGCCGAAAACTACGTTGGCTTGCCGTTCGACGACGCGACGCCCCCCGAGGCAACCCGCCTTGACAACGCGCTGTGCACGACTCTATGATCGGCCCATCGTTCGCTAATCGAATCTAGGTTCGAATAGCGAACAAATACCGGGATCGAAATCGGCCCCGGCGCGGCACGCGGCACGCGCGTGTCCCCTCGACAGGCCGCGCATCGTGCCGCGGGTTCGTATCAGGAAGAGACATGGTCAACAAGATTTTCGAATCGCTTCAGTCGGCGGTTGCCGACGTCCACGATGGCGCGACAATCATGATCGGCGGCTTCGGCACGGCAGGCATGCCGTCCGAGCTGATCGACGCGCTGATCGAACAGGGCGCGCGCGACCTGACGATCGTCAACAACAACGCGGGCAACGGCGAGACGGGCCTGGCGGCGCTGCTCAAGGCGAAGCAGGTGCGCAAGATCATCTGCTCGTTCCCGCGCCAGAGCGACTCGCAGGTGTTCGACGCGCTGTACCGCGCAGGCGAGATCGAGCTGGAGCTCGTGCCGCAGGGCAACCTCGCGGAGCGCATCCGCGCGGCGGGCGCCGGCATCGGCGGCTTCTTCACGCCGACGGGTTACGGTACCAAGCTCGCGGAAGGCAAGGAAACGCGCGTGATCGACGGCAAGCCGTATGTGTTCGAAACGCCGATCCACGCCGATTTCGCGCTCGTGAAAGCGTACAAGGGCGATCGCTGGGGCAATCTCGTGTATCGCAAGACCGCGCGCAACTTCGGGCCGATCATGGCCAGTGCCGCGAAGGTCGCGATCGTGCAGGTGTCGGAAGTCGTGCCGCTCGGCGGGCTGAACCCGGAACACATCGTGACGCCGGGCATTTTCGTTCAGCGCGTCGTCGAGGTGCCGCAGGCCGCGCATGCGGCCGAGCTCGCCGCAGAACACGCCGCATCGCAAGCCGCATCGCAAGCCGCCTAAGGAGATCCAGAATGAAACGACTGACCCGCGATGAAATGGCCAAGCGCGTCGCCCAGGACATCCCCGAAGGCGCATATGTGAACCTCGGCATCGGCGTGCCGACGCTGGTGGCGAACCACCTCGATCCGAGCAAGGAAATCTTCCTGCACAGCGAGAACGGGCTGCTCGGCATGGGCCCGGCGCCCGCGCCCGGCGAGGAAGACGACGAACTGATCAACGCCGGCAAGCAGCACGTGACGCTGCTGACCGGCGGCGCGTATTTCCACCATTCGGATTCGTTCGCGATGATGCGCGGCGGCCACCTCGACTACTGCGTGCTCGGCGCGTTCCAGGTATCCGCGCACGGCGACCTCGCGAACTGGCATACGGGCGCGCCCGATGCGATTCCGGCCGTCGGCGGCGCGATGGATCTCGCGATCGGCGCGAAGCAGGTGTTCGTGATGATGGAGCACCTGACGAAGCAGGGCGAAAGCAAGATCGTCGCGCAGTGCTCGTATCCGGTCACCGGCGTGCAATGCGTGAGCCGCATCTATACGGATCTCGCCGTGCTCGACGTGACGGCCGACGGCCTTGCGGTGAGCGAGATCTTCACCGACCTGTCGTTCGACGAGCTGCAGACGCTGACCGGCGTGCCGCTGATCGACGCGACGCAACAGGCCGCCGCCTGAACCGGGAGCGTGCCGGCGCGCGCGGTCGTGCGCATGCCGGTGCGCTTGGGTGGACAATAGGCGCACGCCGTTTCCCCAATCTGATGCCATGCTCGAAGACAGCGCCCGCCTGACCTCCCTCATCTGCGGCACCGAGCCGCTCAACCGGATCTGGTCGCCGCGTGCGACGATCCAGCGGATGCTCGACGTCGAGGCCGCGCTCGCGCGCGCGCTCGCCGCGCAGCAGGTGATTCCCGCTGCCGCGGTTGCGCCGATCGAACGCGCCTGCGACGCCGGCCGGCTCGACGCCGACGCGCTCGCGCACGGCGCGGCGCTCGGCGGCAATCTCGCGATTCCGCTCGTCAAGCAGCTCACCGCGCAAGTAAAGGCCGACGACCCCGAGGCCGCGAAGTTCGTGCACTGGGGCGCGACGAGCCAGGACATCATCGATACCGCTACCGTCCTTCAACTGCGCGATACGCTCGATGTGCTCGAGCCGATGCTCGACGAAGCGTGCGCATCGCTCGCGGCGCTTGCGCGCACGCATCGCGCGACGCCGATGATCGGCCGCACGTGGCTGCAGCAGGCGCTGCCGATCACGCTCGGCCTGAAATTCGCCCAATGGCTCGATGCGCTGTTGCGTCATCGTGCGCGCTTCGCCGAATTGCGCGCGCGCGTGCTGGTGCTGCAGTTCGGCGGTGCGGCCGGCACGCTCGCGAGCCTGCGCGAGCACGCGGGCGGCGTGACGGCCGCGCTTGCGGCCGACCTGCGGCTTGCGGCGCCGGCCGTGCCGTGGCATACGCAGCGCGACCGCATCGCGGAAGCCGCGTCATGCTTCGGGATGCTGACGGGTACGCTCGGAAAGATCGCACGCGACGTATCGCTGCAGATGCAGACCGAAGTCGGCGAGCTCGGCGAACCGGCCGCCGCCGGCAAGGGCGGCTCGTCGACGATGCCGCACAAGCGCAACCCGGTCGGCTGCGCGGCCGTGCTGACGGCTGCCGTGCGCGCACCGGGCCTTGTCGCGACCGTATTCGCAGGGATGGTCCAGGAGCACGAGCGGGCGCTCGGCGGCTGGCAGGCCGAATGGGATGCGCTGCCCGACCTCGCGCGCCTGACCGGCGGCGCGCTCGCGCAGATCGCGCAGATCGTCGCGGGCCTCGACGTCAATACCGAACGCCTTGCTGCGAACCTCGACCTGACGCACGGGCTGATCCTCGGCGAAGCCGTGATGCTCGCGCTCGGCGACCGGATCGGCCGGCTCGATGCGCATCATGTCGTCGAGCACGCGTCGAAGGAAGCCGTGCGCATGGGCGCGACGCTGTTCGACGTGCTCGCCGCCGATGCGACCGTCTCGGCCCACCTGTCGCGCGACGCGCTTGCGCGGCTGCTCGATCCCGCACATTACGTCGGCGAGGCGCAGGCCTATGTCGACGCCGTGCTCGCGCTGCATGCGGGCACGACACAACCAGGAGAACATTGATGCCTTTCGCCACTGTCAACGGCGTGAAACTGCATTACCGGATCGACCGTGCCGCGCGCGACGACGCGCCGTGGCTCGTCTTCTCGAACTCGCTTGGCGCCGACTTGCAGATGTGGGCGCCGCAGATCCGTCCGCTCACGCAGCACTTCAACATCCTGCGCTACGACACGCGCGGCCACGGCCATTCCGATGCGCCGGCCGGTTCGTACACGATCGAGCAGCTCGCGGGCGACGTGATCGGCCTGCTCGACCACGTCGGCATCGCGCGCGCGCATTTCTGCGGGATCTCGATGGGCGGGCTGACGGGCGCCGCGCTGGCCGCGCGCTTCCCGTCGCGCATCGTTCGCGCCGTGCTGTCGAACACCGCCGCGAAGATCGGCTCGCCGGAAGTGTGGGCGCCGCGTGCGCAGAAGGCGCGTACCGAAGGGATGGCCGCGCTTGCCGACGCCGTGTTGCCGCGCTGGTTCACCGACGCGTTCGTCGAACGCGAGCCGCGCCTGTTCGACGCGATCCGCGACACCTTCGTGCATACCGACAAGGATGGCTATGCGGCGAACTGCGACGCGCTGAACGCAGCCGACCTGCGCGACGAAGTGAAGGGCATCGCGCTGCCGGTGCTGGTCGTGACCGGCGCCAAGGACATGTCGACGCCGCCCGACCAGGGTCGCGCGCTTGCGGCCGCGATTCCCGGCGCGCTTCACGTCGAATTCGACGCGGCGCACATTTCGAACATCGAGTGCACCGGCGGCTTCAACCGCGCGCTGCTCGATTTCCTGACCGCGTGAGGCTTGGCGATGGACGACCAGGAACGTTATGAAGCGGGGATGAAGGTGCGTCGCGCGGTGCTCGGCGACGCGCACGTCGACCGTTCGCTCGAGAACCGCACCGAGGTGACCGACGAATTCCAGAACCTGATCACGCGCTATGCATGGGGCGAGATCTGGACGCGCGACGGCCTGCCGCGCCATACGCGCAGCCTGCTGACCATCGCGATGATGGTGGCGCTCAATCGCGGCGAGGAACTGGCGCTGCATTTGCGCGCCGCGCGCAACAACGGCGTGACGCGCGACGAGATCAAGGAAGTGCTGCTGCAGACCGCGATCTACTGCGGCGTGCCGGCCGCGAATTCCGCGTTCCATCTCGCGGACAAGATTTTCAAGGAACAGGACAGCGCCGGCTGACGCCGGAAGCGGCCCGATCGCGCGGCCTGCCGTCGTTGGCGGGCCGTCGACGATAAACGAACGCGCCGGCAGTGAATCGGCGCGCGGCGCACCGGATTTCCGGTGCGAAAACAAGGACGGCGCGGCTTCGAGGCCGCGTTGCTTATATCAAGGAGACTCGCGATGAATCGCGCAACCGTGGTCGATGTCCAGACCTTCATCAACGAGCAGCCGTTCGGCGGCTTTCAATGGCTCGTGTTCGTCATGTGTTTCGTGATCGTGCTGCTCGACGGCTTCGATACGGCCGCGATCGGCTTCATCGCACCGTCGCTGCTGGGCGAATGGAACCTGACCAAGCCCGATCTCGCGCCCGTGCTGAGCGCCGCGCTGTTCGGCCTCGCGTGCGGCGCGCTCGTGTCGGGCCCGCTGTCCGACCGGCTCGGGCGCCGCTCGCTGTTGCTCGGCTCGGTGTTCCTGTTCGGCGTCGCGTGTTTCGTGTCCGCGTTCTCGACCACCATCGGACACCTGACGATCCTGCGTTTCGTCACCGGCGTCGGGCTTGGCGCGGCGATGCCGAACGCGGTCACGATGATGGGCGAGTTCTGCCCGGACAAGCGCCGCGCGACCGTGATCAACCTGATGTTTTGCGGCTTCCCGCTCGGCGCCGCGTTCGGCGGTTTCCTGGCCGCATGGATGATTCCGCATTTCGGCTGGCGCAGCGTGCTGATGCTCGGTGGCGTGACGCCGCTGCTGCTCGGCGTGCTGCTGCTGTTGAAGATGCCGGAATCGGTGCGCTTCATGGTCGCGAATGGTCACGCCGTCGACCGGATCCGCGCAACGCTCGCGCGCATCTCGCGCGATGCGCTGAACGCCGGTTCGTTCGCGATGACCGAAACCGCGCCGCAGACGGGCAGCAAGGGGCTTGGCGTCGTGCTGTCGCGCTCGTACATCGTCGGCTCCGTGATGCTGTGGATCGCGTACTTCATGGGCCTCGTGATTTTCTACGCGTCGATCAACTGGATGCCGATCCTGCTGAAGGATGCGGGCCTGACGCCGCAAAAGGCGACGCTGATTTCGGCGCTGTTCCCGCTCGGCGGCGTGGGCGCCGTGCTGTGCGGCGTGCTGATGGACCGCTTCAACGCGAACCGCGTGATCGCCGTGTGCTACGCGCTGACGGCGATCAGCGTAGTTGCGATCGGGCAGGCGGCCGGCAACGTCGGGCTGCTCGTGCTGGTCGTGTTCGTGGCCGGCGTGCTGATGAACACCGCGCAATCGTCGATGCCGGCGCTCGCCGCCGCGTTCTATCCGACCGAGGGGCGCGGCACGGGGGTCGCGTGGATGCTCGGCGTCGGCCGCTTCGGCGGGATCGCGGGTTCGTTCCTCGTCGCCGAACTGACGCGCCGGCACTTCTCGTTCGCGGGCGTGTTCGCGACGATCGCCGTCGCGGGCGTGCTCGCGTGCATCGCGTTGC
The DNA here is from genome assembly GCF_003330765.1 of Burkholderia pyrrocinia. NCBI lineage: Bacteria > Pseudomonadati > Pseudomonadota > Betaproteobacteria > Burkholderiales > Burkholderiaceae > Burkholderia > Burkholderia pyrrocinia. The sequence continues at coordinate 3,154,579 of NZ_CP024903.1, read as the reverse complement.
TGATCAAGCAGATGGCGCGGCCGCATGGCGTCGCGCAGCCGGCAGGCAAGATCGAGTCGCTCGGGCATTGAGCGGCGTTTGGGCCGGTGCGATGCGCCGGCCCTCTGTGAGCGGCACCCTGCACGCCGCTATTCTTCCGCGTCGTGTTCCTTGACGAAGTTGCGCAGATACGCGCGCAGCGCAGCCTCCCGGCCGCGATGATCGTCGTGGTTCGCGGCGCCCATCTCTTCCTCGTCGCCGAACAGGGTTGGCGGCGCGCTGTAAGTGCCGACTTCGATGTTGTCGCGCAGCACGCGGATGTCGTGCGTGAGCGGGTGATACTCGGCGACCCAGTGCATCCCCTCGATGTGTTCGCCCGTCCTCAGCAGTGGCTTCATCGGCTTTCTCCCGGAAGCAACGGCACAACCGGCAAAACGGTTGCGCGCGCCCGTACCAAAAGGGTACGCCTGCGTCGCGTGAATCTCAACGGGTGCGCTGTGAGCGCTCACTGCGGCAGCAGGTGCGCGACGAGCGGATACAGCGACAGGATCAGCAGCACGGCCATCGTCACGTTGAAGATGCGCAGTGCGCGGCGGTTCGACAGGAAGCGTCGCAGGCCGAGGCCGAATGCGGCCCACAGGCAGATGCACGGAAAGCCGATCAGGATGAACACGACGGCCATCCACGCGGCGTTCATTCCGTAGTCGGCGGACAGGCGGACCGTCGTCGCGGCGGTCAGCACCATCATCCATGCCTTCGGGTTGATCCACTGGAACGCGGCGGCTTCGATGAGCGTCATCGGCCGCGGCTTGGCGCCGTGTGCCTTCACTTCTCCCGACGTGCCGATGCGCCAGGCGAGGTATAGCAGGTACGCGACGCTCGCGGCTTCGAGGATCGTGTACAGCAGCGGCATGCGCTTGAAGGCCTCGCCGAGGCCGAAGCCGACGCAGAGCATCAGGATCGCGACGCCGATGCTGATGCCGAACAGGTGCGGCATCGTGCGGCGGAAACCGAAATTGACGCCGGACGCGAGCAGCATCGTGTTGTTGGGGCCGGGCGTGATCGACGTGACGAGCGCGAACAGCATGCCGGCGGGCAACGCGCTCAGGGTGAGGAATTCCATCGCGGATTCTCCATTCGGTTCGAGGCTGGGACGGAGATCAGTTTAGCGACGGTTTTCTGTACAGTACCGGTACAGTTGGATTGACGATTGCCGGTACGGGAGGGAGTTGCTGGGGGGCGAATGCTTCTATTTGATTGTTGTCTCTCAGAAAAGATGTCCGCGCTATCAATATGTTGTCCTGCTGGGCGCGCAAAGAAAATGCCCACTCATCGAGCGGGCATTTGAAGAGGTGGGGCAGGCAACCTGCCGCGGAACGACGTCCAGTCCAGTATGCCCCCGCTCCCTGTTTGCTGATGCTGAACCTAGATCAACTATCCGGCCGCGCCTGCCTCGAGAGAAACGACGTAGCGAAGTACGTCGTCCACGCGTCCTTCCGACACTAGCTGTTCAGCCGTCTTGTAGTCGAAGGTTGGCAACGGTTCATTACCTATGACGCGATGTTTGATCGACGGTGGCCATCATCCGGCCAGTCAGCGCTTCATCGTCAACTCGGGCGACGTGATTCGTAGTGGAACAGCGAGCGCGAAATCTTTACCAGCCTGCAGGCTTGGGTAACGACGCTGATTGGACAGCAGACGGCACACCGTGCGTCAGAAAAACTCTGGCAGTTTTTGCAGATGCATTGTCATCTTCCACAAATTCAGGCTGGCTGAATGTGGATAAAGTACTCGTCACGGAGACGCTTTAAAGCATCGGACTGTCAGGCTTTCGTGCTTCGAGCCGGTAGTGAACAAGCGTTGATCGGTGTAGATGGCTGCGACGTGCCATGAACCAATGATGCAGCCGTCGAGCGCAGGTCAGCGCCATTGACGGATCGCCGAGAAGATCGACCGTTAGGTCACGTCAGAATGGGGAGTCAATCATCATGAAGCTTGTCTTTTCGAAAATCGCAAGGGTAATCGTGTCCACGTGCGCCATTCAGAAGATGGACATCATGGTCTGCAATTCTGCGGGACAGGAGATCCCGTACGTCATGTTGTTCACCATGTATGGCTTCGTCTGAGCGCGGAGCCACGGCTTTACAAGGAAGGAGATTCTCATGCACACGACAATTGCAGCGGTACTCTGCTTCGTTACGTGCTTTCCATTGGCCGCAAGCGCCGGTGTAGTCGATGCGAGCTGCGCCGCGGCGGTGGTCACGAATGGAAAGGCGCGCGCTGAGGTACGGGCCGAACTCATTCAGGCAGAACGCGACGGCTGGATTCCGATTCACTCGCGCAGGCAGCGGACGTATCCGCCCGACATGGCGCAGGCGCGCCGGAATCGGGATGTCCGTGATGCAGGCGCCGGGGCGACGCCATCCTATCAGGCGTCGAACCAGCAACCTTGAGCAACGACCGTGGCGTCGGCATGCCGGCGCTGAAATATCGCCGCATCGTCATGTCGAATCCAGGGCGAGCAAGGCTCGTCAGAATTTATGTCGTATAGCGAGCCGATAAACCATCTGGTGGTTATTCGATGAATCTCCGGATCCGCCAATGTTGGCGACCGCCAGCGCGCCCGTCGACGATGTGCCGGAAGCGCGTTGCCAGCCGCCCGAAAAGTATACGTCGGTACGCTTCGACAGCAGATAGTCCAGCGTGAACGCCACCTGATTGTAGTGCTGATTGCCGATGGAATTGCCTTGTGCCGTCGTGACGCTCCGCGCTTTCATGTAGTCATACGCAACGCCGACGAAAAAAGCCGGCGTGACACGGTAGTTCAAACCAATGTCAAAATTGTTGAAGATGGCCGTACCGTTCTGGAACGACGCACCGAGATTGGCGTATTGAACATTCGAGTACGACGCGCTGATCGTCGCGTTTCCGATCGTGTAGGCCGCCGCGATGACGGCGTCCTGATAGGCTTGCGCGACCTGATAAGCCGAGTTCAGGGAAGAGGCTAGCAGATTGAAGCCGCTTGCATAGTTGGTGAACCATCCGTTACCTGGTGTCGATGTCGGGTGTTTGAAGTAATCGAACGCCGCGCCGATCTGAAGCGGACCGTGTGTGTAACCGACTCCAAGCGAATAGCCCGACGTCGAAGTGAAGTCGCCGGGCACGCCGCCAAGGCTATATGCGGCGCCAAAGGAGAAGCCGTGGAAGTCCGGGCTCATGTAGCGCACCGAGTTGTTGAATCGCACGCTGTTACTGGTGTTGTCGAAATCTCCCGGATGCGCGCTCGCCAGGTCGCCAACCGCTGCGGCACCGGCAAGAAACTCGGGGAAATACCACACCATGTCGTATTGACGGCCGACGGTGAGAGAACCGTAAGTGTCACTGCTCAGTCCGACGAAAACTTGCCGGCCAAACGCCGTGCCGCCCTGGGCAAGTCGTCCGTTATTCACGTCGATGCCGGACTCGAGCGTAAAAACCGCCTTGAGACCGCCTCCCAGATCTTCCTTGCCGGTCAGCCCCCAGCGACTGCCGTCGATGCCGTCCAGCGAGTCCATGTAGACAGCTTTGCCGCCGCCTACGTTGGTCTGGTAATGAATACCGTTGTCGATCTCGCCATAGAGCGTTACGCTGCTTTGGCTATGCGCGACGGAACTGGCCAGCCCCATGAGCGAGCCGACAATCATTTCGATTTTTTTCGTTTTCATGAGATCTCCGCATTTCAAAGGCAATACACAGGAACCGTTCATCTGACGTTCATCGATTCAGCACGTGGTGCAGGTCAGGCTGAGAAGGATTTCTTCAGGCCGTTTTTCGTCAGGCCATAGGAAGCGCCCATCAGGGCCACGCAAGCCGCTGCAACGAGTATTGGCGCTGCTGCAACACGAAACATCGCGTCGACGGTCCAGTTGTTCGCGTACAGGACGCCCGCGAGGTAAGTGCCGCCCGCGGCGCCGAGCCGACCGAATCCATAGGCCCATGCGACGCCCGGGGCGCGCAATTCCGGGCTATAGAAGAGCGTGCACAACGCGATCGCGCAGGTTTGTCCGCCGCTGATGCAAAAGCCGCAAAAGAAGATCGTCGTGAGTAAAGCGAGATGCGATGAGCCGATTGCCATGGAGATCGCGTACATTGACACGGCGCCGCCGACGTAGACCGCGGACAGGATTCTGTAAGGGCTCGTGCGATCCATGATGGGTCCCATCAGCAGACTGGCCACCATGCCGCCGATGATCACGGTGATGGTCGCCCAGACCACGAGCGCGGGTGGGAACGAGATGGACGCGAGAACGGTCGGCAGCCAGCTTTGCAGAAAATAGAAAGCGGCCAGGTTGATGGCGAATACGGCCCAAAGCAGGAATGTCCCCACGCGGAATTGTGCGGAGAACAATCCGAGCACACTTGCGTCCGCCGGCTTCTCTTCGTGAGTGACCAGTTCGCTGTCCGATTGCAGCGTGAAATCGGGAAAGAGGCGCTTGGTTGCACGAAGCAATTCGGCCGGCTCCGCATTTGCCGACAGGTAGGCCACGGATTCCGGCAGCAGCGGGATAAGCAACACCGTCAAGCCCAGTGCCGCGAGCCCGCCCAGCCACAGTGGTCCTTCCCAGCCAAACCGCGGGATCAAGGCGCTACTGCAGACGCCCGCGAAGATGAATCCCAGCGCATATCCCAGGTAGACGAGAATGACGAAAGTCGCGCGGGTTCTCTTCGGGCTGAATTCCGAAACGAGGCCCACCGCGCAAGGCGTGGCCGCTCCGAGGCCGATGCCCGCAAGGAATCTCAAGGCGATCAGTTGCGGCACGCTGGTGGCAAAAACGGTCAGGACGGTGAACAGACCGAAAGCAGCGGTTGCCACGAAAGCAATCTTCTTCGTGCCGAAGCGCCGAGTCGCGAACGGAATGCCGAAGTTGCCGATTAGTAGCCCGAAGAAAACAGCCGAAAAAATCGCGCCGAATACTGCCTTGGGCAGTTGCCATTCTTTCGCGAGAACGGGCACGATGAAGCTGATGACCTGGGTGTCGAAGCCATCGAACAGCATGAGCAGCGCACAGAAGGCGACGATGAAATACTGCCTCCTGCCGATTCTGCGACTGTCGATGACATCGTAGACGTTGATTTGCCGTATTTCCATATTGTTCTCCTCTCGTTAAAAGGAAGGGTTTACTTCGGGTATTACATTTTGTTTTCTGGTTTAAAGGTGGTGGCGCAGATGGTCGAGCATTCATTGCCCGTAAAGCGGATTTCCGGAACCGATTATTAATATTACGAATACTTGATTAATTTCTGAGGCTGATTGGTTATGTGAATGGAGCGCGCTGCGGATTCAACCGACGACGACCGTGCCGTACGGGGCGAGCGCCATACGCAATGGCGCGACGCTGTCGTCCGTCCGGTATTAGTGTGAAAAAAAACTGTCTCGCTTGATTTATTATTTCGTCGCTCCGGATTTCATTGCGCGTGACGAAATCCGGGGCGCCTGGATCGTGAATCATTTTGATTGCACGGGGAAATATTGCCGCAGTTCGGGCAGCATTTCTTATTCTTGTGTTACCGCAGTGGCGCTCCATTCGGCAGATTGTGCGGTGAGAACAGTCAATCGAAGCGCAATTCGCGGTCGGTGGCTCGCTGAACTTCGAGGTGCCGTCCACGTCGATCCGCGAGACGCCTTCGTGGCATTCATCCGACTTGTGAACCGCGGACGTGATGTGCCACAGATTACGCACGAAGCACAATCGGGTCCGAACCGGACAGCACAGGCGTCGACACTGTCGAAACGCACACCCGCGAGCCCGGATTCCAGCCGTCCGCGAAGGCGAGGTTTGGCGCAATGAAAGTCGTGACGGCGTTCCAGCTTGGTATGACACGACTATGCCGGCTCATGCTTCGCATCGATTTGGCTACAATTTCAACTTGTCGCTAAAATTCCGGATATGAACCGCTACGTTAGTCTTCCTGATTTTGTGGATCCCGACGCGATCGATCGGCCGGCGGTAGCGATGCGCATGCACGTCGACGAGCATGCTTCCGAAATCCCTGTTCACAAACATCTGAAGGGGCAACTGGTGCTGGCGTTGCACGGCGCCGTAACCTGTCGGGTCGCGGGCGCGTTCTGGATCGTCCCGCCGCAATGCGGCGTCTGGATTCCTGGCGAGATGCCGCACAGCAACCACGCCACGCCCAATGCCCGGCTTTGCTATCTGTTCGCAGAGCCCGGTATCGTCGACTTGCCAACGGATTGCTGCACGCTGTCCATTTCGCCGATGCTGCGGGAAATGATCCTGCATCTGGCCGACGCGCCGCTGGACTATGAGCAGGGCGGCCATACCGACAGGCTTGCGCGCGTGCTGTTGCATGAGCTGACGTTGATGCCGGTCGAGCGCCTCTATCTGCCGGTTACGGATCATCCGCGAATCCGGCAGATGGCGGACGCGTTGAACGCCAATCCCGGCGATCGCAGCACCGTCGCGCAATGGGCCAAGCGTGTCGCCATGAGCGAGCGTTCGCTGGCAAGACTCGTCGTCAGTGAAACGGGACTGACCTTTGGCCGCTGGCGGCAGCAGTTGCAACTGCTCGTTGCGGTGCGCGAGCTTGCCGGCGGCGCTTCCGTGCAACGCGTGTCGGACGAACTCGGCTACGAGTCGGTAACTGCCTTCATCATCATGTTCAAGAAAGCGCTCGGGCATTCGCCAGGCCGCTACTTCGCCGCGCTGGCGCGCACGCAGTCGGGGGCGGTCCTCGCGTCGACGGCTTCGACCGGGATGGACGACCGAGCGGATGGTCCAGCGGGCGTGGTGGCCGATGTGTGAAGTCGCGCGCCTCGGCGCATCGATGAACGTGTGGCGTGAGCGGCCGCAATCCTGCGGCCCGTTCCTTCCCGGTGCCCGTTGTGATGGAACGCGCTTCGAGTTTCGACGCGCCTTTCGTCCATCTTCCAGCCCGTGACTCCGGGCCCTCCACGCGCGGCCGCCCGCATCAAATAGAAATGCTGTAGATCACGCATTTCGCAGAAGAGACTGCAACTGACACCGCATGGGCGGCCCGTAATACGACCACACATTCTGCGGCATCCCCCGTAATCTTTGCGCACTCGCCACTGAATTCGCATTGCTTTTACGGAGTTGCAAGATGACCGACTTATCGACGGGGACACCCTCGATTCTTTCCCTGGGTCAGACGAAAGTTGACGACGACCCACTGGAAACAGCCGAATGGCTCGACGCGCTCGATGGCGTGGTCCGGCATGCAGGTGCCGAACGGGCGCAGTACCTGTTCGATCGGCTCGCGGCCCACGCTTCGTCCAACGGTATCGCAACGGCGCGCCTCAATATCACGCCCTACGCGAATACGATTACCGTCGATCAGCAGCCGCCGTATCCGGGCGACTTCGATATCGAAGAAAAGCTCGCCGCCGCGCTGCGCTGGAATGCGCTGGCCATGGTGGTGCGGGCCAATCGTGCCTACGGTGAACTCGGCGGGCATATTGCCAGCTATGCGTCGGCGGCTGACCTGTTCGAAGTCGGCTTCAATCATTTCTTTCGTGGACCGAATGATGCTCACGGTGGCGATCTCGTCTATTTTCAACCTCATTCCGCGCCAGGTGTGTACGCGCGGGCTTACCTCGAGGGCTTTCTCGACGAGACGCATCTCGAGCATTACCGACAGGAAATCACCGGTGCGGGCCTGTGTTCCTATCCTCATCCGTGGCTGATGCCGGACTTCTGGCAGTTCCCGACCGGCTCGATGGGTATCGGGCCGATCAATTCGATCTACCAGGCGCGTTTCATGCGTTATCTGCAGAACCGCGGACTGCAACGCACGGAAGGCCGAAAGGTGTGGGGCTATTTCGGCGATGGCGAAATGGACGAACCCGAGGCAATCGGCGCGCTTTCGCTGGCCGCGCGCGAGGGACTCGACAATCTCGTGTTCGTGATCAACTGCAATTTGCAGCGGCTCGACGGACCCGTGCGCAGCAATGGCCGCATCATCGACGAACTCGAAGCGCAGTTCACGGGAGCGGGCTGGAACGTCATCAAGGTGTTGTGGGGTTCGGACTGGGACGCCCTGTTCGCACGTGATCGCACGGGGGCGCTGTTGCGCGCGTTCGCGCACACCGTGGACGGCCAGTTCCAGACTTTTTCCGCCAACGACGGCGCCTACAATCGCGAACGCTTTTTTGGTCAGAACGCCGAGCTGGCCGCGCTCGCCGCGCATCTGAGCAACGACGATATCGACCGCCTGCGGCGCGGCGGCCACGATGTGCGCAAATTGCACGCTGCATACGAAAAGGCGTCGAAACACAACGGGCAACCCACGGTCATTCTCGCGAAGACCATGAAGGGCTTCGGCATGGGCTCGATCGGCCAGGGGCGCATGACAACGCATCAGCAAAAGAAGCTCGACATCGACCAGTTGAAGGCGTTTCGCGAGCGCTTTCGTCTGCCACTTTCCGACGATGATGTCGAACAACTCAAGTTCTACAAACCGGACGAAAGCAGTGCCGTCATGCAGTATCTGCACGAGCGCCGTGCGGCGCTGGGCGGCTACCTTCCCCGAAGGCGCACGGCGGCATCGCACGCGCCGGCCGTGCCTGCGATGTCGTCGTGGGGACGATTCGCGCTCGACACCAACGACAAGGAAATGTCCACCACGATGGCGTTCGTGCGCATGCTCGGCAACCTGTTGAAGGACACCGAGCTGGGGCCGCGTGTGGTGCCCGTCGTCGCCGACGAGGCACGCACCTTCGGCATGGCCAATCTGTTCCGGCAAGTTGGCATCTATTCTCCGCTCGGTCAACTGTACGAGCCGGAAGACATGGGTTCGATGCTCTATTACCGTGAGGATACGAGCGGCCAGATTCTGGAAGAAGGCATTTCCGAGGCGGGCGCGGTGTCGTCGTGGATTGCCGCGGCGACGTCTTACAGCGTGCACGATCTGACGATGCTGCCGTTTTATATCTACTACTCGATGTTCGGTTTCCAGCGTATCGGCGACCTGATCTGGGCGGCTGCCGACCAGCGCGCGCGCGGTTTCCTGATCGGCGCGACGGCTGGCAAGACGACGCTCGGTGGTGAAGGTCTGCAGCATCAGGACGGCACGAGCCACCTTGCAGCCTCGACGATACCGAACTGCCGTGCGTACGATCCGGCCTTCGCGTACGAAGTGGCGATGATCGTCGACGAAGGCATGCAGGAGATGATCGCGCGTCAGCGCGACGTGTTTTACTACATCACGGTCACCAACGAAAACTACGCACAGCGTCCGTTGACTGAAGCGGATGTCGATCGCGTCCGGCGCGGCGTGCTCAAGGGGATGTACGTGCTGGAGCCTGCGCAGGTCGAGATCGCACAGGTGCAGTTGCTGGGCTCGGGCGCGATTCTCGGTGAAGTCCAGGCCGCGGCACGGATGTTGAAAGACGACTGGAATATCGACGCGGCCGTCTGGAGCGTGACGAGCTTTACCGAATTGCATCGCGACGGCGTGTCCGCGGAGCGCGCGCAGCGGCTGCTGGAGCGTGGCGAGCCTGCGGTGCCCTACGTGACGGCAGCCCTGGGCGCCGCGCGTGGACCGGTGATCGCCGCGACCGACTATGTGCGCGCCGTGCCCGAACTGATCCGCGCGTACGTGCCGTCCCGCTATGTCGTGCTCGGCACCGACGGCTTCGGGCGCAGCGATACACGTGCGGCGTTGCGGGCGTTCTTCGAAGTGGACCGTGCGTCGATCGTGATCGCCGCGCTGAAAGCACTCGTCGACGACGGCCAGCAGGACCCGGGCATCGTGCGTCAGGCGATCGACCGATATGGGCGAATCGGAAGCGGGCTGATCGAGCCCTGGCTTGTCTAGGACCCGTTGACCGGTGCGCGCCATGAGAGCGGTGCGCGAATCGGCTGCTCGAAGGCTTCGCGCGTTCATCGGTCCATCCTGGGCAATCCGATCGAATCAAGTGCGTCCGGCCAGATGAAGAGGAGCGCCGACTGTTGAAACGCTTGCTGTTGGAGGCGAATGTGCGGGTGACACGAATAGAAGTACCGGATATCGGCGATTACAAGAACATCCCCGTGATCGAAATTCTGGTGAGAGTTGGACAACGCGTCGAACAGGAGCAGTCGCTCGTCATGCTCGAGTCGGACAAGGCGACGATGGATGTGCCCAGTCCCACCGCTGGCGTGATCAAGGAGCTGAAGGTCGCGGTTGGCGAAATGGTGTCGCAAGGCACGCTGATCGCGCTGCTCGAAAGCGACGGTGAGCGGCAGGACGACGCGGTGCCCGTGCCTGCTGCCGCGTCCGCGGCGCACGATCTCGCGTGTTCGTCGGCGAATGTCACGACAGTGCCGGTGTCCGCGCCGGCGCCCGAACTGAAGATCGAGCCCGCGCCATTGCATCGCGCCCCGGCGCGCGAAGGCGAGCCGCATCGCGACAGCCATGCGTCGCCGTCGGTGCGCAAGCTCGCGCGAGAACTGGGCGTCGAGATATCGCGTGTGCAGGGCACCGGTCCGAAGCAGCGCGTTACATCGGAAGACATTGCCGCGTTCGTCAGGAACGCGATGACGACATCGTCCGGCACGTCTCCAGTCTCGACGCCTGTCTCGGCGAACGGAACGGAGCTCGGTCTATTGCCGTGGCCGAAGGTGGATTTCGCGAAATTTGGTCCCGTCGATTCGCAGCCGCTGTCGCGCATCAAGAAGATCTCGGGTGCGAACCTGCATCGTAACTGGGTGATGATCCCGCACGTCACGAACAACGACGAGGCGGACATCACCGAACTGGAGGCCCTGCGTGCGAAGTTGAACAAGGAATACGAGAAGGCGGGTGTGAAGTTCACGATGCTGGCCTTCGTGATCAAGGCGGTCGTTGCCGCACTGAAGAAATTCCCGGCGCTCAATGCAAGCCTCGAGGCCGACACCCTCGTGTTCAAGCAGTACTACCACATCGGTTTCGCCGCCGATACGCCGAATGGTCTCGTCGTGCCCGTCATCCGCGATGTGGATGGAAAAGGGCTTGTCCAGATTGCGACGGAAATGGGCGAACTGTCGAAGCTTGCTCGGGAGAGCAAGCTCAAACCCGATCAGATGCAGGGCGGGTGCTTTTCGATCTCGTCGCTTGGCGGTATCGGCGGCACGCATTTCACCCCGCTCATCAATGCGCCGGAAGTGGCGATTCTCGGCTTGTCGCGCAGCGCGATGAAGCCGGTGTGGGACGGCAAGCAGTTCGTGCCGCGCTTGATCCTGCCCCTCTCCCTGTCGTTCGATCACCGCGCCGTGGATGGCGCGGAAGCGGGCCGCTTCAACGCGTATCTGGTTTCGCTATTGGCCGATTATCGCCGGATACTGCTCTGATGAAGCCGGCGGACGCTTCTGCACGAAGCGGCGATCAAGCTTCTTTCTGCGTGAACAGACATGTGTGGGCAACACAACAAGGGTTTTCATAAGCATGACAGCGATCGAGGTGCCGGATATCGGCGATTACAAGGAAGTCCCCGTCATCGAAATCGCCGTGAAGGTCGGTGATCGTGTCGAGAAAGAACAATCCCTGATTACGCTCGAATCCGACAAGGCGACCATGGATGTACCAAGCCCGGTCTCTGGCATCGTCAAGGAATTGAGCGTCCGGGTTGGCGATCTCGTGTCTGAAGGCACGTTGATCGCGCTTCTTGAAGACGTTCGCGAATCGGCTGCCGTGAGTTCATTGGTGGTCGCTTCGGTCCAGGTACCGGAGAACGCGTCAGCCACGCGGCAAGCCGGCAGCTTCTCCGGTAACGCAGATATCGAGTGCGACATGCTCGTGCTCGGCGCCGGCCCCGGCGGCTACTCGGCCGCGTTCCGCGCAGCCGATCTCGGCATGAAGACGGTGCTGGTCGAACGCTACTCGACGCTCGGCGGCGTGTGCCTGAACGTGGGCTGCATCCCGTCGAAGGCGCTGCTGCACACGGCGCTCGTCATCGACGAAGCCGCGGCGCTCGCGTCGCACGGCATCTCGTTCGGCAAGCCGGAAGTCGATCTCGACAAGCTGCGCGACTTCAAGGGCGGCGTCGTCAAGAAGCTGACGACGGGCCTCGCCGGCATGGCGAAGGCGCGCAAGGTCGAGGTGGTCACCGGCGTCGGCGCGTTCGTCGACCCGTTCCACATGGAAGTGCAGGGCGAAAACGGCAAGAAGGTCGTCAAGTTCAAGCAGGCGATCATCGCCGCGGGCTCGCAGGCCGTGAAGCTGCCGTTCATGCCGGAAGACCCGCGTGTCGTCGATTCGACGGGCGCGCTCGAACTGCGCCAACTGCCGAAGCGCATGCTCGTGATCGGCGGCGGCATCATCGGCCTCGAAATGGCGACGGTGTACGCGACGCTCGGCGCCGAGATCGACGTCGTCGAAATGATGGACGGCCTGATGATGGGCGCGGACCGCGATCTCGTGAAGGTCTGGGAAAAGTACAACGCGAAGCGCTTCGGCAACGTGATGCTGAAGACCAAGACGGTCGGCGCGGAAGCGAAGGAAGACGGCATCTACGTGAAGTTCGAGGGCGAGAAGGCGCCGGCGGAAGCGCAGCGCTACGACCTCGTGCTCGTCGCGGTGGGCCGCAGCCCGAACGGCAAGAAGATAGGTGCCGACAAGGCTGGCGTCGCGGTCACGGATCGCGGTTTCATCGACGTCGACAAGCAGATGCGTACGAATGTCCCGCACATCTTCGCGATCGGCGATATCGTCGGCCAGCCGATGCTCGCGCACAAGGCCGTGCATGAAGGCCACGTCGCAGCGGAAGCCGCGCACGGCGAGAAGGCGTACTTCGATGCACTGCAGATTCCGTCGGTGGCGTACACCGATCCGGAAGTGGCGTGGGCCGGCAAGACGGAAGACCAGTGCAAGGCCGAAGGCATCAAGTACGGCAAGGCCGTGTTCCCGTGGGCCGCTTCGGGCCGCGCAATCGCGAACGGCCGCGACGAAGGCTTCACGAAGCTGATCTTCGACGAGGAAACCCATCGCGTGATCGGCGGCGCGATCGTCGGCCTGAACGCGGGCGACCTGATCAGCGAAGTATGCCTCGCCGTCGAGATGGGCGCGGACGCGGAAGACATCGGCAAGACGATCCATCCGCACCCGACGCTCGGCGAATCGGTTGGCATGGCCGCCGAGTTGTACGAAGGTGTCTGTACCGACTTGCCGCCGCTGAGAAAGGCCTGATCGTCATCTCGACTTACGTGTCGAAAGTATGACGAATAGCGGGTTTTCCCGAGGGTGTACCGAGAATGTCCGTTTTTGGTGATAACTCGACTTTTTATCGGAATTTTCCACGGAGCCGGCTGGCATAAACTCGTTCATCAGGTGATGTTGTTCGATTGCGTGCTGGAGCGGAAATCGATGTTCTGCTCGAAAGCGAGCGTTCGAACCTCAGGGCACCGGAGCCTTATGCAAAGAGGAGACCCAGGCCATGAACGTTGCGCTGGACAGGATAGACCTTAGCATCCTGAGTGAACTTCAGGAGGACTCAAGTTTGACGAACCTCGAACTGGCGGCTCGAGTCAACCTATCGCCCTCTCCCTGTCTCGTGAGAGTCAGAAATCTGGAGCGTCTCGGTGTAATCAGCCGGCGCGTCGCCGTGCTCAATGCGTCCCTGCTCGGCCTGGGCGTCATGGCCATCGTCGAAATCGGTCTGGAGCGGCAGGGCATGCAGGCGCGAGAGAGTTTCGCCGACACGGTGAGAGGCATCACCGAAGTCATGGACTGCTTCATGATGACCGGGCAAACCGACTATCTGCTGCGGGTGGTGGCCAGGGATCTCGTCGAACTCGAACACATCATCACACATAAACTGACGTTGCTTCCCGGTGTGGCCAGCGTTCGCTCGAACGTCGTCCTGAAACGGCTTGCCAACAAGACGACGCTTCCTATCGACAAGACACGGCCTATCCAGATTCACGGCCTGGCGCAGGCGTCGTGATCACATCGCGTGAGGTGTTCTCATGAGTAACGCAACGTCCGCCCGGCTGCCGGTGGATTCGCGCGCCGACATCGCAACGGCGTCGGAGATTATCGAAGAAGCGCGCGCCGGGCGCATGTTCATTCTGGTCGACGACGAGGATCGCGAAAACGAAGGCGACCTTATCATTCCCGCGCAATTCGCCACGCCTGACGCCGTCAACTTCATGGCGACGCATGCGCGTGGCTTGATCTGCCTCGCGATGACACGCTCGCGCTGCGAATCGCTGGGCTTGCATCTAATGAGTCGAATCAACGGCTCGCGGCACGAGACGGCCTTCACGGTGTCGATCGAGGCGCGTGACGGTGTGAGTACGGGCATCTCGGCGGCCGACCGTTCCCGCACGATTTCGATTGCGGTCAATCCGGAAACGGGCCCCGACGAGCTCGTTTCTCCCGGGCATGTCTTTCCGCTCATGGCGCGCGACGGCGGCACGCTCGTGCGCGCGGGTCATACCGAGGCGGCGGTAGATATCGCCCGTCTGGCCGGGCTCGCGCCAGCCGGTGCAATCTGCGAAATCATGAACGACGACGGCACCATGGCGAGGCTGCCGGATCTCATCGCCTTTTCACGGCGGCATCAACTGAAGCTGGGCACGATCGCCGATCTCATCGCGTACCGCCGACGAACGGAAAGGCTCGTGGAGGCCGTTGAACACGGGAGCTTTACCGAGCCGAATGGCAGGCATTGGCGGATCGTGGTCTACCGGAACCAGGTCGATCAGGTCGAGCATATCGCCTTCGTCATGGGCGATCTACGGGGAGCCGACCCTGTTCTCGTGCGCATGCACGCGATGGATACCATGAACGACGTCATCGGCGGTCACCACCTCGCGTCTCTACGCGGCGCCGCGCGTTTGCTGGCGGGTGAGAGCCGCGGCGTCATCGTGGTGATCCGCGAGTCGCGCCTCACGGCCGTGTCCGAACGTGTGCGTTCCATGATGCACCCCAAGCCTGCCGAGCCGGAACTGCGTGATTACGGAATAGGCGCGCAAATCCTCACCGAACTCGGCGTGAAGAACATGATCCTGCTCTCCAATCATGAAAGAACGATCGTGGGCCTAGAGGGCTACGGCTTGAACGTGGTGGAGCAAAGAAAAATAGAGCGTATCCACGACTATCAGGAAGTTTGACGCCATCCAGTCGTGCCACCGTGCTGATGAAAAAATCGGGTTCTCCCGTTCGAGTCATGGTGGTTTTTTCCGGATGAAGTCGTGTCGCTCATTGCAGAGCGTTTCGTGACCATAAGAGCAACTGGTGGAGGAGAGATGAGACACGTGGAGAACCTCGGCATCTTCGGCGCGCGCGCGAGTGCCATAGCCGCGAGGCGGCCCGCATGAAAACACCGGCGGACAATCCTTATACGATCGGACTCGAGCGAGACCGGGCGAACTTCGTTGCCTTGTCGCCGCTGACGTTTCTCGAACGCGCCGCGTCTGTCTGGCCGGTGCGCACGGCCATCGTGCATGGCACGATTCGCCGCGACTGGGCCGAAACCTATCGACGTTGCCGGCTGCTCGCCGGTGCGCTGCGCGGGCGCGGCATTGGCAACGGCGATACGGTGGCGATGATCGCGGCCAATACGCCGGAACTGTTCGAGGCGCATTTCGGTGTACCGCTTTGCGGCGCCGTACTGAATACCATCAACACACGGCTCGATGCCGACACGATCGCTTTCATTCTCGACCACGGCGACGCGAAGCTGCTAATCACCGACCGCGAATTCTCCCCGACGGTGAAGAAAGCTCTGGCACGTCTTGGTCGCGTCATTCAGGTCATCGACATCGACGATCCTCAGTGTGGAGAAGGTGATCTGCTCGGCGAAAAAGACTACGAAGCGTTGCTGCATGAGGCCATGCACACTGAATTCTCTCTCGCGATGCCGGAAGACGAATGGCAGGCCATTTCGCTAAACTACACATCGGGCACGACGGGCAATCCAAAAGGCGTGGTGTATCACCATCGCGGCGCATATCTGAACGCCGTGTCGAATGCACTATCGTGGCATCTGGACGAGGACACGACCTATTTGTGGACCTTACCGATGTTTCATTGCAATGGTTGGTGCTTTCCCTGGACCATGGCGTTGGTGGCCGGCACCAGTGTCTTCCTACGCCATACGCGGGCCGAGAAGATTCTCACCGCCATCCGCACCGAGGCGGTCACGCATTTTTGTGCCGCGTCCGTGGTGTTGAACATGATCAATAACGCCGCGCCGGAGCTGAAGGCGGGCATTCGTCACGGAGTCAAGGTCATGACCGGCGGTGCGCCACCGCCGGCTTCGGTGATCGCCGGCATGGAGCGCATGGGCTGGGAGGTGACACATGCCTATGGGTTGACCGAGTCTTATGGGCCGGTCGTGCAATGCGTATGGCGCGAGTCGTGGAATGCGCTCGATCTCGATGCGAAAGCGCGACTCAAGGCCCGCCAGGGTGTACGCGGCCCTGTTCTCGAGGCAGTGATGGTGGCAAACCCGGATACGCTGGAGCCCGTTCCAAAAGACGGGCAAACGCTCGGCGAGGTATTCCTGCGCGGCAACAACGTCATGAAGGGCTACCTGAAGAATCCGAGCGCCACAGTGGAGACATTTTCCGGCGGGTGGTTTCATACGGGCGATCTCGGGGTATGGCATCCCGATGGCTACCTGGAAATCAAGGATCGCTCGAAGGACATCATCATCTCGGGAGGCGAAAACATTTCGTCGATCGAGATCGAGGACATACTGTATTCCCATCCCGCTGTTCTGGAGGCGGCAATCGTCGCGCGTCCCGACGACAAGTGGGGCGAGACACCTTGCGCTTTCATCACGCTCAAAGACGATTCGGTCGTGACCGAAGCGGACATCATCGCGTTTTGCCGCGAGCGGCTGGCACATTTCAAGGTGCCCAAGACCATTGTGTTCTCGCCACTGCCGAAGACTGCGACCGGCAAGATCCAGAAGTTCAACTTGCGGGAGCGAGCGCGCCAGCTGTGAAAGAGGCGGCGGCGTAGCGCCAGCCGCCGTGTTTCGATCAACGCGACGAAGCCTCCTTCTTGTCCACTCGAAATCTGCCGGGACTTCGTCCCATGGTCTTCTTGAACATGGTGATGAACGAATTCGGACCTTCATAACCGAGCTCGAGCGCTACGGCGTGAACCGACGCGCCTGCCGACAATCGTTGAAGCGCAATGATGATATGCAGACGCTCGCGCCAGCGCCCGAAGGTCATGCCGGTTTCGCTGCGTACCAGCCGCGCGAGCGTACGTTCGCTCATCGCATATCGGCGCCCCCATTCCGCGATCGTGCTGCGGTCGGCGGGGTTGTCGAGCAACGCCGAGGCGATCTGTTGAAGCCGGGGATTGTCGGAGATTGGGAGAAAGACGTCGTCGGGCGCCAGCAGCGCAAGCTGATCCAGCAATACTCTGGCGAGCCGACCTACCGGGCCGTCCTTCGGATAGTCGGGTGGGAATCGGGCCAGCGAACGGATCAGCTCGCGGATGAGTGGCGTGATCGTAAAGCTGCGGCAGTCGGTGGGCAGACCGGCTTCGTCCGGTGGAATGAAGATGACGTACAGCTTGGCGAAATCGGAAGCATGATTGCTGTGAGGAATGCCACCCGGAATCCACACCGCCCCGTTGGGCGGGACGATCCACCATCCGCTCGGTGATCGGCACATGACCGACCCGCTCAATGCGACGACCATTTGCCCCTTGCGATGAACGTGCATCGGCAGCTCATCCTCTTTTCCAATCGTCTCCAGAAGAACGGAAATGACCGGCAAATCGACTAAGTCCGGATCGAACGGTTGATAGTTGATCTTCACCTGGTCTGTCATGCCTCGCGAAGCGGACATACGGATTTCCGGAGTTTCAGGTTCCACGGTTCACTCGCTTTCTGCGCTTGCCCGGCCTCGGTGAATTCATGTGTCGTCGCGCTCGGCGCAACATACGGTGGGCCATCCGACTGACGCGATTTTAATCCGCCGAATCAACGATGGCGTCGACAAATCAAAATTAAATTTGGCCCGGCTGGACCTACACTGACCCGATCAAAAATGACGAGACATCAGGTATGAAAACCGACGAATTGATTTGCACATACGTCGACGCGGACATTGTGCGGCTGACGATCAACCGGCCACCGGCGAACGCGCTGAGCGAACCGCTCATCACCGCATTGATTTCCATTTTCCGCGACCTCGCTCAACAAGACGTGCCACCCGGCATCGTGCTCACCGGGGCGGGAGAGAAGTTCTTTTGTGCCGGCGGCGATATCAATGAAGTGGCGGACCATGATCTCGCGCTGTCGCGCATGGAAGCGTTCCACGCGTTCCTGGCGCAACTCGAGCAGTATCCGAGCCCGCTCGTGTGCGCGGTCAACGGCTATGCAGTGGGCGCCGGATTCGAAATGGTGCTGCATGCGGATTACGTCGTCGCGTCCGCTGAATCCCGGCTGGGATTTCCCGAGATCAATCACGGCTTGCTGCCCGCGGCGAAAGGCATGCGCCACGCATCGGCCCTGCTGGGTCAACGTGCCGCGCGTTCGCTGCTTTTTTCCGGCGAACTGATCACTGCCGGAGAAGCGCTCGAGATAGGCGCGGTGGACACGATATCCGCGCGCGATGAGACGCTGCGAGACGCGCTGGCCAAATGCCGCGAGCTTTGCGCCAAAGATCGCCAACTCTTCGCCGCCATCAAGAGAACGCTGCGCGAGAGTCCACGGATGAACGACGCAGCTCTGCTGCAGATGACGCTCGATGACCTGCGTGGATATCTCGGTAACGCGAAGACCGCGGACGCAAGATCCAGGTTTCTGAACCGCAACAAGAAGGACTGATCGTGGGCAATCGCCAACTACCGGAAACGCTGCATCTCGCGCGCATGACGTATGAGGACGTGACGGCCGCATTGGACACGCAGTTCGATCGTGTCATCATTCCTTGCGGCGCAATCGAGCAGCACGGCCCCCATCTGCCGCTGAGCATGGATGCCGATCATGCTGACGCGCTAGCGGTGGAAGTCGCCACGTTGCTGGGGCGAACCCTGATCGCACCGACGATACAAGCAGGATGCTCGAAGCACCACATGGCCTTCCCGGGCACGATCTCGTTGCAGGAGCACACGTATGCCGCACTCTGCCACGATTACTGCGTGAGCCTCGCAACACACGGATTCAAGCGCATCTACCTGTTCTCGGCGCATGTCGGCAACTTCAATACCCTTCATGCGATGTTGCCGGGATTGCGACAGGCTGTCGGGCCGGACGTGCAGGTGCTTGCCTATACGAATCATCAGGCGTGGCTGCGTGAATGGCGGCTGGCGGTCGAGGAAGCCGGCGGCGATCCGGAATCCGTGGGCGGGCACGCCGACATCGCCGAAACCTCCCTCATGATCCACCTTCATCCCGACAGTGTTCGACTCGCTCAACTCACGGCAGGCCATGTGGGCGTCATGACGACCGAGCAATTGAACCGGATGTGGAAGGAAGGCGTGGCGTCCATCTCCCGAAACGGCGTGCTCGGCGATGCACGAGGATCATCACGCGAGATTGGCGAGGCCTGTCTGCGTGCGACGGCCAGACTTCTCGCGTCGGCATTTGCGGCCGAATCATCGGCGTAAAAATGGCGGAACGCCAGCGGCATGATCTGCCGGTATCGGCAAGGTCGCGGCATGAAAAGAATAAAAAATGCTGCGGGATATGCGGCAATATTTATTCACCGAAACAAATGAGAGATCAAGGCCGAAGCGGCAGGCGGATCGATAGGTAGTCCTATCGACTATCGACGAGACGTTCCGAAATCAAGCGCAAGGGCAATGTTCATGGTTCAACGGCATGACAGTGACCCGAACCTCGGAAACAGTTCGCCCACGCGGTGAATTTTCAAATTACGACTGTCAAGGAAAAGAAAATGCCATTGAAATTTGGTTTTTGGTCCGAGCAGGAGACGCAGGTCGGGCATAGCTACTCGAACAGGCTTCGCGAGCTGGTTCGCGAAGCACTGTTCGCCGAGCAAATGGGTTTCGACTTTGTTGCTTTGTCGGAGCAGCACTTTGCGCTTGGCGGAGTGTCGAGTTCGGCGCCTGAAGTGGTCTTTGGTTATCTCGCGGCCGTCACTTCGCGAATCAAGCTTCGTCCTGCCGTGGCGTTGATGCCGAAGGCCATCAATCACGCACTGCGTACCGCGGAACGGCTGGCGGCCACCGACATCCTCTCCGACGGCCGGATGGAGATGTATTGCGGTCGCGCCAACACGACGATCGCCATGCGCGCGTTCAACGTATCGCCCGAGGAAACCCTTCCGCAAATGGAAGAGGGTATGGCGCTGTTGCGCAAAGCGATGCGTGAGGACGTTTTCACCTTCGAAGGGAAGTATTACCAGGTGCCGCCCCGGTCACTCGTGCCGAAGCCGTTGCAAAAACCGTATCCCGTGCTCGGCGTTGCCGCCACCAGCGCGAACAGCCATGCTTGGGCTGGATCGGAAGGCCTCGCGGTGATGAGTCATGCGATTTATCAGGGATGGGAAAAACAGAAGGGTCTGCTGGACACCTACTGGAAGAGCTGGAAGCGCGATGAGACCGGACCGTTGCACAAGCCGCGTGCCGGCATGCCGATCTTCATCGGTATCGGCAAGACCGACCAGGAAGCGAAGGACATTTACGCCCGCGCGATCATGAACTATGCGCGCATCTCGACCGATGCCTATCCGCGGCTCGCCAAACTCGCGGACAACTACGCGTACATGGCCGAAAGCGTGCCTGCGATGCAACGCGCCGCCGAAGATTGGGACTACCTCCTGAACGAATCCGCCACCACGGTGTGCGGAAGCCCCGATACCGTCATCCGTCAGTTGGAGCAATACGAGAAGCTCGGAATCGACGAGGTGCTGCTGCATATCGACTCGGTACCGCACGAGCAGATCATGTCGACGATCGAAATGGTGGGGCGCTACGTGATTCCTCATTTCAACGATCGAAACAATATCGTCCGCCCGACCGAGGAGTTGCTCGAGAAGATTCGCGCCATGCGCCCGCAGGCTGCCAACCCGCAGCAAACTCAAGGATGAATCTAGGTATGAATACGTCTTCGCGCTATCAGTATCTGAATGTCGAACAACGGTCCTCCGGTGTCGCGATTGTCACGATGAATCGCCCGGAAATCCTGAACGCCATCAATTGGGACATGCACAGCGAGCTGGAACGGGTGTTCGTCGATCTGGATCACGACAAATCGGTCAAGGCGATCGTATTGACCGGCGCCGGCCGCGGTTTCTGCTCCGGCGGCGATCAGAAGTCGATCGACAATGGCGATATCCCGTCGGCGACGCGCGGCGGCCGTCACCTCGTGAGAAACATGCTCGAGGTCGAGGTGCCGATCGTGGCGGCGGTCAATGGCGTGGCCGTGGGTCTGGGCGCGACGCTGGCGCTGTTCTGCGACATGATTTATGCGAGCCCGACCGCACGGTTCGCCGATACGCACGTCAATGCCGGTGTCGTGGCCGGCGACGGTGGTGCGGTGATCTGGCCGCTTCTTCTCGGGCCGGTCCGCGCTCGGCACTATCTGATGACGGGCGACTTCGTCAGCGCCGAGGAAGCGCTGACGATGGGGATGATCAACAAGATCGTCGAAAGCGACAAGCTGCTGGAGGCGGCGATCGATTACGCGGAACTGCTCGCGAGCGGTCCGCGCGACGCGATCGTCTGGACGAAATACTGTGTCAACAAGCTCGTCAAGCAGAATGCTCATCTGCTACTCGATACGTCGATCGCTCTGGAGACGATCACGTTCAATTCCCCCGAGCGCCGCGAAGCGGCGGCTTCGTTCACCGAAAGGCGCAAGCGCTTTGGAGACAACTGGAGATGAGCGCGGCACCGTGGACTTCCGGCAGTCAATTCGCGACCGTCACTATTCCGGCCTTGCTGATCGAGCGCGTGAAGAACGACGCCGACACAAACGCGTTCTTTCAGAAGCGTGCCGGGGAGTGGGTACCCACCACCTGGAAAGGCTATGCGAATGCAGTCTGTTCCGTATCCGCAGCCCTTAGAGCGGCCGGTGTAGCACGAGGCGATCGGATTGCCATCATGGGCGACGTATCCCGAGAGTGGCTCATTGCCGACATGGCGACGATCTGCTCGGGAGCGGTTACAGTAGGCGTCTATTTCACCGCGTCGGTCGAAGAGGTCCGCTACTACCTGGAGGATTCAGGGGCGAGACTCGCTTTTGCCGGAAGCGCTGAACAGCTTCGGATCGTGGAAGCGGCCGATACGTCCCGCAGGCTCCTCAAAATCGTGGTGCTCGATCCGGACTGGAAGCGCTCGCCTGGCGAAACCGGCATGAATGTCGTTTCACTCGCCGAGTTCGCGTCGCATTTTGCCGGCGACGAAGTCGCTTATCTGCGTGAGCAGTCCTCGCTTGCGAGGCCGGCAGATCTGGTGAGCCTGGGTTACACCTCCGGAACCACGGGGGCGCCCAAAGGTGCGATGCTGACGCATGTATCGATGCTGGCGGGCGCGTTCACGTGGCCAACCTTTTGTCCGGCGATATTGTCCGAACCGCAGCGCATGGTGGTCCATCTGCCGCTGTCGCACACGGTCGCGCGCATTCAGGCGACGACGCTGCCGTTGATGGCGAAGACGGTACCTTACTTCGTCGACGTGTCGGCTGATTTCGCGAAGTGCATTCAGGAAGTCAGACCGACGTCCTACATGGCGCCGCCGCGCTTCTATCAGAAGTTCGCGACCCAGCTCATCAACCACGTAAATGGCAGCAGCGCAGCCGAGCAGAGAAACTACAAGCTCGCACTTGGCATCGCGCGGGAAGTGCTGGCCGATCGACTGGACGCAGGCACGGGCGACCCATTCAAGGAACAGCTCTACGCCACCTGTCGTGAGCGCGTTTTCAAGCCGTTGCTGGCCAGAATCGGCTTCGACGATTTGCGCTATCCGTATACGGCCTCCGCTCCAGTGCCGCCCGAGGTCGTCACACTGTTCCAGTTGTGGGGCATCAACCTGAAAGAGAATTACGGGCAAACGGAGATGGTCGGCGGAAACCTCGCGCAGGTGACCGACTGGTCGAGGCCTGGCAACTCCGGCGTGCCGCTTGACGACCCCGCCTGGGAAACCCGTGTGTTGCCGGACGGTGAGATGATCGTTCGGGGGCCGGGGCTATTCATCGGCTACTGGAACAAGGAAGCCGAAACCAAGGCCGCATTGCGGGACGGCTGGCTGTATACCGGCGACATCGTCGACGTCGGCGCGGACGGTTCGTACAAGCTGATCGATCGAAAGAAAGAGCTTATCAATACGGCCGCCGGCAAATCGATCAGCCCGGTGCAGATCGAAAACGAACTTCGCCAGAGCCCGTACATTACCGAGGCACTGGTGATTGGCGAAGGGCGCAAGTATCTGACGGCGTTGATCGAAGTCGACGGCACGCTCACCATGGACTGGGCAAGGACACGCGACCCTTCGGTCACGCAGTACGCCGATCTGGCCACCTCGCGGATCGTTATCGACCTGATCCGTGAAGAAGTGGAAAAGGCGAATGCGAAGTTGGCGCGGGCAGAGCAGATCAAGGCGTTCAGGATATTCCCCGAGGAACTCACACCGGAAAACGGAGTGATGACCGCCACGCGCAAGAAGCGCCGCAAGGCATTGATGGCACGCTACGTGCACATTATTGCCGACCTTTACGACGATGCCGAAGAACAGTTGATCAAGGAGCAGCTTGCCGGTTCAGGGTCAGCAGCTTCCGTTCACCAGCAATAGGAATCGCCGGCAGCGCAACTGCCCACGAGAACCCGTCGACGGTGGAGCGCGGGCGATGAACGGTGCAACGCCACGGGTACTTCACCACGCGGCTTCATGGAAGTACCTGTGGCACTCCGCCATGAAGCCGCACCACCGTTCCGTCAACCGAGAGAGGTACCGCCGTGATAGCACTTTCCCCTGACCGCACGACCTTCCGCGAAGCCATGGCCCGTATCGGTGCCGCGGTGAATATCATCACCACCACGACACCTTCTGGCGATGTCGGCATGACGGTGTCCGCGGTGTGCTCCGTCACCGATGACCCCGCCACGGTGCTCGTTTGCATAGGCCGGTCCAGCCGTCAATATGGCTACTTCAGCACGGCGGGCATCATCTGTGTCAACGTTCTTTCCCATGAGCATGAAATGCTTGCACCGATCTTCGCGGGCAAGGGAGATGTGCAGATGACCGAGCGCTTCACGTACGGCGAGTGGACCCGTCTCGTCACGGGTGCGCCGGTGCTGGCGACTGCGGCTGCGAGTCTCGACTGCACGGTGGACCGAAGCATCGACATCGGCACACATACCGTCTTTTTCTGCGCCGTGCAGGCGTTACATCTTGGTTCGGCGTGTTCGGGCCTCGTGTATCACGGGCGCACTTATCATCGGCTGCCGCAGCAGCATGCGTGACTCGCCACGGCTGTTCCTGCCCGACCGCAAAGCCACGACGATCAACAGGATTCTCTGATCGAGAGATCTGGTCTTGACTTACGCACGACGGCGTCCTTTGCAGGGACTTATGCAGTTGATAGCTATGTTGTCGTGTCGAGACCATATTCGCCGATCGTAATTCAAAGATTAGGTCGCGTTTACTCGCTATGACTTATGCGAAATTTTCCTTACGGAAGGTGCTCGAATTGCATCTTTAAAATTCCGTAAGTGACTGCTCACTATGGAGTGTGTCTGAAAAATAGTGCGACGCCACCTCTCATCCAAATTCCTGTCTAGCCAGGAAACTTGGCGGCTAGCCCAACAGGTGAGACCGTGACACGGTGGAAGATGGAAGAACAACGGTCGGCGACATCGCCCGTTCGGATTGAACGCGCAACGCCCGGTGGTGCGCCGGGTGCCATGTGTCAGCGAGAACTTGCCGTGGCTCCAGCTAGCGGGATGATCAGGATTCGTGCCTAGTCCGCAGGGCCCAGGATGAGATCGATGGCAGCCTGGCCAGCGATTTCCGCAACGAGGTAGGCCCAGCGACGGGAAAGCCCCGCAGATCACGAAATTGAGTAACGGATCTGCGGACCATCCACGTACAGTTTCCTCGCGATTTCGAGCAGCTTCTCGCGAAACTCGTCGAAGGCACCGAGTATCGCGCGTTCGTCATTGCCCACGCCAGGCTGCAGATTTTTCAGCATCGCATCGTCGACCACGAAGGTGATTTCGCGCGAATTGTCGTATCCCCAGAAGCTCACGCATTGACGGGCAGCATCGTGGCTACGGCTGGGATTGGGAAATTGGAGCGCCATGATCAGGTTTTCACGCTGATGGCCGAATAGCGCCACTTGCTCGCGTTTGAATTGATGGAGGCGTAGCTGATGCGCCTCGCATCAGCGCGTAGGGCGTCCGCTGCCTCGAGTCGTAGAGCACGGGTCTTGCACTCGATGGCGTATTCGCTCTGGGTACCAGTCGATCTGGAAGCAGGTTTGATGGGGGATGGCATGATCGCCCTCGCAGCAGTAGGTCACGCAAGGCGACCGGTCAGACCACTGTATACCCTTTAGGCAATACCAGTGTTCTTTCTTGGCAGAACGTCCATGGGCTTGGCTCGCCCCTCTTTGAATGTGTGCCTCCGGCTAACTTTCAGATAAGGCCGTGGCTAACACAGATAAGTCCAACGACAGCGTATGTGATCCTGCATCCAGAGGTACGCGGACGCCTTCCCCGTTGCAGTCAACAGGCTCGCCGTCGAGTACTGCACGCATCGCATCGCCGCGCGCGATTGATTCGACGCGGATCTCATACCGCGTCGAATGCATATCAACTGTTGCCGTGAAGCCGGGCCACGCATCCGGAATACAAGGGTTCACCACCAGGCAATCGCCTTCCCGCCGGATTCCCAGAATGCCCTCCACACCGGCGCGGTACATCCATCCCGCCGACCCCGTGTACCAGGTCCAACCGCCATGCCCGACATGAGGCGCCACCGAATAGACGTCGGCTGCAATGACATAGGGCTCGACCTTGTAGCGATCGACCTCGACCGGCGTACGCGCGTGATTGACTGGATTGAGCAGCGCAAACAGTTCAGCTGCGCGGTTGCCGTCGCCGAGTTTCACGTATGCCAGAATCGCCCACATCGCGGCATGGCTGTACTGGCCGCCGTTTTCACGCAACCCCGGCGGATAACCCTTGATATAGCCCGGATCGTGCGACGTGCTATCGAACGGCGGCGTGAACAGCAGCGCTATTCCGTCGTCGCGGCGGATCAGATGCTTTTCCAGGGAAACCATCGCCAGCGCGGCACGCGCCGGGTCCGCCGCACCGGACAGCACCGCCCATGACTGGGCGATCGAATCGATCCGGCATTCGTCGTTCGCGTGCGAGCCGAGCCACGTGCCGTCGTCGAAGGTCGCGCGGCGATACCACTCACCGTCCCATGCGTCGCGCTCCAGCGCGATGCGCACCGACGCCGCGTGCGCGCGCCAGCGTGCGACACGCTGTGCGTCGCGCGGTTCGGCGAGCGGAGCGAACAGCTCGACGGTGCGCAGCAGCAGCCAGCCAAGCCAGACGCTTTCTCCGCTGCCTTGCGCACCGACCCGATTCATCCCGTCGTTCCAGTCGCCGGTGCCGATCAGCGGCAAACCGTGCGCGCCGGTCAATTCGATGCATTGATCGAGGCCGCGCGCGCAATGCTCGAACAGCGACGCGGATTCGTCCGCGATCATCGGCTGGAAGAACGCATCGTGCTCGCCGGGCCGCAGCAGTGGCCCATCGAGGAACGGTACGATTTCGTCCAGCACCGCAGCGTCGCCGCTGCAACCGATGTACGTCGCGGCCGCGAAGGCGAGCCAGACATGGTCGTCGGAAATCCGTGTGCGCACCCCTTGCCCGGAGTGCGGCAACCACCAGTGCTGAAAATCGCCTTCGACGAACTGCCGCGACGCCGCGCGCAGCAGATGCCGCCGCGTTTCATCGGGCTGCACGTGCGTGAGCGCCATGCCGTCCTGCAACTGATCGCGGAACCCGTATGCGCCGCTTGCCTGATAGAACGCCGAGCGCGCCTCGATACGACACGCGAGCGTCTGATACAGCAGCCAGCCGTTCAGCATCAGGTCCATCGCGCGGTCGGGCGTTTTCACCTGAATGGCACCGAGCACGTTCTGCCAGTGGTGCGTGACGTCCGCGAGCACGGCGTCGAGATTCGCGCGGCGATAACGCTGGATCAACGCTCGCGCCTCGTCAACGGACGCACATTGACCGACGAACGCGACGACCTCGACGATCTCGTCCACACCTAGCTCGATACAGCCCTGCAATGCCGCACACGGGTCGAGTCCCGCGCCGGTCGCGCCGGACAGCGGTGCGTCGCCCGTCAGCCCGAGCGGCGCGGCGGCGGCGCCGTGACGGCCGAGGAATTCGGTACGATCCGCGGTCCACGCCGTTTGCCGGCCACCGAGGTCGGCGAACGCGACGCGCGTGCCGAATGCCATGTTCCACGGATTGTGCGCGAACATCGCGCCGGTGACCGGATCGATTTCCGTTACGACGAACGGCCCCGACGCACCGCGCGATGTGCCGAGCACCCATTCCATCCACGCCGTCACGGATAAGCGCCGGGCGATACCGGACGTATTGCGCAGCGTGAGCCGGGAAATTTTCAGCGGATCGGCGAGCGGCACGTATTGCAGCAACCCGAGCGCGACACCGTACGCCTCGTGTTCGAAGTGGCTGTAGCCGTGACCGTGACGCGCAATGTAGGTCCCGCTGTCGCGGACCGGCAGTGCAGTGGCGCCCCAGATGTCGCCGGTCATTTCATCGCGGACGTAGAGCGCTTCGCCGGCGGGATTCCCGACCGGATCGTTCGACCACGGCGTGAGCTGGTTCTCGCGGCTGTTCTCCGCCCACGTATAGCCGGTACCCTCCGCCGCGACCTGAAAGCCGAAACCCGAATTGGCGATCACGTTGATCCACGGTGCCGGTGTCGCAGCGCCCGCAGTCAGCACGGTCACATATTCGCGGCCGTTCTTGTCGAAGCCGCCAAGGCCGTTGAAGAATTCGAGTCCGGCAGTCATCGGGAGAGGTGCGGCGGGCGCATCGAGCGGGGTGGGCCACAGCGACAACATCGGCCGGCTTTGCCGACGCAGCTCCGGCGCTTCGTCCTGGGCCTGCGGCATGCGAGCGAACTGAGTCGCGATAGACCCGCGCCGGGCGATCAGCGCGACCCGCGCGATCGATTGCAGCAGCGCACGCGTGTCCACGCTTATCAGATCGGCACGCAGCGTATAGACCGCTCCTTGCGCCAGCTCTTCGCCGAAGCGGGGGCGCGTCTGGCTGCTGCGCACAGCTGTCTCGATTGCTGTCTGCAACTCCTGGATATACGACGAAGCCCGTTCGTTGACGATGACGAGATCGACGGCGAGCCGCTTCATTCGCCAGTATTCGTGGGCCTTCAATAACTGCCGGACCTGGGCGATGTCTTCGACGTCGCTGATACGCAGCAACACGATCGGCAGGTCGCCCGAGATCGCCTGCGGCCACAGCCCCGATTGCGCGCCGGCTCCGCGCACGATCGCCTCGGACGGTGCCCTGAAGCGCGGATCGGCGTACAAAATAGGCGCGGCGAGCCGCTGGAAGTCCGCGGCCTCTTCGGCTTCGATGTCAAGGTAGCGCAACTGCACCTGAGCCTGGGTCCACGCGAGTGTCTTCGCGCGGTCGAACGCGTTGCGATCGTGGTGCTTGTCGATCAGGTCGAGCAACCGTGCGCGCGAATCGGCCACCACGGTCCAGAAGGTCACGCGTACCACCTTGCCCGGCGGTACCAGCACGCGATAGCGCAGCGCAAAGACCGGATCGAGCACGGTGCCGGTGGTATTGCCAAGCGGTTCGCCGTCGACGATCGATGCAGCGTTGCCCACACTGTGTCCGCGACCGAGAAAACGCAGGCGGTCGGTTTCGTATTGCGGCTCGGCAACGATTTCGCCGTCGACGACCGCAAAATGCGCGGCCCAGATCTGCGGGTCGTCGGGCGAGCGCAGGCGTCGCGTCGCCACCAGTGCGCCGAATTCCGCGAGGTGCTCGGTCTGCACGAACATACGGGAAAAAGCCGGATGCGCGTTGTCGGCGGCCGGGGTGGCCAGCGAGAGCTCGGCATATGAGGTCAGCTCGATTTCGCGCGCGCCGCGTCCGCTGTTCGCAAGCGATACGCGACGGACTTCGCCGTCGTCCTCGCCGGACACGAGCACGTCCATCGTGGTCGTGAGCGATCCGTCGCGCCGGGTAAATTCCGCGTGATCCTCGCCAAACACGACACTGCCAGCCTCGACTTCGCCGGTGAGCGGCTGCGCTCCCGCGGACCAGACATGCCCGCGCAGCGTGTCGCGCAGGAAGATAAACGAGCCCCAGTTGTCGCGGGTCGTGTCTTCACGCCAGCGCGTGATCGCCAGATCGCGCCATCGGCTGTAGCCTGCGCCGGTCGCGGTCAGCATCACCGCGTACCGTCCGTTGGACAGCAGATGCGTGATCGGTGCCCGTGCGGCGGATGTCTGCTCGACGACACGGCGCACGGTGAGCGGCGCGGTGCCGGCGTCGGTCGCCGATTTGTTCACTTCTTCGGCACGCGGGTGCGCGACGGCCACGTCGCGTGGCATGCGTTCCTGCAGCAGCAGCTCGCTTGCCTGGATCATCGGCTCGCGATGGAAGCGCGCCCGCATCTGCGCGTCGAGCAGGGTATTGGCGATAGCCACGATCGTCATGCCCTGGTGATGCGCCATGAAGTTGCGCACAATGGCGAAGGGCTCGCCGTCAGGCAAACGGGCACGGGTGAAGTCGAGCGCTTCGTAAAAGCCGTAGCGTCCCAGCGCACCCAGCGCAGCGAGCTGCGCGTAGTTTTCGCAGGCGGCCTCCGGCGCAACCATGGCGGCGAGGCCCGTAGCATAAGGCGCGATCACCCGGTTTTCGGAGAGACCGCGTTTGAGGCCGAGGCCCGGCACGCCGAAGTTCGAATACTGGTAGGTGAATTCCATGTCGCGCGCGTTGTAGGCGGACTCCGAGATGCCCCACGGAATGCCGAGCTCGCGGCCATACGAGCGTTGTCGTTCCACGATCAGGGTGCTAGTCTGTTCGAGCAGACTGCCGACCGGCGCGCGCATCACCAGCGATGGCATCAGATACTCGAACATCGATCCCGACCACGAGATCAGCGCGGAGCCGGTGCCGACCGGCGTTGCGGCGCGGCCGAGACGAAACCAGTGAGTCGTCGCTACGTCGCCCTTCGCGATCGCGAACAGGCTTGCGAGTCGCGCCTCGGAAGCCAGCAGGTCGTAGCAGCTCGGGTCGAGGCTGTTGTCGACATGCGAGTAGCCGATCGACAACAACTTGCGTTCGGGATCGAGCAGGAACGAGAAGTCCATGCCGAGCGCCATCGCGCGCGAAGCTTCGGCGAGCGAGATCAGGCGCGTCTGCAGCGATTGCGGTTCGGCCGCGTATTCCATCTGATCGCGAGCGTGTTCGGCCACGCTCTTCGTCAGCGCTTCGATCCAGAACATCAGATCGGAGTAACTGTCGTCGTCGGCGGCGGGCATGATGTCGCGCGTAGCGTCCAGTGCTTTCTTCGTGAGACGTGCGAACACGGGTGACAGCGCTTCGAGCGTCTGCGGGCCGCGCAGCTGGGTGTCCACTTCTTCGAGAATGCCGAGCAGTTTCTTGCCGCGCTCGCCGTTGGATACACGCAGGGCATCGAGTGCCGCTCGCGCCAGATGCAGGTTATCGAGCATGCCGGAGCGGGCCACCGGTGCGAGCGGCGCAGGCAGCCATTCTTCGCATGCATTGGCGAGTGCGATCAGATGACCGGCCAGATTGCCGCTATCGACCGACGACACATACGCAGGCGCCAGCGCCTGCAAGTCCTGCGTGCCGTACCAGTTATAGAAATGCCCCTTGAAACGCATCATTTTCTGCATCGAAGCGAATGCGGCTTCGAGCCGTTCGACGGTCTGCATCGTGCCTGCCCAGCCGAAATCGCGCGCGGCGACGGCTGAAAGCAGATACAGCCCGAGGTTGGTCGGCGACGTGCGGTGCGCGACGACAGGCTTCGGGTCTTCCTGAGAATTGTCCGGCGGAAGCATGTGTTCCTCCGGGGTCACGAACGTCTCGAAGAAGCGCCACGTGCGCCGTGCGATCAGACGCAGATAACGTGCGTCCTGCTCGGAGGCGGCGAGACGCCGCGCGGTGGCGGGCGACCGACTCGACCACAGGGCGAACGCGGGTGCGGCGAGCCACAGCAATGCGACGGGCAGCACGAGCGGCCAGTGCGACGGCGCAAAGGCGATCGCCCCCGCCGACAGCGCGAGCGTGAGCGCGATCGAACCCGCCATCTGCCGATAGAAGCCGCTCAGGTTAAGTCGCGGGTCGCCTTTCGACTGCGCGGCGGTGGTCCATTCGAGCAGGTGCCGGTGCGTCACGAACAGCCGCATCAGAGTCCGCACGATCGCATCTCCCATGCGCCACGCGTGGTCGACGAGAAACGCGGCGGACAGCAGCGTTTGCAGCGCGGCGAGCCGCGCGTCGCCGCCTAGCGTACGAAGGCGGCTGCGCAGACGAACACCCGTGCGCCGCTGCAGGATCGCAAACACGGTCGGCAGGAAGGCAGGAATCGCGAGCACGCATAGCATCCACGCCACGCCGGCAATCCCTGCAGGCAGCGGCATGAGCCAGCACAGCGCAAGCCCGGTGACCACCAGCGGAGCAATCAGCGAGCGGCGCAGATTGTCGAGCATCTTGAGACGGCCGATCAATGGCGTCGCCTGACGGTCCCGGTGCCGATGCCCGACGATCCACGGCAGCAACTGCCAGTCGCCGCGCGTCCAGCGATGTTGGCGCTTCGCCACGACGTCGTAGCGAGCCGGTGCTTCTTCGACCACCTCGACATCCGACGCCAGCCCAGCTCGCGCAAAGACACCCTCAAACAGGTCGTGACTGAGCAACGCGTTCTCCGGCACGCGGCCCTGCAACGCAGCTTCGAATGCATCGATGTCGTAGATGCCCTTGCCGGTAAACGAGCCTTCGCCGAACAGATCCTGATAAACGTCGGAGACAGCAGCAGCATAGGGGTCCATTCCGCTGGGGCCGGAGAACACGCGCTGATGCAGCGACCCTTCCTGGCCTACCGGCAGCGAAGGCGTCACGCGCGGCTGAAGAATCGCGTAGCCGCCCACGACGCGTTGCTCGACGCTGCTGAATCTCGGCCGGTTCAGCGGATGCGCCATTTTGCCGATCAGGCGCAATGCGGCGTCGCGCGGCAGCCGGGTGTCCGCATCGAGCGTGATGACGTAGCGCACATCAGGTGGCACATGCGGCATGCATCCGGCGATCGGCACGAACGTGGTGTCGGTCGCGCCGCGCAGCAAACGGTTGAGTTCGTGCAGCTTGCCACGCTTGCGCTCCCAGCCCATCCAGCAGTTTTCGCCTGCATTGAATACGCGTCGGCGGACCAGCAACAGGAAACGGTCGCCGCCCGGGCCCGGCCCGTAGCGGTGGTTCAACGCTTCGATGGCAGCCGCGGCGACGGCGACCAGCGGCGCGTCGCCATCGAGGGTCTCCTGATCGGCGTCGAGCCCGTCAGCGAGCAACGCAAACGACAGATCGCCGCCCGCGCCCGCCAGGTGATGAACCTCGAGACGTTCGACGAGTTCGCGCGTATCGGCTTCGCTGGTCAGCAGCATGGGTACCGCGATCAGCGTACGTAGCGACGACGGCACGCCGGCTGTCAGTTCGAGTGCCGGCAACGGGTTCGCACCGAAACTCCAGGTCACCGTCCGGTTGACGAGCGCGACGGCGATTTCCGTGGCGGGCAGGAATCCACATACGGCGAACAGCACGAACACCCAGGGATCGTGCCATTGCGGCGCTAGCGCCGACACCGCCCACAATGCCAGCGCAAGAAGCATGGCAGCAACCGCCATAACCTCGCCGACGTAACCGATGATGCCGAGGCGGACGTTGAAGCGCGTGAGCCGCAAGCCTGTCGGTGGACGAAAGTCGATCGCGTCTTCCAGCGCGCGCCGTCCTTCGGCAATCAGGTGGTAGCCGGGGTCCGCGGTGCGTTCTTCATAGGCAGAGTCGGTGGCGGGTCCGGCCGTCGTATGCGCCAGATGCAGCGCGAGGTCGGTGATTTCTAGTTCGGTAAAGGCCGAGCCGCGTGCCAGTTGCTCGATTGCGCTGCGATACAGATTACGGGTCGGAAAATCCATCGCCGAGAAGGCGCTGCCCGCGCGCAACCGTTCGTCGACGAGGCTCACGCTTTCGAACAGTTCGGTCCAGCTGATGTCGGAGATCATCCGCATGCTGGTGATTACGTTGCGCACGGTGACATTGGACGCGCCTTGTCTCTGCTGCGCATGGAGCACCACTTCCTCTACCGACGAGCCCTGCTGCCTGAGCCGCTCCTCCAGCCAGCCGAGCGCTGGCGTCGTGCGGGGGTCCTGGTCGCGCAACCGCTTCGCGAGTTGCGCCGCGAACAGTTCCGACAGCATGCCCGACGAGCGCGTCGAAATATCCGCTTCGAGCGCGGAGCGTGCGCTACCCGATTCGAGCAGACGTTCGGTCAGCGCATCGGCATCGGCGCGTGCGATCCGGCCGGCAGTGATCTGGTCGGCGAGGCGTCTCAGGTTCTCGATCAGCACGATGCGCAGCGTGATCGCGACCGCCCATAGCTCACCGATTGTCAGCGGTTGAACCCGCTGATATGCGTCGATGAAACGCCGCAGGATCTGCGGGTTGAAGTGGCTGTCGGTATGCGCGACGAACGCCCATGCAAGACCAAACACGCGCGGGTAGCCGGCGAACGGACCGCTCGAGAGTTTCGGCAGCAGCCGGTAATAACCGGGAGGCAGATCATCGCGGATCTCGCGGATCTGTTCTTCGACCAGGTGATAGTTGTCGAGCAGCCATTCGGCAGCGGGCACCACGCTATGGCCGCGCTCCAGTTCTCTGGCGCTTGCGCGGTAGGCGGCGAGCAGGACGGCGGCGTTGTCGTCGAGCCGCGTGTGCAGCGACAGCACGACAGGCGGTTGATCCGTCACCGGCTGCGCGGCGGCAAGGCTTTGCGCGTGCTGCTCGAGGCGTTCAATCCCAAACAGTTCGTCCCGCACCGGCGCGGTGTCGGTCCATGGCGGCGAGCGCGGACGCAATCGCGCGGCGAAGAGGAGGAGTGTTTTCATGAGCGTCCGTCCTGCAGTGTCGATGGTGTCGATAGACGAGGCAAATGCTTCGCACGCGCGATATTTCTGAAGGGCGTACCGCGCGCTATCGTCGCAGCGATGCACGGTTTGTCGAGTTGAGACATGATCGGTTGTTCCTTCGGGACAGCCAGACGAGGCGCGGCGTGTGCAGACCGAGGTGGCGCTCGTTCTGTGCGGTTGAACACGCGCAAACAGAGCAAACGGACGGAACGAAGAAGCGGTTGTGGCTGCCGCTGATAAATGCGCATGCGGCCGCTGAGACCACCGATGGCAGCCGTAGCGACACGAGCCCCGGTCGAGTGCCCGCGGCCATCACCATGGGCCGCCGGTGTGACGGATATTCCGGTGCGGCGGCGCAAACCGCGGACGAGGAAACCGCGCGAGGACTTCGCGACGGGCGGAGGCCGCTAATGCCGAGATAACAGCAAACGCATGCAGGTCATCCGCGACCTGCGGAATTCATTCCGGAGCGGGTGAGCGCGTGGGGTGTTGCCGTCGCCGATCCGTATGGCGCTGCGACAGGCATGGGTGGAGGAGGTAAGAGAGACGCAGACCTTGGTCTGCGTGATCGGTTGCCTGCTATTTCTTCTTTGCTGGTTCGCCGGATGAGGTGGTCTTCGGAACGGCCGTCCATGACGTACCTGCTACGGGAGACGGCAATTTCTTCGGTTGCTTAGGCTTTTTCGCCTCTCGGTTACTGCGCGCTTGGCCCTTTGCCATAGTGTTTCCCCAATTTCACCGGCCGCAGACGCGACCGCCGTGTCAGGCAGTTTGGGCGCATTTGATGATGCTGTCGCGATCTATTTTCGGCGGCATGCATGCAGACCTTCTGGACGGGCGATTCAGGAAAGGCCGCCGATGCCCAGCGGCAGTTGGCGGCGTTGCTGTCGTGGGTAACGGAATTGCTGCCTTTCCTGCTCGAGAGGGTATACAGTGGGTTCATCAGGACCGGATGCGGTATGGCGAGCGTGTGCCGCGTGCCCCGCAGGTCCGAACAAGGCGTCGTCGAACAATCCACCGATTCCCGCTCGACACGCCACGCCTGCACCTTCAGGCCTACCCCTCGAAGCCCTCGCAGATCTCAAGGGCTTACTTCATCCGGTTTTTCGGCAACGCGAACCGCGCACGACGATATCAACGACGCTGCCGCCAAAGGGAGGTTCGGGGAGACGTGTTCCCAGCGGATAGCGATTCGCCCCGGCATGTCCTCGATCTGGATCTTGGGGATGCATCGCATTTCTTGCCCGCAACCGGAGCATCTGCTTTCGATGCTGCGCGTACATTATCGACGGCAAGGTTCAGGCGACCAGGCTATGAGCAGTACCCATACCCGTCCGCCCTTCGGACACCAGGGAGTCGTGCCATGCAGTACCCGCTCTATGTGAACCGTGCCCGCAGCACTGCGCTGCACGCGCATTTTCCCGATTTTCCCGGTGTCGATCTGATCGGTCAGTCGATTGCAGAGATCGAGCGCAATGCACCGCAAGTTGTCGAGCAGGCCTATGACGGCAGTGAGCAGCTGATTGCCGCGCCGACGCGCGACACTGAATTGCGCGCGCTCGAAACGGTGGGTGAAGATGGGCTCTGGGTGTACGTCGACATCGATCTTGCACGCGTGACATCGACGGCTGTCGAGTTGCAGTTCAGCGTTCCCGATAGTCTGCTTCGTCGCGTCGATGCAGTTGCGCGGGCCCGCCAGATGACGCGTGCGGAATTTTTCTCGCTGGCGGCGGCTCGCGAGCTACAGCGCGAGCGGACGCCGCAGGTCCCCTCAGTCGCCCTTATCGCAGGCAAGCGTTCCACCTGACATATTGGGAGTAAATCATGATCGACGATCAGGTCAATCTCGAAGAGCTTGAAGAAATGAAGCGGCAACGGCAGGCCGTGCAGGAAGCAACCGACGATGGCATGCCGGTCGCCCCTGGCGAGGACGCCAAAGCGCATGCGGAAATGCGCTATAGAAGGCCGAAGCAGTGGGTGAAATATGCAAGGAAGTGGATCGGTGCACGCGGTCACACCGTGTCTTAAGAAACTGGCGTCCCAAACGGGCGCCGATTCGTCGACTCGCGACGAGCACAGGAAGCCGGCGAAACGCCGGCTTTTTTACACCTGGGGGGATTGAGCCGGCATGCGCAAGGCTAGCTAAGGGAACGCGCACGCCCCGCATTGCGTCCGTCATGTCAGCCTTTTCAATCTGTTCTCGAATTACGTCAGACGACAGACTACGCGATAGAGAAATAGCACTCGCGTGCCCCAGCGCCCCCAATAAGTATGTTGAATCACTCAGTGCTTATGGCGCAGCCAGTCGCGAATTGGATGCGTGTCTAGCCATCGGGTAACCGGCTTGTCCTCGTGTTCCCGCCTGTAGCGTGCCGCTGCAAGTATCGCGACGCATAGCAGCACCACGATCCCAACTACAAGACTGATCATTGACTGGCTCATGGCAGCCTCCTTTGAGGTTGGACCCATGCTTATATTTTAGGTAACCAGAGAAATGACCACGGTCATTCTCGTTCGCCGGGCCCTGTTTACTACGCTCCTCTTCGCACGGTTTCCGGCTGCACCTGAGATGCGACGACCGATCACGGATTTTTTGATAATTTTAGAATCCTAAGTGTCAGGCGTCGAGATGAACCGGTGCGGCGCCGGCCTCCCGCGAATTCACCACGTCAAGACAGATCGGGCTTCCTTCTCACGATCACCGGCCTTCCAGATTGCATGGGACCATCTTAGAACCACGTCCTTGCGTGCTTCAACCATCGCTTCGGCGTGCCGTCCTGGGTCACTTCACTGTCCTTCATTCGCCCTCATGTCCGGCGCGACGGGCATACCGTCGTCGGTCGCGGTTTCCGCCGCTTCTCTCTGTTTCTTGTTTTCTGCTAGTTCTTCTGCCTTCAATGGGTTTTTAGGGCTGGCATTTTGTCGAGGAGCGAGGTGCGATGCCCTCGCGGGGCATCGCACCAAAACGCGGCGCTCGAAGCGCCGTGGAAAAACGTTTCTATCCCTTATGCGAGATCGAATCAGAACAGATGCTGGATGCCGGCGTAGACGCCCGTCTGGCTATGGCCGGGTGTCGGATTGTCGTTGTAGCCACCGCCGGCGATGGGGCCGCCGGCGCCTGCTGCGTTCGACTCCAGGCCGAAGTTCGCGTTCTTGCTATTGCGAACCGTAGCAATCTGCATGTCGAAGAGCGTGCGCTTCGAGATGTTGTATGTGCCGCCAATCGTGTAGATGTTGGCGTTACCGCCGCCATGATTGGCATTGACGTGATAGACGGCGCCGGTCAAGGCTGCGGCCGCTGTAGCCTGCCATGTTACGCCGCCCCAGACTTGCTGCGTCGACGTGATGCCGTTGTTGGCGGCCGGCGCGCCATTTGCGTGCGAGGTCTGATAGGCCGCTTGCAGTTTGAACTGGCCGAGGAATACGTTCAGGCCGGCGAAGTACTCCCGAGAATAGTTGAACACGTCGGAAAACTTGCCGTTCACGTCGCGCGCTTCGTCATAGATGCCGCGAACCTGGAAGTACGGGTTCGTGTAGGTCAGTTGCAGACCGTCGGAGCGACCCTGTGCGGTTGTGCCGTTACCATTCCAGCTCGTTGCATTCGACAGCGAATACTGGCCGTACACGTCGAAACCGTAGAAGGCCGGCGACTGGTACGAAATGTTGTTGCTGGTCTTGTTCCAGTTGCGCCCACGCACGAGTGAACCGGACGACCAGGAAGTTTGGCCGAGCGGATCGAAGTCCCACAACCCGTTCGAGATCGAGAGCTCGCGGCCGAGCAGCAGGGTGCCGAAAGCGTCATTGGAAAAACCGACCGTTGCCCAGCGATCCCAGATAGAGCCGGTGCCGCCGAGGCCACCGTTCATCGCATTGAACGAGCCTTCGAGGTGGAAGACAGCCTTATTTCCACCGCCAATATCCTCGGAACCTTTCAAGCCCCAGAGGCTGGTACCCCAGTCGCCGCTTTCGGCACGCCAGCGGCTTGTTGTGCCGCCATTGCCGTTGGCAATGCCGCTCAAGTACTCGATGCCCGCGTCGAGGCGGCCGTAGAGCGTGACACTGCTTTGTGCGTGGGCAACGATACCGGCGGACATCAACGTGGCAGTGAGTATTGCTTTTTTCATAATTGGCTCCAAACCTGTCAGAAAGGAAAACGCGTTACTGCGGCACAACAGATCCGATACGTACTGTCACCGAATAAAATAAGGAAAACGAAATAATGTGTTGTGAAAAACAGATTAAGTGTCAAGCGGGAAAGCGAAATGATCTCCGCTTGCGAAGTGTCCAGCCGGGTAAGCTGGACGAAGTCCCCGTGGTGGGCATGTGGGCAAGGCGAAACTACATACAAAAAATCATGTAGTACAACTATTCATATGAAAAATGCCGAAAGGTCGAATAATCATGAAACTAGCGCTTGGATCAGATCAATTTTTAGAAGATTTGGAGCAAAATCAGTCCGCTGCGGGATGCAAGCCTAATGTGCGGCGAGCATCTCGAATCGGTAAGCGATTTCTGTTCGGGTGTCCGG
This sequence comes from Burkholderia pyrrocinia, assembly GCF_003330765.1. NCBI lineage: Bacteria > Pseudomonadati > Pseudomonadota > Betaproteobacteria > Burkholderiales > Burkholderiaceae > Burkholderia > Burkholderia pyrrocinia. The sequence goes on along the minus strand of NZ_CP024903.1, from coordinate 3,115,928 downwards.
GTTCAATGTGAGTGCCGTTCGGACGCCTCGCGAATTGATCGGATTAGGCGCGAGCGAGGCCGCGCGGCCAAGCTCGAATGCACTCGCAATCGGCTCGATGCCCACGCAGAGGTTGCGGCCGTTCCACGGCGCATAGGTACGCCCGCGGTTGCTGATCCACAACAGCAGTGACGGAAGCGCGTCGGCATCCCATGTCAGCCGGTAGCGTGTGCCGGCATCGTCGTCAGTCATCGTTACCGAACCGTCGATTCCGCAGAGCTGGAGGATTTCTTCCGTGGACTGCGCGAGCGGTAGGCGGTCAAACGCGCCGAGGCCACCGGCCGCAAGGGGGACGCGCTCGAGGGTTTCGAATGTCGCACCAGCAAGCGCGCTCGATATGCCGGGTTCCGGGCCTGCCGGGTGCACCATCCCGAAACGGTATCTGCCGGGATCGATTCGAAATGCGCCAGTGAGCGTTGGCAACGCGAGATTCGGATGGAGCCCGATGGGGTATCGAATCGACCTGCGCGCTTCGATTCGGAGAATGATGTCCAAGGCAGCGCAAGCCGGATCGGCGCGCACGATGCGGGTGAGTCGTGCGATTGACGATGTTTCGGGATATTCAATTCCGATTTCGATCTCATGCGTGGTTCGTCTGACGAGTGACCATGTGCCGGTACAGCCATAACCATGCTGCAGATCGTCGCTCGAATCGAGTGCGGCGTCACGCGGGGTCGTCGGCGTCGCAGCAGTTTCCCGCCAGCTGGCGGGCAGTCGATCGGGTGAGTATGGGACACCGAACGGTACACACGGGAATTCGCTTCGCATGACGCCCAGTAGCCCGGAGGGTTGTTGTTCGGCTCGGCCGATCCATGGCGCTTCATAGAACGGACGGATCGTTCGGCCGCCTTGCTGAAATGCAACGCTGCCGAGCATGCCTCCTGCTGCATGGAGATCGAACGCACCATGTGCCCATTTGAGATGCCAGACTGTATCCATTGCTTCGTCGGGTGTAGTTGGAAAGGACGTTTCTACGATAGGGAAGAGGCATGCTTGCGCGGATTAGTTCTCTTCCTCGCTCCAGCATGTGCCATATCTCGCCAGCAACGCGCTGGCTTGCGCAGGCCCCCAGTTTCCAGCCGAATACGGTTTTGGCGCCGTCTTCAAGTCGAGAATTGGCGCGACCCAGCGCCATGCGGCTTCCTGCTCGTCGCGACGCACGAACAACGCGAGTCGACCGGCGATCACATCAAGCAACAGGCGCTGATACGCTTCCATCCGATCTTGCTGAAAGAATCGGTCGAACGCGAGATCAAGGTAGACGCCTTGCAGGGTCATGCCGAGCCCCGGCCGCTTCGCGAGTGTGCTCAGGCGGATCGATTCATCCGGTTGTAGCCGAATCGTCAACCGGTTCGAGCCCGCCCACAGCGCCGTTGGGCCGAGCGCCGAATGCGGTGGGCGCTTGAATGTGACGACAATCTCAGCCGCGCGTCGTGCCAGTCGCTTGCCCGTGCGGAGAAAGAACGGTACGCCGGCCCAGCGCCAGTTTTCGACCTCGGCCACCAACGCGACGAAGGTTTCGGTCGTACTGTCGGTCCGGATCCCGGATTCGTCGAGGTAACCCGGCACCGACTGCCCGCAGATCGCCCCCGCGCGATACTGTCCGCGTACGACGCTCTGATGCAACGCTTCTTCGGTGAGCGGTTTGAGCGCGCGCAGCACGCGCAGCTTCTCGTCGCGGACCGCGTCAGCTTCCATCGATTGAGGCGGTTCCATCGCGACGATCGCGAGCAACTGAAGCAGATGGTTCTGCACCATGTCGCGCAGCGCACCTGTCTGATCGTAAAACCCGCCGCGCCCGCCGACGCCGAGTTCCTCTGCAACCGTGATCTGAATGTTGTCGATCCATTCACGACGCCACAACGGCTCGAACATCACGTTGCCGAACCGCAGCGCGAACAGGTTTTGCACGGCTTCCTTGCCGAGGTAATGATCGATTCGGTAGATCTGCTCTTCGGAAAAAATTTGACCGACCGCATCGTTGATCGTCGTCGACGAGGCGAGATCGTAGCCCAGCGGTTTTTCGAGCACGATTCGCGATGTCGACGGGGCGAGCCCTGCCTGCGCGAGCGCGCGGCAAATCGGCACGAAAAGTGATGGTCCTGTCGCCAGATAAAAAATCTGGCGTGATGATGTCGGCGAGAGCGCGTTGGCCAAGCGCGAGAAGGTGCCAGGCTGGCTTGCGTCAAGTGCCACGTACGAGAGCCGTGCGCAGAAATCGCGCCATGCGCTTTCATCGAACCGGGCCTGCGTCAGGTGCGGCCGCACCGACGCGTCGACCCAGTTCAGGTAGCTGGCGGTATCGAGATCGTTCTGCGCAACCGCGATGATGCGTCCTTCGGGTGCGAGCAGGCCATCGCGATGAGCGGAGTAGAGCGCCGGCAGGATCTTGCGCATTGCGAGATCGCCGGTGCCGCCGAACAGCACGAATTCGAACGGAGCCGGGGTACCGGAAGACGGGGTGTGCGCACTCATTGGGCTGCGCTCGCGGTTGCGTTTGCCGATTCGATCAGCGCTTGTACTTCGGTCGCCGTCGGCGCATATGCGCCGGCACGCGAGGCAACGAGCGCCGCACAGGCGGCGGCGAATCGAAGATGTTCGGCCGCGGCGGCTTCCGGGCTCATCAGCAGGCTTGTCATCCAACTGCCGACGCATGCGTCGCCGCAGCCGACCGTGTCGACGACCGTGACCTTGAATCCCGGCTGCACCAGCGTTTCCTTGCCGGCGAAGAGTTCCATGCCAGCCGCTCCGCGCGTGACGAGCACCGCAGCCTGCGGAGCCCATGCACGGATTTGCGCGAGTGCAGCTGCCTCGTCGAACTCGGGGAACAGACCGATGAGATCCTCGTCGGACACCTTGATGTAGTCCGAGAGACCCATCATCGTGCGCAAGGTGTCGCGGTACGATGGATTGGCCATCGGCGCGCGAAAGTTGGGGTCGAACGAAATCCGCTTGCCCGCAGCACGCACGGCAAGCGCAATTTCGATCAGACGCGAAGCGAGGGGCTCGCGCACCAGACCGAGACAGCCGAAATGAACGATCTCGACGGTCTCGAGCCAATCCGGAGGCAGTGCAGTCGGATCGAACGCGAGATCGGCGCTATTCTCGCCGATGAAGAAATACTGGGGCGGCTGCGTCGCAACAACCATGGCAAGAAGCGGCGGGCGGTCGACCTGCTGCGTGAAACGCATGTCAAGGCCGGCTTCGGCGCTCTTTTGCATGAGCTCGTCTCCGAATATGTCGGCGCTCACGGCACCGGCAAAGCCGGTCGACGCGCCCAGGCGCGCGCCGACGCGGGCGACATTCCAGCATGCGCCGCCAGCAACGCTGTGCCAGCGGTTCGTGTCGTCTCGAATGAAATCGGTCAGGGCTTCGCCGAAGATGACCAGTCGCGGTAACTTCATCGTGGGATCCGGGATGTCAGGCCGCGGCGTGACGCTGCGTCTTGAAGCGGTTGATCAGCTGGTTTGTCGAGCCGTCGTGCGAGTGAACCTGCCCTGGGGTGAGTAACTCGTCCTCGATCGCAACCGCGAGTTTTTTGCCGAGTTCGACGCCCCACTGGTCGAACGAATTGATCCGCCATACCACGCCTTGCACGTATACCTTGTGTTCGTACAGTGCGATCAGCGCCCCGAGGGACGCTGGATCGAGCGTGTCCAGGCAAATCGTGTTCGTTGGCCGATTGCCTTCGAAATTGCGGTGCGGTTCGGTTGTCGAGCGCGATCCGTTCATCAATGCCTCCGACTGCGCGAAACAGTTTGCGACGAGGACGGCTTGGTGATTGTCGAATGCGTGATGCGGCCGCATGCACACGATGAAGTCGGTCGGGATGATCGCGGTACCCTGGTGCAGGAGCTGGAAGAACGCGTGTTGCCCGTTCGTACCCGGCTCGCCCCAGATTACCGGACCGGTGGCGTAATCGACGCGCTCGCCGTCGAGCGTCACTGATTTGCCGTTGCTTTCCATGTCGAGCTGCTGCAGATACGCGGGCAATCGGTGCAGATAGTTATCGTATGGGGCGATCAGGTGGCTCGTCGTGCCGAGGAAATTTTGATGCCAGATGCCGATCATGGCGAGCAGGACGGGCAGGTTGCGAGCAAGCGGTGCTTGCGCGAAGTGACGGTCCATCGCGTGCGCACCGTCGAGCAGCTGCTCGAACGCGTCCATGCCGGCCATGATCGCGATGGGCAGCCCGATGGCGGACCACAACGAGTAACGTCCGCCCACCCAGTCCCAGAACTCGAACATGTTGCCGGTATCAATGCCAAATTCCGCAACGGCTGCGGCATTCGTCGAAACGGCGACGAAGTGCTTCGCGATCGCCGAGTCCGGTGCACCGCCTTCGAGCAGCCAAGCTCGGGCGGTGTGGGCGTTCATGAGCGTCTCACGTGTCGTGAACGTTTTCGACGACACGATGAACAGCGTCGTCTCCGGGTTCACGCACTTGAGCACTTCGGCGATGTCGGCTGCGTCCACATTCGAGACGAAATGCATCTGCAACCGTTCATGCGCGTATGGCTTGAGCGCCTCGCACACCATCTTGGGACCCAGGTCCGAGCCGCCGATGCCGATGTTGACGATATCGGTGATCTGACGGCCCGTGTGACCACGCCATTCACCGGAGCGGACCGCATGGGAGAAGCGCCGCATCCGGGCAAGCACGTCGCTTACCAGCCGCGACACATCGACATCATCGACAATACGCTTCCTACCCGAACGGTCACGCAGCGCGACGTGCAGCACTGCGCGATTCTCCGTGCGGTTGATTCTCTCGCCGGCGAACATTGCGTTGCGATGCACATCGACACCTGCCTCATGCGCGAGCGCGACGAGCAGGGCGATTGTTTCGTCGTCGACAGGGTTCTTCGAGTAATCGACGAAAAGCCCGGCCGCCTCGAGGCTGAAGCGCGATGCCCGCTCCGGGTCGCTGTCGAATCGCGCGCGGATCGAGACGTCAGACAAGGCGTCCCGGTGGCTGGCGAGCGCGCGCCACGCGCGCGTTTGGGTCAAGGATGTCATGGTTGTGTCAGGCCTGGGATGCGTTGGGATGGGTCAGTGCGAGCTCCAGCCTTTGTAAGCCTTCACGTTGTCGCGCGTGATGAGCGTCGGCTCGATCAGGATCATCGGATTGGCCGGCTTCTGGCCGTTCATGATTCCGTAGCCGACGTTGACGGCCTGCTGCGCCATCGCCCACGGGTCCTGGCTCGACGACGCTTGCACCAGCGTGTTGGACTTGAGCGCCACCTCGATGTCGGGCGCGCCGTCGACCGACGTGATCACGATGCCCGGACGATTCAACTGTTTCGCGGCGAGATCGCTGCCGATCGCCTGCGGGTCGTTGATCGTGAACACCGCATCGAGCTTCGGAAAGCGCGTCAGGTAGCCCTGCATCGCGTTCATTCCGCCTTCGCGCGAACCCTTGCCGTCCTGGTCGCTCGACAGCAGCTTGATGCCCGCGTTTTTCGCGAGCACGGTCTTGCAGCCGTTGACGCGATCGATCACGGCCGACACCTGCGGACCGTTCTCGATGATCACGTTGCCCTTGCCGTTGAGTTTCTTCGCGATGTAGTCGCACGCCAGCTCGCCGGCCTTCACGTTGTTGGTCTGCACTGTCGCGTTCGCGCCGGCCGCCGCGACGTCGATCGCCACGACCGTGATGCCGGCCGCCTGCGCCTTCTTCACCGCCGGCTCGATCGCCTTCGGGTCGGTGGCGTTGAGCAGGATCATGTCGACGTGTGCGGAGATGAAGTTGTCGATCTGCGTGAACTGCTTGTTCAGGTCGTAGTCGGCCGACACGGCCGTGACCTTCGCATTCGGGTTGAGCTGCCTGGCGCGCGCCTCGGCGCCCTTGACGATCGTGACGAAGTACGGGTTGCCGAGCGACCCGACCGTGACGCCGATCGATTTGAGCGGCTTGTCGGCCGCGTGTGCGGCGGAAGCGCCGAATGCGAGTGCGCAGGCGACGGCGGTCAGGGCGGCTTTGTGCTTGAACATGTCGTTGTGTCTCCGTGAGGTCGGTGGGCGGGCGGCGCAGGAGGACCTGCCTGCGCCGCAAGGTTGAATGGACGGGAAGGGTGTCAGGTGCGTGCCGAATCGCGCTGGCGATAGCGATCGAGAGCGACGGCGCCGATGATCACGAGCCCCTTGATGATGTACTGCCAGATGTCGGACACGCCGAGCAGCACGAGACCGTTCGTCAGTACTGCGATGATCAGCGCGCCGATCAGCGTGCCGACGATCGAGCCGACGCCGCCGACGAAGCTCGTGCCGCCGAGGATCACCGCGGCGATCGCGTCGAGTTCGTAGGACTGGCCGAGCTGCAGGCCGTTGGCTGCATAGAGTCGCGCGGCCGACATCACTGCGCCGAGGCCCGCGAGCAGCCCCGACGCCGCATACACGAACAGCTGGATCGCCCGCACGTTGATGCCCGACAGGCGTGCTGCTTCCGGATTGCCGCCGACCGAATAGATCCGCATCCCGAGCACCGTGCGGCGCAGGATGAACCACGAGATCGCGATCACCGCGCACGCGATGACGACGAGCCATGGCACGCCGAGGATCGTGCCGTTGCCGATGAACGCGAACGGCAGTTGCGGATTGAATAGGGTCGTGTCGTTGCCGATCAGGCGCGCGACGCCGCGCACGGCCGTCATCGCCCCGAGCGTGACGATGAACGGGGGCAGGCGCAGGAACGAGATCAGGCCGCCGTTGATCGCGCCGAACACGAGGCCGACAGCGAGCGCGAAGGGCACGCCGAGCCAGCCCCAGCCCGGAATGGTCGACGCGAGCAGCGCCGCGACGGCCGCAGCGGCGAGCACCGAGCCGACCGACAGGTCGATGCCGCCTGTCAGGATCACGAAGGTCATGCCGGCGGCGAGCACGATGTTGATCGACGCCTGCTGCGTGACGATCGACAGGTTCTGCAGCGTGAAGAAGCCGTCGGTCAGGAAGCCGAACGCGATGCACAGCACCAGCAGCACCGGCAGCATGCCGGCGGTGCGTATCAGCGACTGCATGCGTGCGCGATGAGCGGCGGCGCGCAACTGGGGAGTACGATCGCCCACCGGATGGGCCGTCGCGGAAGCGAGGTTCCGCTGCTTGGTCGGGTTGATCATTTCGGTAACCTGAATGTAAGAGTGAAATGAAAGAGCGGGGCTCAGTGCGCGTCGGCGAGTTCGGCCTGCGAGCCGGTGGCGAGCGCGATGATGGCTTCCTGCGTGATGGGCGTGTGCGTATGGCCGCCGAGTTCGCCCGCGATCTCGCCTTCGCGCATCACGAGCACGCGATCCGCGACGCCGATGATCTCCGGCAGCTCGCTCGAGATCACGATCACGCCCACGCCGGCACGGGCCAGTTCGTTGATGATCCGGTAGATTTCCGATTTCGCGCCGATGTCGACGCCGCGCGTCGGTTCGTCGAGGATCAGCACGCGCGGCTTCGTCTCGAGCAGGCGTGACAGCAGCACTTTCTGCTGGTTGCCGCCCGACAGCGCGCCGACGTTGACGTTCGCGTGGGGTACGCGGATCGACAGCGATGCAATCGCGTCGCGCGCGCGTTCGCCGCCGCGTGCGAGGTCGAGCGCGCCGAGTCGTGCATCGCGGTTGCAGACCGAGATGTTGATGTTGTCGCGCACGCTCATGTCGAGGAACAGGCCCTGGCGCTTGCGGTCCTCGGTCAGGTAGACGAGGCCCGCGTCGATCGCGGCGCGCGGCGAGTGCGCGCCGAACGTGCGGTCGCCCAGCTTCACGTCGCCGCGCACGCGCGATTCGGCGCCGAAGATCAGCCGCGCGAGTTCGGTGCGGCCCGCGCCGACGAGCCCCGCGATGCCGAGCACCTCGCCGGCGTGCAGGTCGAGGCTGCAGCCGCGCACGCGCGCGCCGTCGGCGATGTCGCGTACCGACAGCAGCAGGTGGCCGGGGTCGTACGGCGCGTGTTCCTTCTTGTAGAAGCCGGAGATGTCGCGGCCGACCATCATCGCGACGAGGCGATCGGCCGACAGCGATTCGCGTTCGAGCGTGCCGACGTACGCGCCGTCGCGCAGCACCGACACGCGGTCGGACAGTTCGTAGATCTCCGCCATCCGGTGGCTGATGTAGATGATCGCGAGACCTTCCTCGCGCAACTGGCGGATCAGGCGGAACAGGTGCTCGGTCTCGCGCGACGACAGCGGCGTCGTCGGCTCGTCCATCACGAGGATGCGTGCGCGGGTGTGCACGGCGCGCGCGATCTCGACGAGCTGCTGTTCGGCGATCGACAGCGTGTCGACCAGCGTGTCGGGCCCGAACGATGCGCCCAGGCGCGCGAGTACGTCCTGGCAGCCGCGGGCCATCGCCGCGCGGTCGATCGTGCCCCAGCGCCGGTTGCCGCGCCGCAGTTCGCGGCCGACGTAGATGTTTTCCGCGACGGTCAGGTTCGGCGAAAGGCACAACTCCTGGTAGATCACCGCGACGCCCGCATCGCGCGCGGCGAGCGGGCCGTCGATGTCGATGCGTTCGCCGTCGATCAGGATCTCGCCGCCGGCGTCGGCGCGGTACGCGCCCGACAGGATCTTCATCAGCGTCGATTTGCCCGCGCCGTTCTCGCCCATCAGCGAATGGATCTCGCCCGGATAAACGGTCAGGCTGACGTTGTCGAGTGCACGCACGGCCGGAAACGTCTTGCTGATCCGGCGCATCTCGAGCAGCGGGCGGGGCGACTCAGAACGCGACATAAGCGACCTCTTGGGTATCCAGGCCTGCACCTCGCAGGATGCCGGAGCGCGGTGAGAAATTGAAGAACATCGGTAGCGTGGCGGCACCGATCGCACCGGCGTCGGCGCCGAATGAGCCACGCACGAGTTCCGGAGCGCTGCGCGCTTCCGGCGTGATGTCGGCGAGCGCCACGCTTAGACGCTGCATGAGCGTGTCGAGCAGGCCGGCATCGATGTCCGAATCGAGGACGACAACCGGCAAATCGAGTACCGACAGCACCGCGCGCAGGGCGAACGCGAGGGCATCGACGCAATCGTCGATCCATTCGTCGACGGCCGGCAGGCCGCGTGCGATGCAGTCATTGAGATCCGCGCGGCTGTCGACCGTCTCGCCGCAATAGCGGAGATGCCGGATCAGCGCACTCAGCGACGCACGCGTAAGGAGGATGTCCCAGGCGCCGTGCGGCGCGGGCGCCGAGCGCAGGCGGCTCGGTTGTACGGGCATCACGGCGAAATCGCCGGCGTTGCCGGTGCGGCCGTGCAGGCAGTCGCCGTCGATCGCGATCCCTCCACCGATTACCGGTCCGAGGAACAAATAGACGAAATTGTCGCGTTGACGGCCACAGCCGTAAAAGAGCTCGGCGATGGCGGCAGCATTGCCATCGTTTTCGCTGAACACCGGCAGCGGAATGACGCGGGCGAGTTCGCTGGCCAGGTCAATCTCCGCCCACGCGCGGAAGGCTTCGGCCGGAAGGCCAAGTTCGCGTAGCCAACTACCCAGGTTGAAGGGGTGAGCCACGCCGACGCCCGCCAGTCGATCGCGGTCCTGTGCGGGCAGAAGCCGTTGCATCTCTTCGATGTCGCGGCGAACCAGTTCGAGCACGGTCGCGGGTGGAGGGAGCAGGGTGTCGTGGGAGCGGCAGCCGATTACGTCGCCTGCGAAGTTGACCAGCGCAGTTTCGATGCGCATGCGATCTATGCGTACGCCGATACCGAATGCCCCATTGGGATCGACGCGAATCAGCGACGCCGGCTGGCCGCGCTGGCCTTCGGTACGGCCGGCGAATTCGATCAGCTTCGCGTCGGCAAGGGACGCGATGATGCTGCCGACCGCCGTGCCCGTCATGTTCGCGTGGCGGGCGAGGTCGGCTTTGGACGCGCTGCCTGCACGGCGCAGCGCCTTCAACAGCAAGCGCTCGTTGTAACGGCGCACGTTGGCCGAATTGCTTCCCTGGCCGATGTGCGGGCTTCTCATGGCGTCTCCTTCCATGTCGCGCCGGATGTCGACGCATTAAATAAATCACGTTGATTTATTTAAGCATGCTCCCTCGGCAAAGTCAGCCCAGGTAAACCCCGGAATGGCGTGTCCCGTGCGGCGTTTTGAAAGGTATTTGCAATGTTCATCCCGTTCATTGACCTGCTCCCCGCGTTTAGTACGGTGACGGTGTAGAGTCCGTTCCAGAGAGGAACGGCGATGAAAAAGCGATTCACCGAAGAACAAATCATCGGCATCTTGAAGGAAGCCGAGGCTGGCCTGAAGCCGGCGGAGCTGTGCCGCAAGTACGGCATCTCGGAAGCGACCTACTCCAACTGGAAAGCGAAGTTCGGCGGGATGACGATCTCCGAAGCGCAGCGCCTGAAGGAACTGGAGCAGGAGAAAAGCAAGCTCAAGCGCCTGTTGGCCGAATCGATGCTCGACAACGCCGCGTTGAAGGACCTGCTGGCTCGAAAGTAGCAAGCCCGCAGGCCAAGCGCGAAGCGGTCCGGATATTGATGACCGAACGTGCCATGGGTGTTACCCGGGCCTGCGGGCTGGTAGGGATTTCGCGCTCGCTGTTCCACTACGAATCACGCCGCCGAGTTGACGACGAAGCGCTGACTGGCCGGATGATGGCCATCGCCGCGCAGAAGCGCCGATACGGCTATCGCCGGATTCACGTGCTGTTGCAGCGGGATGGCTGCTTCGCCAACCACAAGCGCATCTGGCGCCTGTACAGCAAGGCGGGGCTGAGCGTGCGCAAGCGGCGACGCAAGCGTATTGCGGCTGTCGAGCGCACGCCGCTGCCGTTACCAACAGGTCCGAATCAGAGCTGGTCGATGGACTTCGTTTCTGACGGGTTGGCCTATGGTCGGCGGTTTCGATGCCTGCACGTGGTCGACGACTACACGCGCGAGTGCTTGACCATCGAGGTCGATACTTCGCTGCCGGGCCTACGAGTGCAGCAAGTGCTCGAGCGGCTCAAGGAGATGCGGGGCTTACCCGCATCCATCACGGTCGACAACGGGCCGGAGTTCGCTGGTAAGGTGCTGGATGCATGGGCCTACGAAGCAGGTGTCACGCTGTCGTTCATTCGGCCTGGCAAGCCGGTGGAGAATGCCTATATCGAGAGCTTCAACGGGCGGTTCCGCGACGAATGCCTGAACGAGCACTGGTTCGTCTCAATACGCCACGCCAAGCGGCTGATTGAGGAATGGCGTATCGAGTACAACACCGAGCTGCCTCATAGTTCGCTCGGCTATCTGACGCCTGCGCAGTTCGCCCGGGCGCACGACGCGAAGCAGCAGTTTTTAACCTCGGACTCTAACTGCACTTCGGACTAAAACCGGGGGCAGGTCACAGGGTCTTATCAGGGTTGATGGTCTGTCCGTCGCAATGCCATTTGGCCGCTAGGTCGGGTACCTTCAGAAGGTCGGCTATGACGCCGATTTTCCATACGTGCTTGTCGAACAGCCAGTAGAGACCTGCGTAGATAAGGCTTGCCGTGACCGGCCATAGCACCAGACCGGGAACGTGGTCGGCAACACCAAGACGCTTAGCCAGGTCAACTGCCCACAAGACGAAGACACCGATACCCGAGGCCGCGATTGCGGAAACCATGCTCAGATAACGGCCGATGACGGCTCGATTCAGGCCGCCAAGGACAGAATATTCATGTTCCAAATTGAAATTCCCCTGGGATTGTTCTTTTCGTGGGCTGTTATCCGCGACTGGATTCGAGTCTTCGAATAACAGTGCAGGGATGACGTAGCGTATGCGTTCAATGAACAACGCTGGTCTGAGCTGTGGCGTGAGGTGGGCGGTGAACGGGTAATCTCGCTATTGCACGCACACTCGTGTTCTTGCTGCTCTCGATCATGATCGCCGCCCGCTCTTCCGGGCTCGGATGCCTGTACGTCTTCTTCATCGCAACACCCTAACTTATTCGGGGTGTTGCACTTGAAGCTAGAGACTAAGCAGTCTCAGTAAGTTGTCTTTGAATAAAAAGCGACATCACACGGGCCGTGGGCCAGATCTGCGACATTCTGCAAAAATAGTGAGTCTGTTTTCGAGGTAAGCGGGTTCCGGCGCAATGCCCGATCACCGACGCAATATCTTTGTCGTCGGGTCGAGCGCGCTTACCTACGGGGGAAAACCCGTCATGCGTGTTGCGTATGGGCGTCCGCGTGTTTCGCATGCTCGGTGTCGGCACGTATTTCCTGTTCCAGGAGCGATTTCGCGGCTTGCCACGCGCGCCCCGCAGACGCGGGATTGTTGAACGCTCGCGCTTCTACTGTCGCACCGTCCAGCAGCATCATATAGACGGTCGCCAGCCGTTTTGCCGCTTCGGGCGAAACGAGATCGGCGAGCAGTTCGGCGATCCATTCGACCATCTTGCGGCGATAGCGGATCGCGACATCCGAGATGGGCGCATACGCCGTTCCGAATTCGGCCAATGCGCGCTCGAACAGGCAACCGGCGAATGCCGGCGTATTGAACCACGCTTCGTACCAGTCGAAGATCGTCTTGACCCGTTCGACCGGATTGGCGACGTGCTGCAGTTGCGCGTCGATACTGCCTACGATCAGGTCGTAACGCTGGGCCAACACTTCCCGGATGAGTTCGTCCTTGCTCGGAAAATGCCGATATAGCGTCATTCGGGCGACGCGAGAATCGTCGATGATCCAGTCGACCCCGACCGGATGAAAACCGTGCTTCGAGAACAGTTCGGTAGCTTTGTCTACCACCAACTGGCGTTTGCTGGCTCGCACGAACGGTTCCCTCCCTGATCCTTCCGACTGCGTAGACTTACTATTTTAGCATCGTACCGCTTGGTCACATCCGGTCTCGCCACCGGCCTCCCGAACTTGGCGGGCCCACCCATGACGCGCGATTGCAAGTTGTCTTGACTATGATATAGACCGATATGTATCATTTGAAACTGGAAAATGACGGTCGATGAAGCGTGCTTTAAAAAAACGGGAACGTCAGCGATCGATTCACCGCCCGACGGCGCCGCAACGGACTCGGCGGCGGAATTGAACGAATGCCGGGGCGGTGCCCGGTGCCTCTCGCTGTCTTCGCCGGCTTCGACGGTGCAGTGGTAATGCAAGACGAAAAGAGAACCTGAGAGAGCCTTGGGCTGCGTGTCGGCGTTGGCAGATGGTATTCGCCGCGCCGCGCGCAAACCGGTGCGCGCTCGCGGGGAGGGATCGCGCGAAGCAGTCGGCGCAAATAAAACTTGAGGAAAGTACCAATGCATCGCCGTTTACTCGCACCGGGGCTGCTGTTGCTATTGGCCGCGTGCGCGCAGGATCCGTCCGTGACCAGCAACACGGTGCGGATCTGCGACGACACGGGTTGTTCCGATCGTCCTAAAGATCAGGTGTCCTATCAAAATAAGGACGATGCCGAAGATCGGGACGCTCCGCGCATTGTCGCGCTGAAGCAAGCCGCGAAAACCCAGCCGAAGGCCGCCTACGACCTCGGGCTGCGCTATTTCCGCGGCGACGGCGTGCGTCAGGACAGCTACCAGGCCCTCAAGTGGATGCGCGATGCCGCCGAGCGCGGCGACCTGCAGGCGCAGAAGGCGCTCGGCAGTTTCTACCTGTTCGGCCTCGAGGAAATGGGCTCCGATCCGCGCGAAGCGGACAAGTGGCTGTCGATCGCGGCGGGCCGCGGCGACAAGGAATCGAAGAAGCTGCTCGAGCTCGCCCGCAAGGCCAAGAAAGAAGACGAAGAAGACTGGAAATGGCGCACGCAATGGCGTGACGTCTATTACGGCTACTGGTACTCGGGCTATCCGTACTACGGCGTCTGGAATCAGACGAACTGGTACTACTGACCGGGCAGAAAGCAACGGGGGCAGCAGCGGGGAGACCATCATCGCGCGCCACGCCGGGGGGCTTATCGAGGTTCGCACGAACACATAAGCCGAACAACGACTCTATCGATCGATAACGACATGAAGACCATCCTTTCCCATCGTCTTACCCAAGGTGCGCTGGTCGCAGCGCTTTGCGCTTCCGTGGCCGGCTGCGGCGGCATCGTGACGCCCGGCGGCCAGAACGCCGGCGTGACGGGCGCCGCGGCAGGCGGCACGAGCGCCGGCGCCGATTCGGGGCTGCAGCGCTGCGCGTCGCCGCTCGGCACGATCGCCGTCGACGACGGCCGCAACGCCGACTGGTGGGGCCCGTTCGGCAGCGCGACCAAGATGACGACCATCGACCCGCTGCTGCGCCTGGCCGTCCAGCAGTCGAACTGCTTCGTGATCACGTCGATCGGCAACCAGAAGAGCGACGCGCGCCTGTCGCGCATCACGCAGCTGCAGCGCGGCTCGGGCGAATACCGCGCAGGCTCGAAGCAGCAGAAGGGCCAGCGTGTCGCGGCCGACTACTACATGGAACCGCAGATCGTCATCAACGATTCGCCGATCGCCGGCATCGGCAGCATGATCGGCGGGCTGATCGGCAACAGCGCGGTGGCGGCGGTGGCCGGCCACCTGCAGACGAAGGCATCGGTCGTGACGCTGACGCTGTTCGACGTGCGCTCGGCCGTGCAGATCGCGGCGGCGGAAGGCAGCTCGACAGCGACCAACTACGGCGCGGCGCTGGGCGGCTTCGGCGGTGGCGTGGGCGGCGCGCTTGCCGGCTTCTCGACGACGCCGGAAGGCAAGGCGACGGTCGTCGCGTTCATCGACGCGTACAACAAGATGGTTGTCGCACTGCGCAGCTACAAGGCGCAGGACGTCAAGGGTGGCCTCGGCCGCGGCGGCCAGTTGCAGGTCAACTGATGCCTGCTGGCCGGCGCGCGCCCGCTGGCCGATTCCTGATGCATGAGGGTTGGTGCGCGCGGCGTCGTCCGCGCGCGCTGGCTACGTTCGTCCTTTCCGTTTCGAGGTGACTCCTATGAAAGCCGTAGCATTGATCGCACTGACCTGTCTGGCATTGACCGCGTGTGGCGGCGACGATAGTTCGACATCCGCGTCTTCGACCCCGTCGAACGGATCGGGATCCGGCGGCACCGGCGGCACGGGCGGAACCGGTGGGCCGGGCCCCGGCAGCGGCTCGTCGGGATCGGGCGGCAGCATGCTGACGCTGCGCTACGAAGCGCTGTCGCCGGCGGCGGATGCGGCCAGCTTCCTGACGCTCGTCAACGGCGAAGGCGCGAAAGGCTACCGCTACCTGAGCGACGGTTATTACTCGGTCGACGGCGCGATCCGCTCGATCTTCGTCAACGACGGCGCCGCGCAGACCTACACATACGAGCTGCTCGCCGCGCCGGCCGATGCGGCCAGCTTCATCAGCCAGGCCAACACGGCTGGTGCGCAAGGCTACCGGTACGAAGGTCCGCTCACGTACGGCAATCTTTATCGCAAAGACGGCGGCTCGTCAGCCACGTTCACGTATGCGAGCGCCGCGACGCCGGGCAGCCAGGCCGCGTTCCTCGCGCAGGCGAACGGCCAGGGCCAGTCGGGCTACTGGTTTGTCGGCCCGATGATGGTCGGGTCGGTCGCCGCGAACCTGTACATGAAGAACGGCGCGTCGAACGCGACCTACGCGTACGATGCGCTGACGCCGACCACGACCGTCAGCGATTTCATCGCGCAGGCCAATAGCGAAGGGGCGAAGGGCTATCGCGCGAAGGGTGGGATGGTGTTCGGCAGCGATTCCGCATGGGTCTATGTGAAGGACCAGACCCAGTCGCCGACCTTCACGTATCAATCGGCCACGGTGCAGACGACCAGCGCGGGCTTCGTCCAGCAATCGAACAATCTCGGCGCGCAGGGCACCGCGTACCTCGGCGACCTCGCGCTCGGCGGCACGGCGTCGTTCTACTTCAAGCCGGCGAACTGCACGGGCTTCCTCTGCACGACGCTGAATCCGCTCACGCAGAACTGAGCGGCCATTCAGGGCTTGGCGCGCCGCCTTCTCTCCCGCTTTTGCGCGCATGCGCAGTACCGCGTGCCTCGGGTGCGCACGACGTGATCGTGCGTGCCCTTTGCCGCCGGCTTGCCGGCGGCGTTTCATTTCTGCGGCGCCCGTGGCGGACCCGCGCGCCCGCGAACTGCGACTTCGGATCAGTGATGGAGCAACGGGTAGGCCACCAGCCCGAGGAACGCCGCAGCGGTCACGATCACCGGCTCCTGCAGCTTCTTGAAGCGCCAGAGCAGCACGACCGTCACGACCGCGACCGTGGCGGTCGGCATGTCGACGATCGAACGCCTCGCGATGACGAGCACGGAGCCCGTGATCGCACCGACGGCCGCCGCCGTGATGCCGTCGACGAATGCCTTGACGCCCGGCAGGTGGCCGTACTTCTTGACGTACGGTGCGGGTATGACGGTGAACAGGTAGCAGGGTAGAAACGTGCCGAGCGCGGCGACGAGTGCGCCCGGGAAGCCCGCTACCAGATACCCGATGAAGCCGACGGTGATCACGACCGGCCCCGGCGTGATCATCGCGACTGCGACGGCGTCGACGAACTGCTTGTCGTTGAGCCAGTGATGCTCGGTGACGACGCCGCCATACAGGAACGGCACGATCGCGAGCCCGGAGCCGAACACGAATGCGCCGGCCTTCGTGAAGAACACGCCGATCTGGACGAGTTGCGGCATGTCGATGCTGCTCAGCAGGCCGCTGGCCGCCGGCAGGTTGGCGGCAGCCACCGCGTTCAGTCCTCCCTTGTGCAGCCATTTGGGCGGCGCGCGCCACAGCCAGCCGATCAGCCCGGCGACGATGAACAGCCACGCGATTTCCGACTCCGTGATGAAGGTCACGGCCGCGAGCGTCAGGAAGATGGCCCACAGGAGCTTGTCGTGGCCGACGGTCTTCGTCGTGAGCTTGTACGCGCTCATCGCGATGATGCCGACCACCGCGGCGCCGACGCCGTAGAACACCGCCTGCATCCACGACAGCCCGCCGAAGTGCGCGTACGCGAAGCCGAGCGCGAGCACCATCAGGAACGACGGCAACACGAACGCGAAACCGACGAGCGTCGCGCCGAGGAGCCGGTAATGCACAAAGCCGAGGTAGATCGCGAGCTGGGCGGCCATCGGTCCCGGCGCGAGCTGGGCGAGCGTGAGCCCTTCCTTGTAGTCCGCTTCGGTGATCCAGCCGCGGCGCTCGACCAGGTCGCGGCGCATGTAGCCCGCGAGCGCGACCGGCCCGCCGAATCCGAACGTGCCGAGACGCAGCATGTAGCCGACCAGCTTGCCCAGCGCGTAAGTCGGTTCGGCCGTGGCGATACCGGCAGTCATGAACGTGCCCCGCTCTCGTTGGTTCCGTTCGACGCGAAGTGCGCATACAGCGCATCGAGCACTGCGCTCATCTGCTCAAGCAGTTGATCGTCGTTTTCCGTGCGCTGGCGCGTGCCGGCCATCACTGCCTCGAAGCCGACCGCCTCCGGCGCGGCGGGGCCGCCGACGTCGAGCGCGTGCACGATCTCGCCGAGCCGCGTCAACGCCGGATCCTGGTCGAGCCCGAAACTCGCGAGCAGTACCTCGAACGTCACACGCTCGCCGACGTGGGTAAAGTTCGCTCCGTCGAAATCGAAGCCCAACGCATCGGCCGGGCAGTCCGCCGGCGACGCGAGCCAGACGAAGCGGGCACGCGCATCGATGAAACGACGAATCACCCACGCGCTCGCGACGCGGTCGACCCACATGCGCTGTCGCGTCGCCCAGGTGCGACCCTGATACGCGTCGATCGCGAGCGGCCGGATCTCGCGGTCCGCGGCGTGCGGTTCGCCCGGCGACAGCACGGTGTCGACCAGCGTCACGAAATCCTGCAGCGCGACTTTCGCGCGGGTTGCCGAGTCGCCGGGGAAATAGTCGATTGCATGGAGCGTGTCGAAATCCTTGCGCAGGCGGCGCAGCATGCGGGTCAGTTCCGTGGCGGACTGCCCGGCCAGTGTCTTGCGCGCGTCGGCGAGGGCGCGGGCAAAGGTCGCGTAGTCCTCGTCGCGATTGAAGAGCGCACGGAATTCCTGTTCCTGCGATGCGTCGAGGCTCGGTGCGCGCAGCAGATGGGCTGTCCCGCCGCTTTCCGCGATGGCGTCCGCGAGTTCGCGCAACATGGTTTCGCGTTCGTTCGTGTATGGAAGCAGGTAGATGCCGTCGCGCAGCACCGCGCAGCCCTTCGCCTTGAGCGCGCGCCAGAACCGCATGCGGGCCGTCGCGTTTTCCGTCGGCAGGGTCAGAACGAGAAGCGACCACGTCGAAAGGGTATCCATGTAGATAAAGCTACGTGGATGTCGCTATCTCTACAAGTTAACTTTGGGGCGCTTATCTGATCGTGTCGACCCGGTTGCCCGCATTCGACGACCGATCACCGGCGGGATGGATGGCCAAATCGGTGCTTCGAGTGCTCGTCCGGGGCGCCCCGCCAGGCTCACGGTGTCACGGCGAGTACCGTGTGCATGCCTGCCTCGTAGTGCCCGGGCTTGTTGCAAATCAGGACGTAGTGCCCGGGAGTGAGCTTGAATGACGCGTATTTGCGCTTGCCCGGTGCGATATCCTCGACTTCCCCGATCTTGGTCAGCTTGTGCTCGACCACTTGTCCCTTGCTCACGGGCAGCGCGTCATCGGAGAGATTCGTTTTGAGCACGACGAGTTCGTGCTCCATGTTGTTGTTCGCGGCATTCGCGACGTCGAGTTTGATGCGGCCGGCCTTCACGTGATGCGTCTCGAGCTGAATCCCGTTCGACATCAGCGTCGCCTTGACGGTCTGCTGTGCCCAACCGGCATTCGATGTTGCGCCGAGCCCGGCCACGCCGACGAGAGCGGCGATTCGATACCAGCTACCCATGGCTGCCTCCATTAGCGTTGAAACGCGGTGCGCGCCCGATAGACGGCATGAACGTCTCCAGCGGACGGCGGCACATGCAGTAAACGCGGCACGCAGCGAGATATTCCCGAGATCGGCCCGCCAACGGATTCGCCCCCGTAAACGCCGGCACGCTAGCCTATCGACGCGATAGCCGGCTATAATTCCGCCCGTCTTAGGGGAGTAGTCTGCTTTGCCGTCCCTCGGCAAAGCGCCGCCGTCAACATAATTGGCACCCAATGCCATGGCGTCGGCAGCCGTTTCACCACGGCCTGGCGAGACCTTTGACGCATCCCTTCCACCCGAGCCGGGCGAAGGGTTGCGTCATTGGTTTTGGCGGCCCGGCTCGTGGAGAACTGCAAAATGCTGTTGGTACCCCGCCTCCTCGTTCAGGAGCGACAGTCATGATCCTGACTTTCGCTCTGCTCATCGCCGCTGCCGGCATCATCTATTTCTCGTGCGAAACGTTCGTCAATGGCGTTGAGTGGCTTGGCCAGAAACTCAATCTGACGCAGACGGCGACCGGCACCATTCTCGCTGCGTTCGGCACCGCCCTGCCGGAGAGCGTCGTCACGCTGGTGGCCGTTGCATTCGGCAGTTCGCCCGCCCAGAAGGAAATCGGCGTGGGCGCGGCAATCGGCGGCCCGCTCGCGCTGAGCACGGTTGCTTATGCGGTCGTCGGCATTGCGTTGTTGGCCACTGCGCGTCGTGTCGGCAAAGTGCGGGCCGGCGCAATCGACGCCGATACGAAACGCCTTCGTCGCGACCAGCTCTGGTTTCTTGCGATCTTCGTCGTGAAGATCGGGCTGGGCCTCGTCCTGTTCAGCTTCAAGCCCTTGCTTGGCCTTGCGTTTCTCGCGGCCTATGCGGTGTATTGCTGGAAGGAGTTGTCCGCCTCCGGCGATGGCGACGAACACGGAGAACTCGAACCCCTGAAACTCCGCCCGCGCGATGCGAATCCCACGATGTTCTGGGTCGCGTTGCAAGTGACCGGCGCGCTCGTGGTGATCTTCGCGGCCTCCCATCTGTTCGTCCGCCAGATCGAAGCCGTCGGCCCGTGGCTCGGACTGAGCCCGCAGCTCACCGCGTTGCTGTTCAGCCCGATCGCGACCGAACTGCCGGAAATCATGAACGCGGTGATCTGGGTGCGGCAGGGCAAGGAGCGGCTCGCGCTGGCCAACATCAGTGGTGCGATGATGATCCAGGCGACGATCCCGACGGCATTCGGTTTGTTCTTCACGCCGTGGCATCTGGCCACCCCGTCGATTCTCGCCGCGTGCGTGACGGCAGCGGCCATCGTGTTCCTGCAATGGTCGTTTCGTGCGAAGCAGGTCCTCAGCCGCCAGCTCGCACATGTCGGCTGGCTCTATGCGGTGTTTGCCGCACTGCTGTTCGTGGTTTGACGAGATTCGCGGCCGCATCGACTTCTGATGGCGGGTGCGGCCGCATCGCTTTCGACACGTTATCGAGACCGTTCCGGGTGCCTGCCTTGCACCGACCTGACATATACCCCTCCACCCTATATGGAGAACCCCTTCGGTATATACTCCCCCTCCCTATATGAGAGGTCGTCATGAGTCACACCGTCAGGGAAAAACAGAAGCTGCTGAATCGGGTACGTCGCATCAAGGGGCAGGTCGAGGCCATCGAGCGCGCACTCGAGGAGGAGCGGGGCTGCAACGAAGTCCTCCAGCTCATCACGAGCAGCCGCGGCGCAATGAACGGGCTGCTTGCGGTCGTTCTTGAAGATCACATCCGCAGCCATTTGGTCGACGCCGACGGTCCCGATGCCCATGAGGGCAGCGCGACCGAACAGCTGATCGAAGTCGTTCACAGCTACTTCAAGTAATCGGGTGCGGGGATGAGTGAATTCAAGAATGCGGCCTTCGGTGCCGGGCACGACCACATCTTTCTCGGCGCCGCGCACGAAGAGAACGAGCGCAAAACCTGGATCGTGATCGGGCTGTGCGCGGCAATGATGGTGGCCGAGATCGTCGGCGGGTCGATTTTCGGCTCGCTGGCGCTCATCGCGGACGGGCTGCACATGTCGACGCACGCGGGCGCGATGCTGATCGCTGCGCTCGCGTACACCTACGCGCGCCGGCATGCGACCGATCCGCGATTCGTGTTCGGTACGGGCAAGCTCGGCGACCTGGCCGGCTTCACGAGCGCCATCGTGCTCGCGATGATCGCGCTGCTGATCGGCTATGAAGCGGTCGCGCGTTTGCTCGCACCCGTTCCGATCCATTTCGGCGAGGCCATTCCGATTGCGGTTGTCGGCCTGCTCGTCAACATCGCGAGCGTCTGGTTGCTGAGCGGCGACCACCACGGGCACGGTCATGGGCATCATCATGGCCATCACCACGGGCATGGGCATGACGATCACGGTCATGACCACGACCACGAGGAGGAGACGCACAAGGTCTTCGATCAAAGCGGCGCGTTCTCCGTGTCGATTTTCGAAGACGGCGTGCCGCCGGTGTTCCGGATCGCACCTGCGATTGCCGGCGCGACGCTCGGCGACATCACGGCTGCATCGATCACGACGATCCGTCCGGACGGCGCGCGGCAGGCGTTCGCGATGAGCGTGCGCGGTGCGTGCCTGGAGTCGGTCGAGAACATCCCCGAGCCGCATGCATTCAGGGCCATTGTCCGGTTGAACGGGCGCGACCACGAACTGGCGTTCGAGGAGCACGACCATGGCGCGTCTGCGGCGGCGGCGCGCGATCACAACATCCGGTCGGCCTACGTCCACGTGATTGCCGACGCGGCAGTCTCCGTGCTGACGATCGTCGGGCTGGTGCTCGCGCGCGCGTTCGGCTGGCTCTGGATGGACCCGTTGGCCGGCATCATCGGCGCGCTGGTGATCGCGAACTGGTCATACGGATTGATGCGCGACACCGGCGGCATCCTGCTCGACATGCGTTCGGACCGTCGGCTGACGGACAACGTGCGCAGCACGATCGAAGGCGGTGGCGACACGATCAACGACCTGCACGTCTGGCGTCTCGGGCCGGGGCACATGAGCGCGGTCGTGTCGGTGGCGACGGACGACCCGAAGCGGGACTCGCGCTTCTATCACGGCCTGCTCCAGCGGTTCAAGGATCTGTCGCATGTCACCGTCGAAGTCGTGCCGACGACGAGGGGGCAATAAGCATGGCGGTCAAATCGCCTTGCATCGACGTGTGCTCGTTCGACGGCAGGACGGGCTACTGCGTCGCGTGCCTGCGCACGCGGGACGAAGCGCGCGGATGGAAGAAGATGACGGACCATCGACGTCACCAGATCGTGAATGACCGGTCACGGCGGCAGGTAAAACTGGCGCGGGAAACGCCGGACTGATCACGCTCGCGCGGCAACGCGTTGCCTGCCCGGCGGTAAATGATATTCGCCGGCCTGGATTCGAAATGGATTCAGGCCGGCGATTTATTTGATGCAAGGGCTCCGCATTGCATGCGGCGGGTTTTTCCGATTCGCCGGAAAGGGCGCTCGCAGTTTCAATATGTCGTCCTTGAACAAGCGGCGATATTCTCGTGGGTGAAAACCCGACTCTCCCCATTCCCGATCGAGCGTGTAAGTGAACATTCACTGTCGCCCAGCCGCGCCTGCCGTCAGGGCAAGTGGTCGCCACCGGCGCCGCGATTGACGCCGAGCCGGTGAAAAGCGCGACGGCGCGTGCGGTCCGCAATTTTTTTCGATTTATATAACGCTATTCTCGCCCTGCTCATTATCGAAGGCATGCCGCACGTAATACTGACTGCGCCAGATGATTCAGGGGAAGAATTTACGCATCGCGGATTTCAAGCCATCTGGCCGGCCGACCCGTCAGGTGAATGTTTGCACCATTCAGGAGAGCATCCGTCATGGTCGCTGGAAAACGTCGTATACAGGCTGCGCTTCTTGCCGCAGCGATCGCCGCGATCGCGCCGGCCGCGCACGCGGGCAACACCACCGACTGGATCGCGAACACGTACGGCACGCTTGCGGCTCACGTCGGCAACGTCGCGCGTTCGATGTGGGTCGCGCCCGAAGGCGTCATCTACACAGCCTCGATGTGGGACGAAGATGAAGGCGGTGTCGCGATCTACCAGAACGGCAAGAGCATCGGCTCGATCGGCACGCATTCCGAATTCCAGGGCAGCGCGATCACGGGCAACGCGACCTCGCTGTTCGTCGCGCTGCAGCCCGGCAAAACTTACGGCAGCGGCGCGGTCGGGCGGTACAACCGCGCCACGAAGTATCGCGACCGGGTCATCCAGGTCAGTGCGGCAACCAATCAGCCGCGCATCGACGTCGTCACCGGGCTCGCGACGGCCGGCTCGCTGCTCTATGCGAGCGACTTCTACGGCAATCGCGTGTGCGTGTTCACCACCGACGGCGTCTGGCAGCGGGACATCAGCGTATCGGGGCCGGGCGCGCTCGCGGTGGATGGCGCAGGCAACGTGTGGGTCGCGCAGAAGCGCGCGGGCTCGATCATCGGCTTCAGCCCGGCCGGCGCGCTGCTGAACACGATCCGGATGCCGGCCGGGTCGCAGCCGTCGGCACTGAATTTCGATGCGGCGGCCGGACAGCTCATGGTGGGCGACGAAGGCCCCGACATGAACATCAAGCGCTATACCGTGTCGGGCCGGCCCGCGCTGGCCGGCACGTTCGGCGTGCGCGGCGGCTATCTCGACACGACGACGGGCATCAAGGGGCAGGTGGGCGCGAAGCGCTTCACGCGCGTCGCCGGGATCGGCAAGGACACCGCCGGCAACCTCTATGTACTCAACAACCCATGGGGCGGCAGCTGGGATCTCGGCCGCAACGGCGCCACCGACATTCACGCGTACAGCAGCGCCGGCAGCCTGCGGTGGACGCTGCAGTCGCTGAACTTCGAAGGCATCGCCGCGCCGGACCCGGTCACGGACGGGGCGCTGTTCTATGGCGCCACGCATGTGTACAGCGGTAGCGCGGGCGGCACCTTTGTCGCGAACACGGTCGATCCGTTCACGTACCCGTCGGACCCGCGCATCAACATGAGCGACACGCAGCGCGACGAGCACTTCGGGCTGCTCACGTCCGTCGGCGCGAACCGGATCCTTGTCGCGGCGGGCCAGAACCCGCCGGTCTTCTACTTCTTCCATTTCAACGCGGCGAACGGCTATATCGCGATTCCGGACGGATCGATTCCGGGCCCCGCGTTCAACACGACGCAGCGCGTCACGAGCGGGTTCAGCATCGACAGCAAGGGCGGCGTGTGGGCCGGTCTCGACAAGACCGGCGCGATTTACCACTACCCGCTGACCGGTTTCGACGCGAGCGGCAAGCCGTCGTGGGGGCCGGGCGTCGCGACCCGCGTTCCCGCCAGCATCCAGCCGCTGACGCGCATCGTCTACCTCGCGGACAGCGACACGATGGTGCTCGCGCAGGGCGCCGTCGGGAGTAACGACTGGACATCGATCGGTACGCGCATCGAGGTGTATCACGGCTGGCTCGCGGGCAACACGACGAAGCCGAATCCGGTGATCACGCTGCCGCACAGCGGCGCGAAATCGATCGACGCGGCCGGCAACCATCTGTTCGTCGGCTACTGGTTCAGCAGCAGCGGGCCGCTCTGGCCGAACATCGATGCGTTCAACCTCACCACCGGCGCGCTCGACACCACGCTGGTCAACGCGAGCCCCGCGACCGTGGATACGAGCAGCGCGATCGATGCGATGTACAGCGTGCGCGCGTACCGCCGATCGAACGGCGAGTATGTGGTGACGAAGAACAACGTGAAGGG